>JBPCPS010000095.1:0-87130 GCA_050998915.1 Gemmatimonadaceae bacterium
GTCTTAGCGCGAGGCGCGTAGGCCGGAAGCCCGATAGCATCGCCCGTCGACCCGCACTCATGAATCAGACAGTCCGCGGCCGTTTTTCCTCCGCCACGCGCGGGAAGCTGTTCATACTGATCGTCACGAACTTCGTGGACATGGTGGGATTGCTCATGATCCTGCCGTTGCTCCCGTACTACGCCGACGAGCTCGGCGGCGGCGGGATTGAAGTGGCGCTACTCGTCTCGTCGTTCACTGCCGCGCAGCTGATCAGCGCGCCTCTCTGGGGCCGCTTCTCCGACAGGCACGGACGAAAGCCGGCGCTGCTGGTAGGACTTGCCGCCGCCGCCATCGCCTACGTCGTGTTTGCGTTCGCGACGTCGCTCTGGCTGCTGCTGCTCTCGCGCATCGTGCAGGGCGCGGGCGGCGGAACGGTCGGCGTGATCCAGGCGTACGTCGCCGATTCTACGGAGCCGCAGAATCGAGCGAAAGCTCTTGGATGGCTCTCAGCCGCGACGAACCTGGGCGTGGCGCTGGGACCGCCCCTCGGCTCGCTGGCATTGCTGCTCGGTCGCCCCGGCCCGGGGCTCGTCGCCGCGGCGTTGTGCGTCATGAACATCGCCTTCGCCTCTCGCTTTCTCAGAGAGTCGCGCGACATGACCGAGGCCGCAGTGAAGCGACCCGGCGCGTCCCGCCACGCGATCATGCGCGTAGTGACCCACTCCGGCGAGCCCGCACCCAGGCTCATCTGGATCTACGCCATCGCGATGGGCGCGTTCTCCGGGATGACCGCGATCCTCGCGCTCTTTTTGCTGGACGAATGGGCCGTGGGCCCGGATCGGATCTGGATGGTGTTCACGTACCTCGGCGTGATCTCGGTCATCACGCGCGCCGGGATACTCGGCACGCTCGTGGATCGCTTCGGCGAAGTGCGCCTGTCGCGCATCGGCCTCATCCTGCTGGCGATCGGACTGGGGTCGATTCCATTCGCGCGACATTATGTGCTGCTTGCGCTCGCGATTGCCCTCGTTCCACTCGGGACCGCGTTCACCTTCCCATGCGTCACTTCCCTGCTGTCGAGATTGATTCCGAGCAACGAGCGCGGACTGTACATGGGTGTGCAGCAGACGTTCGGCGGACTCGCCCGCGTCATCGTCCCTTTGTGGGCCGGCTTCGCGTACGATCAGCTCGGCCACGGCGTTCCTTTTTATACCTCGGCCTTACTCATCGGCGGTACGATCTTTCTGGGATTTGGAATCGACGCGGGTGGCGGGACGAAAGTCGCGGCCGCCGCTCCTGCCGTAGAGCCCGCCGCGTGAATCAGACATGTCCACACCTCGAATCCATGGGATGGTCCGTATGAGCCCGACTCGAATCCAGCGCAGGTACGGGGCTGCGATTTTGCTATTCCTGCCATGCACCGCAGGCGCGCAGGGCGACGCTTTCGCGGAGCTGGATCGCTACATCGAAAGCGCGTTGTCCGGCTGGCAGGTGCCGGGCCTTGCCATCGCGATAGTGCGGAACGACTCGGTCGTCCACGCGCGCGGATACGGAGTGCGCAGGATCGGAGACACGGCGCGCGTGAATGAGCGAACCCTGTTCGCGGCAGCCTCCACCACCAAGGCCTTCACGTCCGCGTTGATCGCGATGCTGGTGGACGAGAAGAAGATGCGGTGGGACGATCCCGCAGCGATGCACCTGCCCGGCTTTCAGCTGTACGACCCATATGTCACGCGCGAGCTAACGATCCGGGATCTCCTGAGCCATCGCAGCGGCCTCTCGCGCGGCGACCTCAGCTGGTACGGAACGCCGATCGATCGCGACGAGGTCATCCGGCGCGTCCGCTTTTTACGGCCGACTTCGAGCTTCCGCTCGAGCTATGGCTACCAGAACGTCATGTACGTCGCCGCGAGCCAGGCAGCGGCGCGCGTGACCGGAAAGAGCTGGGATGAGCTTATCGACGAGCGGCTTTTCACCCCGCTCGGAATGGACGAGACGAACACGAGCGTGCGAGATCTCGCGGGCAAGCCTAACGTCGCCCAGCCGCATGCGCTGGTGGACAGGAAGGTCGTGGCGCTTCCGTACCGGAACGTGGACAACATCGGCGGCGCGGGGGCGATGAACTCCAGCGCCCGTGACATGGCCCAGTGGGTGCGATTCCAGCTCACCAACGGAAGATTCGGCGGTAGGCAGCTGATCAGTCCGGCGTCGATGCGGGAGATGCGACGTCCGCACACCATCGTGCCACTGGATACGATCGCCGAGCGCATCAACCCGACGACGCATTTCCGCGCCTATGCGCTCGGGTGGAACACCGAGGACTATCGCGGCCGCAGGATTCTCTGGCATGCCGGCAACCTCGACGGGATGAGCTCGATCGTCGGGTTCATGCCGGAGGAGAACATCGGCGTCGTAGTGCTCGTCAACATGAACCAGGTGCTGCTGACGACGGCGGTCATGCGGCGCGTCTGGGACATGCACCTCGGCGGCCCGCCAAATGATTGGGCGGAGATTTTTTTCAAGCTGAGGCGCGATGGAATTGCGCGGTCTGATTCGATGGAGCGGAAAATGGCGGCCGACAGAATCGGGCGCACCCGCCCGTCGCTCGCGCTGTCGAGCTACGCGGGCACGTACTCGGACAGCCTCTTTGGGCAGGTCAGCATCCGGCTGGACGGGAGCAAGCTCGTCGCTGACGCCGGCCCGTCATGGGTGGGCGACGTCTCCCATTGGCACTACGACACGTTTCGCATTACGTGGCGCGATCCGATGATGGGGCGGTCGTTCGCCACTTTCACAATCGGTCCGAGCGCGAAAGTCGAGACGCTGCGCCTGTCGGACTGGGGTGAGTTCAGGCGCGATCCGGCGCCCGCTCCGAGCCCGTGATCAGCCGCACGCCGCGCTGGTACGTGAAATAAGCGTACGCCCATTCGATAAGCACGGTGGCGCGGTTGCGGAAGCCGATCAGGTACGTGATGTGAATCGTCAGCCATAGCCACCAAGCCAGTCGGCCGCCGAAGTGGAAGCGGCCGAAGTCGGCGACTGCCTTGTGTCTTCCGATGGTCGCGAGATCGCCCTTGTTGAAATAGTCGAACGGGACCCGCTCCTTTCCCGCGAGCGAGCGGGCGATGTTGCGTCCCGCCGCTCTCCCCTGCTGCATCGCCGCAGGCGCGACGCCCGGCACGGTGCGTCCCCCGCATACGATGTGCGCGGCGTCGCCGATGACGAATACCTCCGGATGCCCGGCGACGGTGAGATCGGGCTCGACCAGCACGCGTCCGGCCCGGTCCAGCGACGCGCCGAGGAACCTCGTCAGCGGCGAGATTTCGTTCCCCGCCGCCCAGAACACGGTGCGCGCGGGAATCGAGTCGTCGCCGATGCAGACGCGATCAGCACGCACCTCGGTGACGATGGAGTTGAGCCTCACCTCCACGCCTAGGGCCTCCAGGTCGCGCCTGGCCCGCTGCGACAGCGCTGCCGGGTACGCGGGCAGCACGCGATCGCCCGCCTCGACGAGGATGACGCGCGTCATCCGGGTGTCGATTCTGCGAAAGTCCCGGGGAAGCGCCTTGTAGGCGATATCGGGGATGGCGCCGGCGAGCTCCACGCCCGTCGGGCCGGCACCCACGATCACGACCGTCTGGTACGCGGCGCGCTCAGCGTCATCGTCGCACAGCTCCGCCCGCTCGAACGAGAGCAGGAAGCGGCGCCGCATCTCCACTGCGTCCTCGATGGACTTCAGCCCAGGCGCGAGCGACTCCCATTCCGGGTGCGAGAAATACGAATGCCGGCCGCCCGGAGCCAGCACCAGATAGTCGTAGGTGATCCACCGTCGTGCCGAATCCAGCGACACAGTTCTCGATGCGACGTCGATGCCGGTAACCTCGCCGAGCATGACGAAGACGTTCTTTTGGCGGCGCAGTATCCATCGGATCGGCGCCGTGATGTCCCCGGGAGAGAGGGACGCAGTGGCTACCTGGTACAGCAGCGGTTGGAAGAGGTGATGATTGGTCCGGTCGACCAGCGTGATCTGCACCTGAGCCCGGCGGAGCGCGCGCGCGGCGTTGAGACCCGCGAATCCGCCACCGATGATCACCACGTGCGGCCGTTGCGGAGCCGGGTGCGCGACGGGAATCGTCACGCGTATTGCTCCTCGACGGTCCTCGCACCGATGGCCATCGCGAGGACCAGCAGGATGAGGAGTACGCTGTACGCAGCAGCCGTTCCGAACGCGAGCGCGCGGAGCTGGGCGAGGATCTCGATCGAAATCGGCCTGTTGGCGTGCGTGTACAGCACTATGCTGGCGACGAACTCACCGACCGCGGTCACCGCGGCGAGCAACCCGCCGGCGATCAGGCCCGGCCGCGCCGCCGGAATTACCACCTTCCGCATCGTCAGCCACCACGACGCGCCCAGCCCGCGCGCTGCGTCCTCCAGAGCCGGGTCGAGCTGGCGCAGCGAGCTCTCCGCCGCGGTCGCGACCAGCGGGATGTTGCGGATGAAGTACGCGAGCGGGAGGATCCAGAACGTTCCCACCAGCACGATACGTCCGGTGGTGAGATCGTTCTGATTGAACGTAGCGGCGAGACCGAGCGCAATGGCGGTCGCGGGTATCGCCCAGGGTAACGCTACCAGCAGACCGAGCAGCGGCCTGGCGCCGAAGCGTCGCAGCACCAGCAGGTACGCGGCCAGGAAGCATACGACGATGTTCGCGGCCGTCGCGATGAGCGCCATTACGACGCTGTTCGAGATCGGCCGCCAGAGCTGTGCGTCGGTAGCGAGCCGCCGGTAATTCTCCAGCGTGTACTCGGGCGGCAGGATCTGTGTGGTCCAGACGCCGTCGCGCGCGAACGACACGAGTATCACCATTAGATGTGGCAATATCAGAGCGACCACGACCACCGCGCCGGCGATCGCCAGCAGCACCTGCAGGGGCCGCGAGCGGATCGCGCGCCGCGTGACCGACCCTTTCCCCGTGCTGGCCACCTTGCGCTTGCGCTGCAGCAGGCGAAACAGGGCAAGCGCGGCGATGGCGCTAAGCGCCAGCACCGTCGTCTCTACGTACGCCAGCCCCATGGCTCCGTTGAGCTTCGATGCGAGGATCTGCGTTGACAGCACGCGGATCCCGCCGCCGAACACGTACGGCGCGGAGAACGAGCCGAGCGAGTTCATGAAGACGAGCAGCATGGAGCCCGCGATCGCCGGCAGCAGCAGCGGGAGCGTGACGCGGCGGAGTCGATGCCGCGGCGACGCGCCGAGCCCGGCTGCCGCCTCATCCAGAGTGATGTCGAAGCGCTCGAGACCGGCTGAGACGAACAGGAAGACAAACACGTACATCGTGTACGCGTGCACGAAGACGATCGCCCAGAGCCCGGTCAGCCTCCATGGCGATTCAGACATTCCAAAAAGATTCTGCACTGCCCGCGTGACGACGCCGCTCTCGCCGTATAGAAACAGGAACGCGATGACGCCGACCAGCGGGGGCAGCGCGGCGGGCAGCGTCGCGACGATTCGGAGAGCGCGCCGCCCGGGGAACTCGAACCGCGTGAGCAGGAACGCCAGCGGTACCCCGATAGCGAGTGCCGCGAACACGGACGCGACCGAGATGACGAGCGTGCTCCTCAATGCTTCGCGGTCCGCCGGACTCGCGACGAACTCGCGCCAGTGCTGCAGGCCGCCCTCGAAGCTGCCGAGTATGACGGCGGCTTTGGGATACAACACGGTCCACAGCAGTAGCAGGAGAACGGGAAGCGCGAGCAGCCACGTGCCGGTGGCCGGGCGTCGCACGCTACTCTCCGACCACGGGGACGGGGCCGCCGTGTGGCCGCACTCCCACGCGCTTGCCGATTTGCGCGCTACCGTCCGAGCCCGATATCTCGACCACGATGTCCGGGGCCAGCTCGATCCGGTACACGATGCTCGACCCTGCGAAGCGGCGCGCGAGCACGATTCCCTGCCACGCATCAGTCGCGTCGGCGTCGGCGAGCTGAAGCAGCTCCGGCCGGAGGATTGCGTGCGCCCGACCGGCGCTGAGTCGCGCCGGGTCTCCTATCACCGGAAACGAGAGCGCGCGCCCGCCTATCGTAACTACCGCGCGATCGCCGCTGATGGTGCACGGGACCAGCGCGCCCCGGCCAATGAATCTGGCGACCTCGAGCGACGCCGGATTGTTGTACAGCTCAGCCGGCGTCCCATTCTGCAAGATCCGGCCGCGGCTCAGCAGCGCGACACGATCCGCGATGGCGAACGCATCCTCCTGATCGTGGGTCACCAATAGCGCGGGCACGTCCGCGCGCCGCAGGAGCGCGCTGAGGTCGTCACGCATCGACTGTCGCAGTACGGGGTCGAGGTTCGACAGCGGCTCGTCCAGCAGCAGCGCGCGGGGTTCGATCACCAACGCTCGCGCCACAGCCACCCGCTGCTGCTCTCCGCCGGACAGCGACTGCACCGGCCGCCCGCCGGCGCCGCCGAGCCCGACACCGGCGAGCCCCGCGCGCGCCTTCTCCAGCCGCGCCCGCCTGGAGACTCCACGGGCCTCCAGGCCAAAAGCCACGTTCTGCTCCACGCTCATGTGCGGAAAAAGCGCGTAGTGCTGGAACACCATCCCGAACGCGCGCTTTTGTGGCGGCAACCGGGTGATGTCCTTGCCGCCGATGAGCACCGAGCCGCTGTCCGGCTGCTCGTAGCCGGCCGCGATTCTGAGAGTCGTGGTCTTACCGGATCCTGATGCGCCGACGAGAGCTACGAGCTCGCCCGGGGCAACCTCCAGCGACACGTCGTCCACCGCTGTGTGCGCGCCGAACCGGCGGGTGATGTTGCGAAGAGAGAGCGTGCCGCCGAAGCCGGCTGTGCCGGCCGCTGCATCACGCGTCGTCACCTACGGCGCGACTGGTTTCGAATGTTGGCGTCCCAATACTTCATCCACCTGTCGAGGTCGCGTGCGAGTATCTGACGGTCCATAGGCATCGGCTTGATGCGCGCGTTGGCGTCGCGGATCCAGGCCGGCAGCGAGTCCGCGTGCAAATCAGTCCTGGCTGGGATGCGCAGGAATTGCCTGGCCGACGCCAGCAGCAAAGGCTCGCTCGTGACGAACTCGTAGTACGCGCGCGCGGCCGCGAGTTGACCGGTGCCGCGCACTATCGCTATCGCGTCCACCAGCAGCGGGGTGCCGCTCGCCGGGATGACGTAACCCACCGGAATCTTCGTCCGCTGCTGCAGGGTCGCGATGTCGGGCATGTCCCACAGCGTGACGATCCCCTCCTGCCGCCCGAGCTTCTGGTACAGGATGGTCGGGTTCAGCACGTACTCGCGGGTGTTCTCGTCCAGCCGCCGCAGCCAGTCGTAACCTGCTTCCTCCGATCCGGTTTGCGCGAGCGACCGCAGCATGATCGCGCCGAAGATCGCGCGCATGGTGCCGGACGCCACCGGATCCCTGATCAGGACTTTGCCCTTCCATTTCGGATCCACCACGTCGTCCCAATCCTGCGGCGCCTGGCTTTCGGTCAACACCTCGCTGTTGTAACCGATTACCTCGGGCGTGAGATACGTCCCGTACCAAAGGTGTTGTGGATGCCGCGCTTCGCCGTCCACAGCCGCCGCCCAAGTCGGCGTATACGCCTCGAGCAGATTCTCCTTGGCCGCCCGGTCGAACGCCTCGGCCGGCGCGCCGAACCACACGTCGGCCTGCGGGTTGGCCGCCTCGGCGCGTACGCGGTCGAGAACTTCCTGCGACCCCATGTCGACCCATTGAACGTCTATCGAAGGGTTGGCTTTCTCGAACTCCGTCTCCAGGTATTCGAGCAGGTCCTTGCCGTGCGGGGAGTAGACCGTGAGCACCGTACGGTCATCACCTGAGCAGGCGGAGAGAGCGAAACAGAGCGCGAACAGCGCGGTTTGTGGTTTTTGGTTTATGGTGTTTGGCAACAGCGGCAACAACCGGCGGCGAAGGGCGTTACCAAAAACAAGAAACCAAAAACCAAAAACCACTTTCACGGTGCCAGCAGGTTCACAAATAGTCTCACCGCCCCCGGAACTCCCTGATCCAGCTGCCGGAAGAGCGCAAGTGTCGTATAGACGTACGTCCCGCGACCGACATGCGCAACGAGGATCGAGCTGCGCACCGGCTGCTCGCCGGGATCGTTCATTGCCAGCATCGTCCGGTAGCGGGGATCGAATTCTCGCGGCATGAACGTGGCCCGCTCCTGCACCCAGCCTTCGAAGTCGGCGATCGTGATCCGATTCGGGTGAGTCAGCTCGCGCGCAGTAGAGTCGGTGATCACCACCGGCGCGTTCTCGTCCGTGACGCGGTCGGGCGGACGATTGATCGTGATGCGATACGGCAGAATTCCCGGCCCGCTCATCATGTACTGCCCGAGCTGCACGACCAGACGCCCGCCGTTGTTTGCGTAGTCCATCAGCCGCCCGTTGTATTCTACCAGCTCGGGGCTCGCCTCGTACATGCGCGGTCCCACGACGATGACCGGGAAACGCGAGAGGTCTATTCGCGCAATCTCCGACGGTTCGATGAGCGTCACGGGGACACCCAGTTCCCTGAGCACCTGCGGGCCCGGATCCGCCATCCCCGCGATGTATCCCACCCGCATATCCGTGGGAACGTTCAGGGGCACTGCGCTCAGCCGAATCTCCGCCGGCTCATACATCTGCTGCAGGGCGATATGGGGGTAGTCCACCGTTCGCACGGCTTCCCTGAACACTTCCCCGTTCGATTCGGCGGTCAACCGGAGATGGTGCTCGCCGGCTGCGACGGTACCAGCAAGGCGGAAGATGACCGTGCGCGTCGCGCCAGCAGATATCACCAGCTGCGCTGTCGCTGGTATCGCGGCCAGCCCGGGCGGCAGGTCGATCCTGACCGTCACACTTCTTTCCGAGTCGAAGCTCGACCGAATGCTCACGTAGATGTCCCGCTCGACCGGGACGCCTGCGCGCACGAACGAGCGAGTCGGCGCCGGCGTGACCGTGAGGCCGGGTGCAGTTACGAGCGGAGTGTATATATCACCGTAGAATACTTCGCTGAACCGGTGCACCGGCTGAGCGTTCGTCTGCACGGGCTGAGGCAGGCCCGCGATGCTCACCTTTACCCGCGGCCAATCTGCCTGCGTTATCCGGTCATCCGACTCGGCAGGAAGCGGAGGCGCGAACATGTCGCCCACGCGCAGCTGCTCGAGCCACCATGGTTGCGACTTGCGTACGGGGCGCAGCATGCCTGTCCATCTCACGGACTGCCCCGGCGCGATGGCGCCAGACGGAATGGCGCCGGGGCCTGAGTCGACGCGCACGACCACGGTGCCACGATTGTGAAGTGCGTAGTCGAGCAGAATGCTGTCACCGATCGCGACGAGGGCACGTGGGGCGAGCGCTTCGAACGCCAGCCCGGTCGCCAGAATCGCGGCGCGTTCGTACCGCGCTCGCTCACTCTCGCTCCGTGGCTCGTGACCCGCAATGAACGGAATGACTGTCGCGGGCGTGCGAAAGTCGATCGCAGGCGCCGCCGATTCGCGATCGCCGCCGCTGTTACGGCGGCTCGGACGCGACGTCGCTGGTAGCCCGTCCAGCATCAACCGCTCTTGTTCAGGCGGGACAGCGGAATTTACCCGCGATGCTTCCCGCCGGTACCGGATCACCACGTCTCCGAGCCGGTAATTCGGACGAGTCCCCTGCGACTTTTGCTGCGAGCGGCTGTGGCTCGCGATCTCGTCGAACGACACGCCGCTCAACGGATCGTACTCGCCGACGCTGATCTCGAGCGTCGCTGCGCTCGGAGAGAAGGAAGCGGACCGGTACAGCTTGAGCGGAGTCCAGGGAGCGCCCAACTCGGCTGCGGGAAATCGAACCGAGTCGCCTGCAAGATCGTACGCCTCTCGCGCAACCATCCCAGAAACCTGGTGCTGGCCGTGAGCGTCGCGCGGCGTGCCGGAGAACGTCGCCACAATCACGTGCGGCCGGAACGAGCGCACCACTCTCACGACGTCGTTGAGCAGCGAGTCGCGCGGCCAGTGCGTGTACGCCTCTTCGGCGCTTTTGGAATAGCCGAAGTCGTATGCGCGCGTGAAGTATTGTCTGGCGCCGTCTATGCGCCGCGCCGCCAACAACTCCTGCGTGCGCAGTACACCGAGCGCCTCGCCGAGTTCGTTGCCGATAAGGTTCTGCCCGCCGTCGCCTCGTGTCAGCGACAGGTACGCGACTTCGGCGTGCCCGCCCCGCGACAGCCACGTGATCAGCCGCGTGTCCTCGTCGTCCGGGTGCGCAGCGATATAAAGCACCCGCGGCACGTCCGGACGCAGCAGTGCCATCGCATTCGCCAGCGCCGCTGCGCCCTGCTCCTGCGCGCGAAGGGACGGTGCCAAGGGAGCCAGCGCTAGAGCGACGGCGCCGGCGACGAGGGTCACTCGGACGGAGCGTCTAGCGAAGCGTGTCTCCGGACGAGTGACCCTCGGCCCGGCGGCCGGAGCTCGGCTCACGAAGAAGTCAGGGCGGCCCTACGACCCCGCGCCGGCTGCGCGAGGGACAACACCGAACTGACGATGCGCTTCTGCTCGGCGGTGTGCGACGCAGCGTACCCCTCCGCTGGACTCGCCCGCTCGGGGCGGCCGACGTAGCGCGTGATCAGCGCGTCACCCGTAGAGACGCGCAGCAACGGCGCCACGTACGTCCATGCGCCCATGTTCTTCGGCTCTTCCTGCGCCCAGACGACCTCGGTGACGTTCGGATACGCATCGACGACGCGCGTCACATCCTCGTGCGGCCAGGGATACAGCTCCTCTACCCGGACCAGCGCGACTTCCGGCGGCGCGGCGCCCGCCAGCAGGTCGTAATAGATCTTGCCGGTGCAGAACACGAGGCGCTTCACCTGGTCCCTGCCATTCACGCGATTCGCATCGTCGAGCACGGGACGGAACGAGCCCTCGGTGAGATCCGCGAGCCGCGAGGTCGCCTCCGGCATTCGCAGCAGGCTCTTGGGCTGCATCAGGATCAGCGGCCTGCGTTGCGAGCGTCCGGCCTGGCGCCGCAGGATGTGAAAGTACTGCGCCGGCGTGGACGGGTACGCGACACGCATGTTCGACTCGGCACAGAGCTGCAGGAACCGCTCGAGCCTCGCGCTCGAGTGCTCCGGGCCCTGCCCCTCGTAGCCGTGCGGGAGCAGCAGCACCACGCTCGAGTCCTGTCCCCACTTGGCGTGGTCGGACGCGATGAACTGATCGATGATGGGCTGCGCGACGTTCACGAAGTCGCCGAACTGGGCCTCCCACAACACGAGCGCGTCGGGCGCGGCGGTGCTGAAGCCGTACTCGAACCCGAGCACCGCCGTCTCGGACAGCGGGCTGTTGTGAATCTCGAACGCGCCCTTCGCCTCCGGCAGATGCTGCAGCGGCACGTACGTCTCGTTGGTCTCCGAGTCGTGCAGCACCGCCTGCCGGTGCGAGAACGTTCCCCGCTCCACATCCTGGCCCGAGAACCTGATCGATACGCCCTCGGTCACGATCGACGCGAAAGCCAGCGCTTCGGCGTGACCCCAATCGATCCCGCCGGCCTCGCCCGTCGCCTCGCGGCGGCGCGCGAGGTTTTTCGCGAGCCGGGGATTGACCTTCAGTCCCTGCGGCCAGGTCAGCAGCCGCTCGTTCAGAGCGACGAGCTGCTCCGACCGCACCGCCGTGGGCGTGGAAGCGGCGCCCGGCTCGGGTCGCGGCGGCTCTACGGGGTCCACGTCGGCCTGCGCGGACGCGTGCGCCTCCTCGAACTTCGCGTTCACTTCCGCTTCGATCGCCGCCGCCTGCTCTTCCGTCACGACCCCTTCCTGCACGAGGCGCGACCCCCACACTGCGCGCGCGGTCGGGTGCGCGCGGATCTTCGCGTACATCACAGGCTGAGTGAACGACGGCTCGTCGGTCTCATTGTGCCCGTGTCGTCTGTAGCCGACGAGGTTGATCAGGAAATCCTTGGCGAATTTCGTCCTGAATGCGACCGCCAGACGCGACGCGCGCACGCAAGCGCTCGCGTCGTCCGCGTTCACGTGCACGATCGGGACCTCGAATCCCTTGGCGAGGTCGCCGGCATATCTGGTGGACCGGCCGTCCACGGTATCTGTCGTGAACCCGATCTGGTTGTTGACGATGATGTGAATCGTGCCACCGACTCTGTAGCCGCGGAGGCGGGAGAGATTCAACGTCTCGGCGACCACGCCTTCGCCGGGGAATGCCGCGTCACCGTGGATGCAGA
This sequence comes from Gemmatimonadaceae bacterium, assembly GCA_050998915.1. Lineage (GTDB taxonomy): Bacteria > Gemmatimonadota > Gemmatimonadetes > Gemmatimonadales > Gemmatimonadaceae > JACDCY01. Next base: position 12,214 of record JBPCPS010000095.1, read on the forward strand.
TCGGAACGACCTTCGACTCGTCGTGCTCGGCGGGTCGCTCCGCTATCCGCTGCAGCGCGCGCGTCACGCCGGCGAGCACCGGGTTGACGAACTCGAGATGACTCGGATTCGGGACGAGCGTAATCGCTGCCGCGTGGTCGCCCGTGGGGTACTCGCCGTGCGCGCCGAGATGGTATTTGACGTCCCCGGTACCGTCGGGGCTGTTGGTCGCGGCGTGCTTGCCCTCGAACTCGGCGAATATCGCCGTGTACGGCTTGCCGAGGATGTGCGCGAGCACGTTGATCCGTCCGCGGTGCGCCATGGCCATCGCGACCTCGCGCGCGCCATCCGCCGTCGAGCGCCGGATGATCTCGTCCAGCATCGGCACGAGCGCGTCGGTGCCTTCGATCGAGAACCGCTTGTATCCCTGATAGGCGCGGCCGATAAACCTCTCCAGGCCCTCTACTTCGGTGAGACGCCGAAGCAGCGCGACCTTCTCTTCCGCGGTCAGCGGCTCGTGCAGCGCACCGGATTCGACCTCGTTTCGCAGCCACTCGCGCTCGGTCGCGCGGCCCAAATGCTCGAACTCGAGCCCGATCGAGCTGCTGTACAGACGGCGGAGGTGCGCCACGACTTCGGCGGCGGTCGCCTGCGGAAAGCCGAGCGCGGAGCCCGGTACCGCGGCGAGGTCGTCCTCCGTGATACCGTGAAATTCAGGCGTGAGCTCGGGCGTGCCTGACGGCAGGCTTCCGAGCGGATCCCGCTGCAATGCCAGGTGTCCGAATGCGCGAATCCCCGCCACGAGACCGGCCGCGCCTGCAACTTTGCGAAGCAGACTCGGGTCCGGCATCGCGGCGCCGAAGTCCGCGGTACCGGCAAGCGACTGGGCGAATCCAAAGTACTGGCGCCAGCTCTCATCGACCGACGAGGGATCGGCCCGAAAACGCTCCCACTGCTCCGCAATTAATCCGTCGTTGAACACGCCTGCCCGGGGAAGATCCATGGTTGAAATCTATTCCCGCGGCATTGGCGTTTACAGACGCCGCTGCCTCTAGCCGGCTGGCGCGGACGCCGCAGTGGGGGCGGGATCGCTGGGTGAAACGGCGGATGGAATGGCCGCCGGTCCGTCGAAGACCGGATCCGCGCCGTTCTCCGTCACCGCTAACCCGGGCGGGAGAGTGACACGGAAGCAGCTCCCCTTCCCGACTTCGGACTCCAGTTCGAGCTTGCCGCCGAGAAGCTCGACGAGTCGGCGCGAGATGGGCAGCCCCAGCCCGGTTCCGGGCTGCGCCGATTGTCCGAGTTGGACGAACTCATCGAAGATCCTGGAGAGGTCGTCGGTCGGGATGCCCTCACCGGAGTCGATCACCTCTATCCGGACGCCGCCTTCGGATGTCGCGCGGCACACGACCCGGACCGGCTGTCCGCGACCGAACTTGATCGCGTTGGAGACGAGATTGAGCATGACCTGCCGGACCCTGCGCGGATCCGACACGATGGTCACCGGCTCGCCCTCCATGCTCAGATCGAGCTCGGTCTTGTTCTCCGCCGCAAAGGGAGCGACAGTGACGAACAGGTCCTCGATCAGGCTGGGGAACTGCACCGGCTGCATCGCGAGCTCGATCTTCCCGGCCTCGATCTTGGACAGGTCGAGCACGTCGTTCACCAGCTCGAGGAGGTGCTTGGCCGCCCGGTGCGTGCGCTCCAGCCCTTCGCGCTGTTTGTCGTTGAGCGTTCCATAAATCCCGTCGAGCATGAGCGTGCTGTAGCCGAGTACCGCGTTGATCGGGGTGCGCAGCTCGTGGCTCATGGACGCGTAGAAACGGCTGCGCGCCGTTATCGCACGCTCCAGCTCGTACTGCCGCCGCTGCAGCTCGCCGTTGACCGTCGCCAGCTCTTCCGCGGAGCGAGCCTCCGTCTCCAGCAGAGTGGTGCGGTGTCGCAGCTCGAGCTCGCGCTTGTCCGACTGCCGGATCCGCTCTTCCTGCTTCTGGATCTGCTCCTGCTTCCGCCGGAGATCCACAAACACCGCTACTTTCGAGCGGAGTATCTCGGGATCGAACGGCTTGAACAAATAGTCCACCGCTCCCACCTCGTACGCTTTGAACACATACGACTCCTCCTTGTTGATCGCGGTCAGGAAGAGAATGGGAATGAACTTGGACCGCTCGCGCGCCTTGATGTACTGCGCGGTCTCGAGCCCGTTCATCCCCGGCATCTGCACGTCGAGCAGTATCACGGCGAAGTCTCGCAGCAGGAGCTGGCGCAGCGCCTCCTCGCCGGAGTCCGCGCGCACGATGTTTTCGTCCAGTGGCTCCAGGATGGCTTCGAGCGCGAGGAGATTCTCCGGGCGGTCGTCTACGATGAGAATGTTGACCTTGTCGGTCACGCGGAAACCTTGGCGAAATCGGCGGGCGGGCCATTCCGGGCGACGTCGACGACGTGACCCGCGATTACCTCCAAAGGAAACTTGATCGCCTGCGGAACGCGCCGCAGAGCCGCGGCCGGCATAGTCGCGACTTCGGCGGTCGCTGGGTCCTGCACGACGGGATAGCCGCCGTACTCGTGGATGCACTGAAGTCCGCGCGAGCCGTCCTCGTTCGCTCCCGTCAGCACCACGCCGATCAGCCGCTCGCCGTATGCATGCGCGGCCGAGCCGAACATCACGTCGATAGACGGCCGGCTGTAGCGGACCGGCGCCTCCGTGGTGAGGGAGAAATTACCCGGCTCGACCAGGAGGTGATAGTTCGCCGGCGCGATATAAATGTGGCCGGGCTCTATCGGGTCCTTGTCTTCGGGTTCCAGAACCTTAGCCCTCGTCCACTGCTGCAGAAGGTCGCTGAGCAGGCTCTGCGCGTCGGGACCGCGGTGCTGTACGATCACGATCGGCACCGTGAAGTCGGGCGGAAGCCCGCGTACGAGCACAGTGAGTGCGTCGAGTCCGCCCCACGACGCGCCAACAACGATCAGATCGAAGAACACGCTAGCTGACCTTCCGGTAAATCTTCTCGCGTGCGCTGAGCTCCTCGTAACAGTGCTCGTACCGCGAAAACTTCAGCGACTCCTTGGATCCCAGACACAGCAATCCAAACGTAGACAGACTGTCGTAAAAGAGGCGGTGTACCTTGCCCTGGAGTGACTTGTCGAAATAGATCATGACGTTCCGGCACAGGATCACGTTGAACTCCGCAAACGATCCGTCCGTCACCAGGTTGTGCTGGGAGAAAACGACGTTCCTGAGCAGCTCCGGCTTGAAGAGCGCGCCCTCATACATGGCGGTATAGTACTCCGAAAACGATCGCCCCCCTCCGGCCTTTATGTAATTGTCGGTGTACTCTTTCATCCGCTCCAGGGGAAAGATCCGCTGCTTCGCTTGGCGGAGAACGACGTCATTGATGTCCGTCGCATAAATGCGGCACCGGTCGTACAACCCCTCCTCGGCGAGCAGGATCGCCATCGAGAAGACTTCCTCCCCGGTCGAACATCCAGCGTGCCAGATCCGGATGAAGGGATACGTGCGCAGCATGGGAATGACCTGATTCCGGAAGGCCACGTAAAACGTGGGATCGCGGAACATCGCGGTCACGTTGATTGACAGATCGCGCAGCAACCGCTCCATCACTGCGGAGTCGTGCAGCACCGCGCCCTGCAGCGCGCTTATCGACCCGAGCCCCTCGGCATCAATCCGTTTCCACAGCCGTCGCCTGATCGAGGAGTACGCGTAGGCGCGAAAATCGAAGCCGTAGTGCCGGAAGATGCCCTCCAACAGCAGCTCGACCTCGAGCTTTTCGAGTTCGTTGCGGCCGAGCGACACCCCGGCGGCTTCTACTCCGTCCTCAGGCGTCAGCGATACAGCCACACGCGCATCAGCGAAAGAAGCTGCTCCGTATCAACCGGCTTGGTGATGTAATCCGACGCACCCGCCGCTATGCACTTCTCCCGATCTCCCTTCATCGCCTTCGCGGTCAGCGCAATGATCGGCAATGCCGCGAATTCCTCCTTCTTGCGAATTGCCTGCATGGTTTCATATCCGTCCATCTCTGGCATCATCACGTCCATCAGCACGAGATCGACAGCCGGATCCTTCTCCAGCGAGGTGATCGCGTCCCTCCCATTCTCGGCGAAGCTGACCTCCATTCCGTGCGCTTCCAGCACGCTGGTGAGCGAGAAGATATTGCGAACGTCATCGTCGACCACGAGCACCCGTTTGCCCGCCATGAGAGCGTCGGAGCTGTGGAGCCGTTCGAGCATCGCGCGTTTCTGCTCGGGCAGCTTCGCTTCGACTCGGTGCAGGAACAGCGCAGTCTCGTCCAGCAATCGCTCGGGCGACTTGACGTCCTTGACGATGATCGTTTCGGCGTATTTCCGGAGCCGCGTGTCCTCGGCCGGAGTCAACTCCTTGCCGGTATAGATGATTATTGGCATGTCCTGCATGGCCGGATCCTGCTTCACGCGCTCGAGCAGATCGAAGCCGCTCATGTCGCGCAGGCCGAGGTCCACCACCATGCAATCGAACTTCTGCTTGCCCAGCTCCTCCAGAGCGGCTTCCGCGCTCCCGACAGCCACGATCTTCACATCTTCGTCGCCGATGAGCTCGACCATGCTGTTCCGCTGTGTTTCGTCGTCCTCGACGATTAGCAGGCATTTCTCGCGCTCGTCGATGAACGTCGCTATCCGGCCGAATGCCTCGTCGAGCGATTCCTTGCTCACGGGCTTCTCGAGATACGCCAGCGCGCCAGCTTTAAGCCCCTGCTGTCTGCGCTCGATTCCGGAAATGATGTGCACGGGGATGTGGCGGGTTTCGGGATGGTGCTTGAGGCGGTCGAGCACACCCCAACCGTCAGTCCCCCCGGGCAGGTCGATGTCCAGCGTGATGGCATCCGGTCGGTAATCGTACGCCGCTTCCAGTCCCGCGTCACCGTCCAGCGCGACCACTCCCTTGAAGCCGCGCTCCTGCGCAATTCCGAGGAGAATCTTCGCGAAGGAGGGATCGTTCTCGACGATCAGCACGACCCGGTCACCCGGAGCTATGTCACTCCGGTCGTCAGGAATCTGCTCGCTCGGCTCGTTATGGGCGCGCGACCGGGGAGTGTGTGCTACCGCGCCGGACGATGGACCAGATGGGTAAGGCGCGTCTGATCGGGGGTGGGCGGGACGGCGAAAGGGCGCTTCCAGGAGCGTACCGGTGCCGGCGGTCGGCTCCGAACCAGGTTCGGGATGATACTTGGCAGGCACGTAGAGCGTGAAGGTGCTCCCCTTGCCCGGCTCGCTCTCCACGCGAATCTCGCCACCGAGAATTCTCGCGATTTCCCGGCTGATAGACAGCCCGAGCCCGGTACCACCAAACTTTCTGGTGGTCGTGCCGTCCGCCTGCTGGAAAGCCTCGAAGATCAGCCGCTGTTTGTCACGCGGAATACCGATTCCCGTATCGGTTACGGAGAACGCGATGACTGAGTCGGCGTTCTGCAGCGGCGATACCATATACCGCCTGCCTGGCTCGGCCCGGCGCATCGTGAATTTCACGCCGCCCTTCTCGGTGAACTTGATCGCGTTCGCGAGCAGATTCTTGAGAATCTGCTCCAACTTCTGCCCATCCGTGTAGATCGCCGCCGGCAGCCCTGGCGCTTCCTCCGTGTCGAGCGTGAGATTCTTCTGTTCCGCGACTGGGCGGAAGTTGCGCTCCACGAAAGTCGTCAATTCGCGAAGCGGAACCTCCGTCGGACTGACGTCCATCTTCCCGGCTTCGACCTTGGAGAGGTCGAGCACATCGTTGATGAGCGTGAGCAGATCGCTTCCCGACGAGAGTATCGTGTTGGCGAACTCGACCTGCTTGGGCGTGAGGTTTCCGTCCTTGTTCTCCGACAGCAGTCGCGCAAGAATGAGCAAGCTGTTGAGGGGCGTCCGCAACTCGTGCGACATGTTTGCCACGAATTCGGACTTGTACTTGGAGCTGAGCGCGAGCTGATCCGCCTTTTCCTCGAGCGCGACACGCGCCGCCTCAACTTCCGCGTTCTTCTGTTCGACCTTGCGATTCTGCTCGGCCAGCAGCGACGCCTTCTCCTCCAGCTCCTCGTTCACCTGCTGCAGCTCTTCCTGTTGGTCCTTGAGCAGCTCTTCCGAGGTCCGGAGCGTCTTCGCCTGCTGTTCCAGCTCGACGTTGGTCTTCTTGAGCGTCTCCTGCTGTGTCTTGAGCTCTTCCGATTGGCTCTGTAGCTCGTGCGTCAGCCCTTGCGACTGCTCCAGTAGATCCGCGGTGCGCATGTTGGCGCTGATCATGTTAATCACGACGCCGACGCTCTCGGCGAGCTGATCCAGGAAAAGCTGGTGGATCTGGCTGAACGGCTGGAACGACGCCAGTTCGATCACCGCCTTCACCTCTCCTTCGAAGAGGATCGGAAGAACGATGATGTTGCGCGGCGGCGCTTCCCCGAGGCCGGAGACGATCGTCACATAGTCGTCGGGGACGTTCGTCAACAGGATCGACTTCTTCTCCAGCGCGGCTTGCCCTACCAGACCCTCGCCTATGCCGAAGACGTTGCTGACGTTCTTCCGTTCCTTGTACGCGTAGCTCGCGATGAGACGCAGCACCGGCGCTCCCCCCGAGTCATCCATGAGGTAGAACACGCCATGGTGAGCGGACACGATCGGCGTCAGCTCCGACATGATCAGTTGCGACACCGTCTCCAGATCCTTCTGGCCCTGCATCATTCGCGAGAACTTCGCGAGGTTGGTCTTGAGCCAGTCCTGCTCGGTGTTCTTGTCCGTCGTTTCCTTGAGGTTCGCGATCATCTGGTTGAGGTTGCCTTTCAGCTCGTCCAGCTCGCCCTGGGCTTCCACGGTGATCTGTCTGCTCAAGTCGCCGCGCGTCACGGCCGTGGCGACGTCCGCGATCGCCCGCACCTGGAGAGTGAGGCTGTTGGCCATCGCGTTAACGTTGTCCGTAAGCGCCTTCCAAGTACCGCCCACGCCGGGGACGATAGCCTGGCCACCCAGCTTGCCTTCGGTTCCGACTTCCTTCGCGACACGCGTTACCTCGTCTGCGAAGGCAGACAACTGATCGACCATCGTGTTGATCGTGTTCTTGAGCTCCAGGATCTCGCCGCGCGCATCGGCTGTGATCTTCCGCGACAGATCTCCGCGCGCCACGGCCGTCGTCACGTCGGCGATGTTTCGCACCTGGCCCGTGAGGTTGGAGGCCATGAAGTTCACGTTGTCGGTGAGGTCCTTCCACGTGCCACCGACTCCCGGCACTTCGGCCTGACCGCCAAGCTTTCCTTCGGTTCCGACTTCCTTGGCGACTCGCGTCACTTCGGAAGCGAAGGCGGAGAGTTGATCGACCATCGTGTTGATCGTGTTCTTGAGTTCCAGAATCTCGCCCTTCGCATCGGCGGTGATCTTCCGGCTCAGGTCTCCGCGAGCGACCGCCGTGGTGACGAGCGCGATGTTTCGCACCTGGCCCGTCAGGTTCGACGCCATGAAGTTCACGTTGTCCGTGAGATCCTTCCATGTCCCGCCGACGCCCGGCACCTCCGCCTGCCCACCCAGCCGGCCCTCGGTTCCGACCTCGCGCGCGACGCGGGTTACCTCCGACGCGAACGCGGAGAGCTGGTCGACCATGGTGTTGATCGTGTTCTTCAGCTCGAGAATCTCTCCCTGAACATCCACCGTGATTTTGCGTGACAGGTCGCCCTTCGCGACCGCCGTGGTGACATCCGCGATGTTTCGAATCTGGCCGGTGAGGTTACCCGCCATCGCGTTCACGTTGTCCGTGAGGTCCTTCCATGTGCCGCCGACCCCCGGCACTTCGGCCTGGCCTCCCAGCTTCCCTTCCGTCCCCACCTCGCGTGCCACGCGCGTTACTTCGGCCGCGAACGCCGACAGCTGATCGACCATCGTATTGATCGTGTCCTTAAGCTCGAGCGTTTCGCCCTTGGCTTCGACGGTGATCTTCCTGCTCAAATCGCCCTTCGCGACCGCAGTGGTTACGTCGGCGATGTTACGCACCTGGCTGGTCAGGTTGCCGGCGAGCGTATTCACGTTGTCGGTCAGATCCTTCCACGTGCCTGCGACGCCGGGGGCGTTCGCCTGCCCGCCCAGCTTCCCTTCCGTACCGACTTCGCGCGCCACGCGCGTCACTTCCGCGGCGAACGCCGAGAGCTGGTCGACCATCGTGTTGATCGTGTTCTTGAGCTCGAGGATCTCGCCCTTTGCTTCGGCTGTGATCTTTCGCGACAGGTCTCCGCGCGCGACTGCGGTCGTGACGTCGGCGATGTTTCGGACCTGACCCGTCAGGTTCGACGCCATGAAATTCACATTGTCCGTGAGATCCTTCCACGTTCCGGCGACATCCGGCACTTCCGCCTGGCCGCCGAGCCGTCCCTCCGTTCCGACTTCGCGCGCGACACGGGTCACTTCGCCGGCGAAGATCCGCAGCGAGTCCACCATGTTGTTGATGGTGTTCTTGAGCTCCAGTATCTCGCCCTGCACGTCCACCGTGATCTTGCGGGAGAGATCTCCCTTGGCCACGGCGGTGGTGACGTCGGCGATGTTTCGAATCTGACCCGTAAGGTTGTTCGCCATCGCGTTCACGTTGTCCGTCAGCGCCTTCCAGGTTCCCGCGACGCCGGGCACCTCCGCCTGGCCGCCCAGCTTCCCTTCGGTTCCGACTTCCTTGGCGACTCGCGTCACCTCGGACGCGAACGCCGAGAGCTGGTCCACCATCGTGTTAATCGTGTTCTTAAGCTCGAGTGTTTCGCCCCGTGCCTCAACGGTGATCTTCCGCGAGAGATCGCCCTTCGCGACCGCCGTCGTGACGTCCGCGATGTTTCGCACCTGGCTGGTCAGGTTTCCGGCGAGCGTGTTCACGTTGTCAGTCAGATCCTTCCACGTACCGCCGATTCCAGGCACTTCCGCCTGACCACCCAGCTTTCCTTGGGTTCCTACTTCCTTGGCGACTCGCGTCACTTCGGACGCAAACGCCGACAGCTGATCGACCATCGTGTTGATCGTGTTCTTGAGCTCGAGGATCTCGCCGCGCGCGTCCGCGGTGATCTTGCGCGAGAGGTCTCCGCGCGCCACCGCCGTCGTTACGTCGGCGATGTTTCGAACCTGGCCCGTGAGGTTCGAGGCCATGAAGTTCACGTTGTCCGTGAGATCCTTCCACGTCCCGGCGACGCCAGGGACGTCTGCCTGCCCGCCGAGCACTCCCTCCGTTCCTACTTCGCGCGCAACGCGCGTGACCTCGGACGCGAACGAGTTCAGTTGGTCCACCATGGTGTTGATCGTGTTCTTGAGCTCAAGCACCTCGCCCTGCACGTCCACCGTGATCTTGCGCGACAGATCTCCCGTCGCGACCGCGGTAGTGACGTCGGCGATGTTGCGGACCTGACTCGTGAGGTTTCCGGCCAGCGTGTTTACGTTGTCGGTGAGATCCTTCCATGTGCCCGCGACGCCGGGGACGTTCGCCTGGCCGCCCAGCTTGCCTTCAGTTCCTACTTCGCGCGCGACGCGCGTCACTTCCGACGCGAACGCGCTGAGCTGATCGACCATCGTGTTCACGGTGGTGCCGATCCGGAGGAACTCTCCCTGGACCGCTTTGCCTTCCATCTCGAGCACCATCTTCTGATTCAGATCGCCCTCGGCGACCGCGGTGAGCACGCGGGCGACTTCAGTGGTGGGCTGGACGAGGTCGGTGATGAGCGAGTTGACCGACCCGATCATCGAGCGCCAGCCGCCTTCGGCTTCCGGAACGAAAGCGCGGTCATGCATGCGGCCTTCGCTGCCGACCGTGGTGGCGACGCGGCGGAGCTCCGTCGTGACGGACTGGTTCCGCTCCGCGATCGAGTTGAACTCGTGGATGATGTCGTTCAGCATCGGGTCGTGGCTGTCCGCCAGCCGGATGCTGAAATCGCCACCGCACAGATCTTTCAGGCCTGCCAGCAGCCGCCGCATGTCCAGCTGCCTGGACCCGTTGCCGTTGGTGGCCTGTCTGCCGTTGCCGTTCCGCTTGCCGGATTTGGACTTGCCCCGTCGACGGGCGCGTGCAGCGCCGGTGGGAGCGTCAGCGACGCCCTCGATCTCGATCTCGTCTCCGATTTCCACGGACTCCCTCGATTGTCTGGTGTGCGGCGCGGTCGGCGCCGTCTGTCCCCGCCGGACGTAGTTCTCCGGCGTGCTCCCGGCCCTTCTACTTCAAGAGTGATACCGCAGTGAATCCGGACCCGACACGGACTTGGCCCTCCTCCAGAACCATGGCGTAAACCCTACTCCAGCCCGGGTTTACCTTCTCCGAGATACGTTTGTAGCGTTTGTCGCGGAATGAATCCCGGATGGTCTTGCACGGCGCCGTGTAGGACGCGACCTCGAGTACCGCATCGCCCGCCTGCCAAACGGTGCCAGGCGCCACGAGCGCCCAATCCAGTCCGGAAACGGTCAGGTTCTCTCCGGTGGTGCCGAACCCGATCGGATGTCCCTCGTTGTGCAGCGCTTCGATGAGCTCGACCGAGTAGATGCACACTGCCCGGTCGGGTCCGCCGTGCAGCCGCTTGTCGGCCTGACTGTCCCCGTACACGCCGTTCCGCGAGATCCACGCGTCTGCCCGGGCGCGCTTCGGCACGCCGCCGCCCGAGACGTTGATCGATTCGATCCGGCCTGTTCCGGCTGGAATCTCCGTCATTCGGCGCCGCTTCTCCCGATCAGCTTCGACGTCATGCACCGCACGGGGATCCCTCCGTTCGTGGTTCTGAACAGCGTCTCCAGCTGCATGCGCGTCTGCGCCTCGAGCGCGTGATCCGCGGAGAGAAACGCCAGCCTCCATCCGCCGAACCGCTCGCGCAGCACCGCGCCAAATCGCGCGTACAGGTTCCGCAGCTCGCGTGACGTCCCAACCCGCACGCCGTACGGCGGATTCGTGATCACCCAACCGGCCCCCTCATCGACATGCGCCTCCGATACCGGACTCACCACAAATTCGATATCGGCTTCGACCCTCGCACGCGCTGCGTTCTCGGTCGCGGCGCGAATCGCGCCTTCGTCCCGGTCCGTTCCGATGATGGGCGCGGCGGCGCTGTCCAGCATGTCTCCCTCCGCTTCCCGCCGCATGCGGGACCACGTGCCGGCCTCGATCCACGGCCACTGCTGAAAGGCGAACACCCGGTCGAGACCGGGTGGAATCCGCCTGGCCAGCATGGCCCCTTCTATAGGAATGGTGCCGGAGCCGCAGAACGGATCGAACAGCGGCTCCTCCGCGCGCCACTCGCACGCCAGCAACATCGCGGCCGCGATCGTCTCGCGCATCGGCGCCTTCGCCACGGCCCGCCGGTAGCCGCGCATGTGGAGCAGTGCCCCCGAGCTGTCCATGTTCACCGTGCACTCGTCGCGCTCCAGGCGCACGATGATCAATTGTGCCGTCTCGCCCTCGTGCTCGTCGGAGACCGCGCCTTCTGCCGGCTCCGCGCCGGTGCCATCGCGCACGGCACGCGCGACTCGCTCCGCGACCGCGTCGGAGTGATACAATCGCGATTTTCGGGACGTGACGCGTACCTCGAACTTCCGGCCCGGCGCGATGAACTTCGACCAGGGGATCTTGGCGGAGTGCCGCTCCAGCTCCGCGAACGTGCGCGCCTGGAACCGCGCCAGCCGTACGATCACGCGGCTCACCGTCCGCAGCCGGAGATTTGCGGCGTACACTTCCCGCAAGCCACCTTTGAACGTGACGCCCGCGGGCTCGACATCGGCTATCTCCAGCCCGATCTCCGCGAGCTCGCGCGCCGCGATCCGCGAAATGCCGGGCGCGGTGATGGCAAACGCTTCGAGTGGCTCGAGAGAATCGGACACGGCCTGAGGTTACTGCGTTGAGCGTAAAATGAAAGCTGTCACTGAAGCAGACCTTGCCTCGGCAGTCGGAATCATCGCGCGCGGCGCCGAGCCGAGCGCGCAAGCCGTCTACCTTCGCGACAAGGCGCTGCTCTTCAATGAGAAGCGTGACGCGTTTGTCATGTACGGGCGGATCCGGTGCAGCTGGATCGCCGCGGGCGACCCTGTCGGGCCGCGGGCCGAGCTGTCACCGATGGTACGGTCGTTCGCCACGGCCGCCGCCGCGGCCGCCGCGTGGCCGGCCTTCTACAAGGTCATTCCCGAAAACATCGGCGTGTATCTGGAGAACAACTTTCTCGTCGGAAAGGTGGGAGAGATCGCCCGCGTTCCGGCGCGCGACTTCACGCTCGATGGCGCCCGGCGGCGGCGCCTGCGCCGCAGCCAGAAGCAGGCACGAGAGAGCGGGGTCACGGTCGAGATCGTTCCCGCGAGCGCGTCCGGGTCACTGATGCACGAGCTCGCGGAGGTATCCGCCGATTGGCTCCGGCAGCAGCGCGGCCGCGAAAAAGGGTTCTCTCTGGGGGCGTTCCGTCCGGACTATGTCAACCGCTTTCCCGTGGCGGTGGCGAGGGTAAGCGGCGCGGTGGTCGCGTTCGTGACGATCTGGTCTTCCGAATCGCAGCGCGAATGCGAAGTCGATCTCATGCGGTCGCGGGCGAGCGCTCCCTCGGGTACGATGCACGCGCTACTCGTGGATCTCATCACATGGGCCCGTGACCAGGGCTACGACAGTGTGAGCCTGGGGATGTCGCCCCTCGGGGGAGTGAGTCCGCTCGGGGAAGGCGGTCGCCTCGGAGCGCTTCGCCGCTCGCTCACCCGCTTCACCGGCCGCTTCTACAACTTCGAAGGACTCCGCGAATTCAAGCAGTCTTTCGACCCGGAGTGGGAGCCCCGATATCTCGCGAGCAGTCCGGGGATCGCCCGATCGCTCGTGCTCGCACACCTCGCCGCGCTGACCTCCGGCGGCATCACCGGGATGTTCAGGAAATAGCGGACACGTCGGCCGCGCGAGCGGTACGCGCTCTTCGCTTTGCGAGCCGGTCCCAGACGCGCCAGCCCAGCAGCGCCACCATGATCGTGAGGTACACGAGCGGAAGAAACGTGTCCTTCTTCACTGCCCACAGATAATGAATGGTGCCGGTGATCGCCGCGACGTAGATGAGCTGATGCAGCCTGTTCCACCGCTTGCCGCCGAGCCGTCGCACCCATCCCTTGGTTGACGTGATGGCGAGCGGCAGGAGCAGCAGCCACGTCGCCATGCCGATCGTGATGTACGGATGCTTGACGATGTCTTCGACGATGTCGCTCACGTCGAAGAACATGTCCAGGCCGATGAACGCCGACAGGTGGAGCGTCGCGTAGAAGAACGCGAACAGGCCGAGCATGCGGCGATACTTGATCGCCTCGTTCCAGCCGGTGAGCCGCCGGAGCGGAGTGACCGCGAGCGTGATGGCGATGAAGCGCAGCGCCCAGCGTCCGGTCCTGAGCTCGATCTCCTCGATCGGGTTGGCACCGAGGTTGTCGGTGAATGCCTCCCACACGAGCAGGCCGAGCGGAAGAAGCGCCGCGATGAATACGAGCGGCTTTATTACGCTGGAGCGACGCGAGTACCGGGTCCTCTCAGTAGAACTTGCGCAGGTCCATGCCCGCGTACATCCCCGCCACCTGGTCGCCGTAGCCGTTGAACATCAGCGTCCGCCGCCGCAGGAACTCGCCGATGCGGCGCTCCTTCGCTTGGCTCCAGCGCGGATGATCCACTTCCGGATTCACGTTCGAGTAGAAGCCGTATTCGGCCGGCGCCGCCTTGTTCCACGCCGTCGCCGGCTGCCGGTCGGTGAATCGCAGCTTCACGATTCCCTTGATGCTCTTGAATCCGTACTTCCACGGAACCACGAGGCGGAGGGGCGCTCCGTTCTGGTTCGGCAACGGCTGGCCGTACAGACCCGTCGCGAGAATCGTCAGCGGATGGCGCGCTTCGTCGAGTCGCAGCCCTTCCGTGTACGGCCAGTCCAGGACCGGCCGGCGCTGGCCCGGCATCCGTCGCGGGTCGTGCAGCGTCGTAAGCTCCACGTACTTCGCCTGCGAAGTTGGCTCGACTCTGTTGATCAGCGCGGAGAGCGGAAATCCGAGCCAGGGAATCACCATCGACCAACCTTCGACGCAGCGCAGCCGGTACACGCGCTCCTCCGGCCTGACTGGGCGGAGGATGTCCTCGAGATTGTACACGGCGGGCTTTTTCACCAAGCCTTCGACAGCGACGGTCCAGGGCCGGGTACGGAAAGAGCCTGCATTCTTCGCCGGATCTTCTTTGCCAGTGCCGAACTCGTAGTAGTTGTTGTAGGTCGTGATGTCCTCGTACGGCGTCCGTCTGTCGGCACCCTGCTCGTCCGACGGCGACGCTTTCAGGCATCCCGGCAGTGCACCCGTCGCGGCGGCTACGCCGAGGACGCTCCCGGTGGCGAGGAACTGACGGCGGTTTACGTACAGGCGTTCGTCGGTGATCTCACTCGATAGCACATCGGGGGATCGTCTTATCAGCATCGGCAGCTCCTCTTAACGGCGCTGCGCGCTGCGTGCTTCGCGCTGCACCCTCGCATGGTTCGTAAACCGGGATGATTCCAGGGGTCCACTCCGCTTAACAGCCAATAGCCAATAGCCAACAGCCAATAGCCAACAGCCCGCGGCTTGCTTCCTGCCATTACTACACCCCGATGCCCCAAACTATAACAAAAGCCGAGGCCGTGGCATGTCTGCGTGAGCGTTTCGGCCATAAGGACTTCCGGCGCGGCCAGTGGGAGCCGGTGAAAGCTCTCATCGAGCGGCGGGACGTGCTGGTGGTGATGCCGACCGGAAGCGGCAAGTCCCTGATCTACCAGCTCGGCGCGGTGATGTTGCATGGGCTGACCATCGTCGTGACGCCGCTCATCGCCCTGATGAAGGATCAGCACGACAAGCTGCTCGCGCAGGGCGTGGACTCGGTGGCGATGCACTCGCATCTCTCCACCTCGGAATCACGCGAGACGCACCGCCAGATCAGTGAGGGCGAAGGCGACATTCTCTACCTCACGCCCGAGCGCTTCAAGGACCGCGACTTCTTTGAGCACCTGCTCGGCCGCGAGATAAATCTCTTCGTCGTGGACGAGGCGCACTGCGTCAGCCAGTGGGGCCACGACTTCCGCCCCGACTACCTGGCGCTCGGAAACATCGCCAAGCGGCTGGGCCGCCCTCCGATTCTCGCGCTCACCGCGACTGCCACCGCCGAGGTCCAGAAAGACATCATTCATCAGCTCGGCATGAAGGATTCGCACGTGACCATCACCGGCTTCGCCCGCCCCAATCTGCGATTCGAGGTGAGGCGTACCGTCAACGACGGGATCAAGGACGCCGTCGTGGAGCGCACCCTCGGCGAAGGGGACGGCGTAGGCGTCATTTACGTCGCGACGGTGAAAGAAGCCGAACGGCTGCACGAGAAGTTCCGCGGGAAATATCCGATCGCGATCTATCACGGAAAGATGCCGGCCGCGGACCGGAGGGAAGCGCAGGAAATGTTCATGGCCAACGAGATCAAGGCGATCATCGCCACCAATGCCTTCGGTCTCGGCATCGACAAACACGACCTGCGCTTCGTGCTCCACTATCATTTCCCGGGCTCGATCGAGGCCTATTACCAGGAAGCCGGCCGCGCCGGGCGCGACGGCAAGCCGGCGGTGTGCACGATTCTGTATCGCGTTGAGGATCGGAGGATCCAGTCGTACTTCCTGGGCGGCAAATACCCGGAGGTCGAGGAAGCGGCGCGCGTCGCGATCGCTCTCGAGCAAAACCCGATCGGGCAGCCGGTCCCCGGCGCGCACATCTCGGAGCAGACGGGAGTGCCGCTCCGGAAAACCCGGATCGTGTTCTCGCTGCTCAAGCGTCACGGCGTGGTGCGCGAGCACCGCGACGGAAAGTGGGAGCGGCTTGCCGACCGTTTGACATCGGTCAACCTCAGCGCCGATCTTCTGGACTATGAAGAACGCCGCGAGCGCGACCAGCAGAAGCTCCGCACGATGATCGAGTTCTGCCAGACCGCCGAATGCCGCACGCGATTCATCCTCGAGCACTTCGGCGAGGAAGTCGAGCCCGACTGGCGCTGCGGCAACTGCGACGCGTGCGACGAGATGGACAACTGGGAGACCGGCTCGGGGGCGGCCGGGGAGAAAGCGACGGCTTGATCTACGGGAATTCGGTCACGAGCTGGGCCACCGCGCTCGCGGTAATCGTCGTCGTCGCCCTGCTTTTGAGCGCGCTCAAGCGACTCGTGCTCGGCCGGATCGCCCGCCTCGCCGAGCGCACGCCCACGTCGGTGGACAACATCGCCGTCCGGCTGCTGCGGGGAACACGGCTCATATTCCTCGCGCTCGTCTCCATAGCGGTCGTCTTCCTCGTGGTCGACGTCACCGATCCGGTCCGCCGCGTGCTGCGATGGCTCGCGATCGTCGCCGTGCTGGTCCAGATCGCGAACTGGGGCAACGCCGCGATCGGCTACTGGTTCACGCACTACGCGGCGCGGCGCGGGACGGCGGCGGATCCTGGAAGCGTGACGACGATGAACGCGCTCAGCTACGTCGCTCGCTTCGCGCTCTGGGTCGTGCTGCTGCTGGTGGCGCTGGACACGTTCGGCATGAACATCACGGCTTTGGTGACCGGGCTCGGCATCACCGGCATCGCCGTGGCGCTGGCGGTGCAGAACATCCTGGGAGATCTGTTCGCCGCGCTGTCGATAGTGCTCGACAAGCCTTTCGTGGTCGGCGATCACATCGAGTTCGATTCATTCGCGGGAACGGTGGAGCACATCGGCCTCAAGAGCACGCGCATCCGGAGCGTGACCGGTGAGCTGATCATCGCGTCAAACGGCGATCTCCTGAGGGGACGCATTCGCAACTTTCGCAACATGCGCGAGCGCCGGGCCATCCTCGTCACGAGGATTCCTCCCGACACCGGCGACGACGCGGTCGCGCGCGTCCCGGAGCTCATGCAGGCCGCGCTCGATGCGCGGCGCGATGCGCGACTCGAGCACACGCATCTGCGCGGGGTGACGGACTCCGCGCTGGAGTTCGAGACCGTCTACTTCGTCACCACTGCCGATCAGGCAGCCGCCGTGGAGGTGCAGGAAGCCGTGCTGCTGCAAACCCGCCGCGTGTTCGCCGCGGCGGGCGTGCGCCTCCTGTCACAGGTCGCGGCTACGCGGGCGAACTAGGCGGTCAGCTTCGCGTCCAGCTGGATGTCGACGTTGCCCTTGAGCGAGCTGGACACGGGACACCCGTCCTTGGCCTCGTTCGCGATCCGCTGAAAAGTCGCGTCGTCCAGCCCGGGAACCGTCGCGCGCGTCACGAGCTTCATCGTGGTGATCTTGAAGCCGGCGCCGACCTTCTCGACGGTGCAGTGCGCGTCGGACTCCACGCGCGCCGGCGCGGTGCCGTTCTTTTCCAGTGCTCCGCTCAGCGCCATGCTGAAGCACGCGGCCTCCGCCGCGGCCAGGAGCTCCTCCGGATTCGACCCGGTGCCTTCCTCGAACCGCGACCCGAAGTTGTAAGCGCCGGATATCGCGCCACCCTCACCGCGAAAATTCCCCTTGCCACCCTTGAGGCCGCCTTCCCATACCGCGCTCGCTTTTCTCGTCGGCATCGCTCGCTCCATTCTGATTCGATTGACCTGCCTGCGACAGCAGTAAGCTAATGAGTGGCTACATTCCTTCGTCCATCACCGGGGGCGCAGCATGGCAGGCAAGCCGCAGACATACGCCAACCACAAGCGGGTCAACCCGCTGTTCCATCTTTTCGTTTCTCCGATTCTCATCGCGAACATCGGCATACGGCTGGTCGCGGCGGTCAGGGAGGAGTCCTTCGATTCGATCTGGGCCGCTGTCGTCGCGGTCGCCCTGTACGGGCTCGCCTTCTCCGCGCGGCACATGGCCCTTGTCCTGCAGAATCGGCTGATCAGCCTCGAAGAGAAGCTGCGCTTGAGCCACATTCTTCCCGATGATTTGCGCGCGCGAATACCGGAGCTTCGGCTGGGACAATTGATCGCGCTGCGATTCGCGTCCGACGCGGAAGCGCCCGAGCTGACGCGGCGAACTCTGACGGGAGAGTTCGCGACGAACGACGACATCAAGCGCGCGGTCAGGGAATGGCGGCGCGACACCATGAGAGTATGACTCCCACGGAGAGGATCAGATGTCCGAAGTAACCATCACGGTCAAGCAGACGGGCTCCTACGTAATCGAAGGCGAGGTCAATCTCGTGGATCACCTCGGGCGGGCGATACCGACCACGCCGGGGAAGCGCATCGCACTATGCCGCTGTGGCGCGTCTACCACCAAGCCGTTCTGCGACGGGACCCACAGCAAGATCGGTTTCCTCGCCGCGGAGAAAGCGCAACAGGATTCCGATCAAGCCAAGACGCCCTAGTCAGGGCGTGAATCACACCGTCAGCAGCGCTCTGTGCCAGGAGCCCGCGGCGGGCAGCTCGAACCGCTCGCGCAGCTCGCCGAGCGAGCTGATGCTCGTGTCGAAGACGGTGGTGCCGGAGCCGATTTTCCCGTCCGAGGAGAGCTGCGCAAACCCCTCGCGCGACACGCTGCAGACTTCACCGTTCGCACCGCGGTAGAACACGCGATCACGCGACAGGAGCGAGGCGCCGGTCTGCTTCTCGAACTCGGCAAGCTTCCTGTACAGCCCGTCGATCGAGCAGCCGGACGCGTAGGCTGTCGCATTTTGATCCACATCGATGATCAGAAACCGACCCTCTCGCCAATCGCGGCCGCACGTCAGCGGTTCGCCGTGCGCCACCCACTGGTCCAGGAACGCATCCACCAGCGTGAGTAACTGCGCGGAGCGCTCGTCGTCGAGCGCGGGATCGGCTGAGAACACCCAGACACGGGAGTCGTCGGATAGCGAATCGAAAGGCATGAGAGGCATGGATTCAATCTACCGTGCGACGGCTCATTTTGATTTCCCGCGTGCGGAACGCCGCTGGACGGTGGCGGGCTGATCGAGGCTGCGCCAGAGATACCAGCACGCGATCGTCCTGTACGGCGCCCAGGCCCGGCCGAGCTTCTCCATCTGCCGCACGCTCGGCCGCTTCCGCAAGCCGTACGCTCGCTGGATCGCTTTCTGAATCCCGAGATCGAGAGTGGGCAAAACGTCCGGCCTCCCGAGACGGAACATCAAGAACATCTGCGCGGTCCAGACCCCGACTCCCTTCACGGCCGTGAGTCGAGTGATCAGCTCCTCGTCGTCCATCTCGTCGATGCGGTCCAGCTCGAGCTCGCCCGCAGCCACCCGCCGGGCGAGGTCCTTGATGTAGGAGATCTTCTGCCATGAGAGACCCGCCTCCCGTAGCAGTTGGTCGGGAATGCCGGCGACGCGACAGGGCTCGCCCCCCGCGGCGGCGTACAGCTCCCTGAACCTTCCATGGATGGTCGCAGCCGCTTTCACCGACAGCTGCTGCGAGACGATGGACCTGGCGATGGCGTCGAAGTGAGACCCGGCGGCCCGCAAATCGAACCGATGGGGCCCGTGGCGGGCGACCACTCTCGCCAGGACAGGGTCGGAAAGCCTCAGGTGTCGGAGGGCCGTACGGTGCAGGCCCGGGGTGTACGGTCGCGCCTTTTTCATGGTCTCCCATAGGGGGAACAGTCTTAAGGAAATGGTATATTACGAGGACTGATCCCGCCGGTGGTAAAGCCCCGCTGATCCCCCGGCGGCAACTATTATGTCTCCTTTAGGGAGTGGTGGATGAATTCCTGTGTGAAGTTCTTCGCTGGTCTGGCGTGCGTATCCGCCGTCGTGGCAGCACCTGCGCGGGCCCAGGACGATGCCTGCAACGTGGATCAGAATGCTCCGCAGTTCGTCGGGCGCGCATTCTTTTCCGTCCAGAAAGGGATAGCTACGCTCAACAACAAGGGGGATCCAGCCACCGACGCGCGGACCGCGGTTCGCCTCCTGACGGATCCTGCGGCGCGCGACCGCGACAAGAATCTGCCCGGGCAGGCATTTACGCTCGGACAGGCGATGGCTCTCCTCCTCATGGGATCCTCGGCGCCCGAGACGGGCACGCGCGCGGACTACGGCTTCGCGACGGGCGGTGAGCAGCCCGCCAATCTGTATGTGCTGGCCGATTCGATCTTCACGGCGGTGGAGACACGCGCACCACAGTGCGCCGCCCAGGTTGCGGGGTGGCGCCAGAGCACGCCGTGGATCGGAGCGATGAACCAGGCGCTGACCGCGCTCAGCGAGAGCCGGCTGGATACGGCTGAGGCTCTCGCGCGGCGTGCACTGATTCTCGACCGGAGCGCGCCATACGCTTACGTCGTGCTAGGCGGAGTCGCGAGACAGCGTCTGGCCAGCGCCGCGCCGGCGGACAAGCCGCGCTTCTACGCGGAGTCGCGTCAGCACCTCGCTCGCTCGCTGGAGATTGCGCAGAACGACACGTCCTTCGCCGACGTAGTGCGAAGCTCGCACTACGAGCTGGGCGAGCTGGTGGCCGCCTCCGTGGCCGGCGTACCCGTCGCGGAGCGCCCGGCCCGGGCGCGGGAAGCGGCCGAGCACTTCAAGCAGTACGCAGCGATCGCCGAGACGGATCTGCAGCGGGCCGATGCCCTGCAGAAGATGGGTGATGTGTTCGAATCGGTGAACGACACGGCGTCGATCCGGGCAATTTACGGTGACGTGGCCAACAGCCCCGCGGCCTACGGCGAGCGCTCGATGCTCACCGCCGGAATCCTGGCGACGCGTTTCGGATCTTCCACCCAGGCCGCCGCGCTGTACAACGCGGTCCTCACCGCGAACCCGTATCAAAGGGATGCACTCCGGAATCTGTCGGTGACGATGGTGAAGTTGAACGATTTTGCTGGACTGCTGCCGATCACCCGGCGGCTCACGGCGCTGGACCCGAACAATCCCGAGAACTGGGTCTTCCACGCCTACGCTTATGCCGGAATGTCGGAGCGGGCCGCGAACGCCGCGCTCCGCCGGGCCTACACGGATTCGTCCACGAAGTACGACCGGATGGCGAGCGGGATGCCGGTGCGCGTGACGTTCACCGAGTTCTCGCCGATGGAGACCGAGGCGCGGCTGCGGGGGACGATCGAAAACCTCGGCACCACGCCGCAGACGTACAACCTGGTCCTCGAGATGTTGGACCGGTCGGGTAACGTGCTCGCCACGGAGACGGCGCAGGTGGGGCCGGTAGCGGCGAAGGGCAGGGGCGAGTTTACGGTGACGGGAAAGGCAACAGGGATCGTGGCGTTCAGGTACAAGCCGCTGCTCTGATTCCAAAGCAGGAATAAAGGAAAACGGGAAAAACCCGCGGCGTATGTCGCGGGTTTTTTCTTTGGCAGGACTCGGCCTCGTGGAGATTTCCAGTGAGCCGCTGATGGGATCCAAGTTCGGAGTGTGGCAGTGAGGGGTCGGGAGTGGGAAGTAAAAAAACTCCTACTGATGAACTCCCGACTGCCACACTCCGAGCTTGGATTCCGCATGCCCTACCCTGGATTCGCGCACCGGCGGCTATACGACTCTCGGAAGCATGACTGGATCCGCGGGAGCCAGCGCTCCGACGATCCAGAACTTCTCGCCGTCGAACCAGAAGATCGCGACCTGCTCGAACTCCCGTGCCAGCCCGGTTGCCGCTTCCCGCGAGATCGCCACGGCCACGCTGGCTTCACAGTGTGACCCGTCGGGCGAGCACGCCTCCACATGAACGAACCGGGCGCCGAGGGAAAGCAGCTTCTCGTCCAGCACCGCGGCACGGCGGGCGTTGACGTCCGCCGACTCGTCGCGGCCGCGCGGGTCGTGGGCCGTGAGCACCGCGAATGGGCCGGTCAATCCGATCTTCTCCAGGCGGGCGAGCCCTTCCTTCCTTACGGGCTCACGCAGGTCGACGCGCACGGCGGGGTCGGTCCGGAAGTGCAGTACCGTGTCCGGATACCAGTGCCGGTCCGGATCCAGCTGGTCGGGCGTGGGTGAAGTCATCAGGAATAGGTAGCACCCGCCGCCGCGCGGCCCAATCCCTGCCTCACTGGAGGCGCGTGAGCCATCACAACATCTGGCCCCAGACCCTCTGGATCGTCCGCCACGGCGAGTCCGCCGGCAACGTCGCCCGTGAGGCCGCTCATGCAACGGGCCTGCACGTCATAGACATCGACGTCCGCGACGTGGACGTCGAGCTCTCACCCCTCGGGGAGCGCCAGGCAGTCGCGCTCGGCAAGTGGTTCGCCGAGATGCCGGAGGAGAGCAAGCCGAACGTCGTGCTCAGCTCGCCATACAGGCGCGCGCGGCATACGGCCGAGCTCATCCGCACCAGCGGCAAGCTCGAGCCGCTCGATCCCGCCAACCCGGTGATCGTGGACGAGCGACTGCGCGAGAAGGAGTTCGGTGTGCTGGACCGGCTGACCAAGCGCGGAATCCAGTCGATGCATCCTGACCAGGCAGAGTTCCGGCGAACGATCGGGAAGTTCTATCACCGCCCGCCGGGAGGCGAGAGCTGGACGGACGTGATCCTCCGGCTCCGCAGCGGCATCGAGATGATCTCGCGGGAATACTGCGGCGAGCGCGTGCTGGTCGTGGCGCATTCGGTGGTCGTGCTCTGCATGCGCTACATCATCGAGCACATGACCGAGGCGCAGATACTCGCGATAGACAGGGAGACGGAGATCGCGAACTGTTCCGTCACGCGGTACGACATCGACACGAGCCAGACGAAGAACGGACGGCTCGTCCTGACGGAGTTCAATTTCGTCGCTCCGCTCGAGCACGAGGGCGCACCGGTGACGCGCGCGCCGGACGTGGTGGCCGGTGCCAAGTAGGAAAGCGCGCACGCCGGCAGTGGTGACGATCCCGCTGCTGCGCCGCCGGCCGCTCCCCCGCCATGAGACGGACGACGCACACTGATCCCGACGGCGTAGAGTCCAGGCGAGAGCCTGACGGAAATATTCCAGGAGCGTACCTAGCGGCCCGCTCTCCGCGGCAACTCTTCCGGCATCTCGGCAACGATGTACGCCATCACCGCCATCGCGGCCACGCACTGCGCCATCTCGCGGGGGTCGAGCTTGTCCATCGTGTCCGCTTCGGAGTGGTGGTACCAGAAGTATCGGGTCCCGTCCACCTGCAGCCCGAGGCCCGGTACGCCGGCCGCGGTCAGTGGTCCGACGTCTGCCCCCGCCCCACCAGGTCGAATCTGGGTCGCGGCAATGGACTCGAGCAGCGGGGCGAGTCCCGTCATCATCGCGATGGTTTCCTCCGATCCGTCTACGCTGAATCCCACCGGCGCGAACACGCCTCCGTCGGACTCCATCGCCAGCATGTGCTTCGGCAGCTCCGCGGCGTGCGCGTCCCTGTACGCGTTGGCCCCGCGCAAGCCATTCTCCTCATTGGTCCACAGCACCACGCGAATCGTACGCCGGGGCCGGAGGCCGAGGCGCTTGAGCACGCGCAGCACCTCCCAAGCGGCCACACTCCCGCCCGCGTCGTCCATCGCTCCCTGGCCCACGTCCCACGAATCGATGTGTCCGCCGAGCACGACGATCTCGTCCGGTTTCTCCCGGCCCCTGAGCTCACCGACGACGTTGCGCGACTGCGCGTCTGGATGCGTCGCCGCCTCCATCCTGAGCGTCACGACGACGCGCTCACCGCGATCGTGCATCCGGTGCAGCAGCGCCGCGTCCTCGACGCTGAGCGCGGCCGCGGGGATGCGCGTAACCGCCGTGTCGTATCGCATGGCGCCGGTGTGCGGGTTCTGCATCGAGTTGCTCGCGACCGATCTGATCAGCGTCGCGACGGCGCCGAGCTTCGCGGCCTCGACGGCTCCGCGGCTGCGATACTGCACCGTGGCGCCGTAGTTGGTGAACGGGACGTCGAACAGCACGATCTTGCCGCGCGCCTCGGCGGCTTTCGCCGCCAGGTCTTCGAAGCTGGTCACCACGAGCACCGGCGCGGTGATCCCCTCCGGCGGAGTGGCGATGCTTCCGCCCAGTCCGAGCATGTGCAGCGCAAGCGGGCGCGGCTCGACGAGCATCGCGGACTCGGCGCCGCGCACCCAGCGGGGAACCATCACCGGCTCGCCGCGCACGTTCTCGAGCCCATCGCTGATCATCTCCCCGATGATCCAGTCGAGCGCCTGCTCGAGGCTCGCGGAGCCGCTGAGGCGGTGGCCGAACTTGTCGGTGAGAAGAGCGACGCGCTCATACGCCGCGCTGTCGCTCAACGCGGCCGCGATGATCCTGTCGGTCGTGGCGCGATACCGATCCGCGAGCGACTGCGCGCCGGAGGGCGCCGGCAGCAGCGCCGCGAGTAGCGCCGCGAGCAGGAGAGCGCCCGCCGTAGGGCGTAGCGGGAATTTGCGCATTGTCATCCGGTGATCGTTGGTGAGCCGGGCGGGGTCGGAGTCGCCAGCCCTGGAATGGATATCGTGAACGTCGTGCCCTTTCCCATACTGCTCTGGACCGATATGTCGCCGCCAAGCAGCCGGGCGAGCCTGCGCGTCACGGTCAGGCCGAGTCCGGTGCCGCCGGCTCTGCGCGTAGCCTTCTGCTCCACCTGCCAAAAAGGATCGAAGACCTGATCGAGGTGCTCCTCCGCGATCCCGATGCCGGTGTCGTGCACCGTGATCTCGACGTTCTGGCCCGATGTCGTGGCCTTCACGCTCACGGTCCCGCTCTCGGTGAACTTCACGGCGTTGGTGAGCAGGTTGACGATCATCTGCCGAACTTTCACCGGATCAGTGCGCATGAACCGCGGCGGATCGAGCAGGTGCACGACGAACCCGAGCTTCTTCTCGGTCGCCAGAGGCGCAACGAGGTTCGCGGAATCTTCGATGAGCCGATTGACGTCGGCGATCTCCAGGCGGATCGTCTCGCGTCCGGCCTCGATGCGGGAGAAGGTCAGGATCTCGTCGATGAGCCCGAGCAGATGCTGCGCGCTAGCCTTGATGCGGCTCAGCTGCTGCGCCTGCTGTGGATTGACCGGCCCGGTAATGCCGTCGGCGAGCAGTTCCTCGTACCCCATGATCGCGGTGAGCGGCGTGCGCAGCTCGTGCGACATGACCGCCAGAAAATCGCTCTTGGCGAGGCTCGCCTTCTCCGCGGTGACGAGCGCGAGCTCGGCTACTTCGCGCTCGTGCTGCTCGCGCCCGAGCACCGTGAGTCGCTCGGCGTCCGCCCTCTGTACCGCGCGCGCCGCGCGCATGACCATCCAGGTGAATGCGAGGACGATTGTCACCGCGAAGAACGAGGACCCCACCTCGGCGCCGTACACGCCGGCCCGCTCGAGGATCAGCGCGGCCCAGCCGACGACGAACGGCATCGCGATCGCGGGCGGTAGCAGCCGACGCGCGAGCTTGCCGCCCGGCCCCTTGTCCATCAGCAGCGCGGAGAATCCGAACCAGCGGCGCGCGAACACCACGCCGATGCCGAGGACCTGGAGCGTGGCCATGGTCCAGAGGCTCATTGGCTCGCCGGGCATCGGGCTGTAGAACGCGCTCACGCCGAACGCGCGTCCGACGAGCGCGAAAAAACCAGTGAGGAAGATCGCGAGTCCGAGCCACTGCGGCGCACGGCTTCTGCTCAACGTGCGGAAGCACAATGTCCAGACCGCGACGGCGGTGAGCAGGTAGCCCCACGCGGAATTCACCGCAAGCCTTTCGGCGAGCCCCGGCACGGCCGCGACGCGCGGCCCGAGCCGCGCCCAGTCAAGGGAAGTCGCGCTGATCTGCTCGCCGAGCGAGACCACCGCGATGGCAGCGAGTGGGATCACGATCGCCCCGGACGCGAGCCGCCGGAACGTTCCCGCATCCGCGTCGCGTACCAGCCAGAGCGCGACCCCGGACACCAGCATGGCCACACCAGCCCGGAGCGGAGCAGGCGCGAAGCCGGGAATCATCTGGACCAGCTCGGGGACGCCGATTGTCCATCCGAGAATCACGATCGTTCCCGCCGCGATCGCAAAGAGGCTCGCGAACCCGGGAAGCTTTGTCAGGATGTCGGTTGTTCGCGCGGGGTGCGAACGATCCATTAATGAGCGCCCGAAGTGAGGGGGCGTAAGTTGTACGCGCACCGTCGCAAATTGAAGTTCTTGTGGAATCTTAGAGGATGTCGCTGGAGGATAGAACTGCAACTGAGAACTGAATAGGCTGCGAGCTACCAGCTGAAAAGCTGCCAGCTTGTCAGCTGCCCGCGATGCTGACCATCGGAAGTGCTAGCCGGGCCTGGATGCAGGATGTTCGAGAGCCCGCACCAGCCCGTGGAGCATCTTCCTCACCTCCGTCAGCTGACTGGAAAGGGACAGGTGATCGCTGCGGGAGATGGCGCCGAGGTCACGCGCGGCTACGAGATGATATTCGAGCTCGCTCAAAGAGCCCAGTGCGATACGCAGGAACCGCGTAAAACCGACTTCGGTTCCCTGTTCCCTGCCTTCGACGATGTTCGTAGGGACGGACATCGCGGAGCGAATGATCTGACTGCGGAAGGATGCGAGGTGAGCTCCCCGAATGCGCGTCGCAGTGCGATGAGCGTTGATCGCGAGCGCATGGGCCTTTCGCCACACTTGCAACTTCCGGTAATCACTCACGCTCGGACTCTGCGCTGTGCCGTCTCCCGGAGGAGAATCACTTCCATGCCACAGCAGTCTTTCTGCCATTCGAGTGCCGTGGACGGTCAACATCGCCTTCAGCTGATCGGCCGGCGGCTTCCAGCTAGCAGCTCGCAGCTATTCCGTTCTCAGTTTCAGTTGTAGTCGAACAAGAAAAGGCGGGTGCGACTTCGCACCCGCCATTACTCACTTGCCGTTCAGGAACTACGGATTGACCGGTACCGTCTTCTTGTCGACGTTGTGCCCGATCACCGCACCCGCGATTCCACCGATGGCCGCGCCGATCAATCCACCCTTGACCTTGTCGCGACTCGTCGTGGCGCCGATAACCGCGCCAGCCGTGGCGCCGATGGCCGCGTCACGCCCCGTGTTTCTGCGCGTCTCGGTGCGCACCGTAACCGGCGCCGAGTACGTTCCGCCGCCCGAGGACGTACCGCTGCTCGTAGCGCGGCGTGTCGTGGTCGTACGGCGTGGAGCGGTCGTCGTCCGCGTCGGCGCCGCGCGCGTCACGGTCGGAGTCGTCGGAGCCAGCGCCGCGTTCCGCTCCATCATCGAGATGCTGTCCATGCCCGGCGCATACGCTTCACCCGCCAGGCGCAGGTCGCTGTCCAGCGCCGCGTCGACGCTCTTGGCCGAATCGTCACGACCGCAGGCCGCAGCAAAAAGCATCGCCGGAATGATTACCAGTGCTCTGATTTTCTTCATTGTGTCAACCTCCGCTGACTGGCCGCTGTCGCCCTCATGGCTCCCGCGGTGATGCCTTTATTAAGGCACGTGACGTGCCACCGACCGGCTGCCAGGTGAGCGAGTTAACCGCCTAGTTTCGACTTTAACCGGCGAAAATCGACCCGGAAACCCGGGAAAGTGTCCTATTTGGAGGACGTAAATATCCCCCGCCAAGCAGAGCCCGGCGGGGGATATTTCACTTCAAGTGTTACGGGTTAACCACGATGACCTTGTCCGCGATCGTGGTGCCGGACGTGATCGTCACGCCGTCCGCGAGCAGCGCCGGCTTGAACCCGCTTGCCGTCGGAGGCGTCGCTCGAACTTCATACGCGCCAGGCAGCAGGAATGAGAAGCGGTAGTTCCCCGATGCGTCCGTGGACGCACTTGCGACCACATTGGCGGATACGGTATCGGTCACCACCGTGCCATCCTTGAGCACATCCACGGTCGCGCCCGCGACTACCGGACCAGTGGCACTCGCACTGCGAACCGAGCCGGTGAGGACACCGGTCAGCTCCGTCGCGACCGCGCGAATCACGGGCTTGAAGAGCAGTCCGTTGTTCTTGATGCTGTTCCCGCGCATGACGAAGCTGCTGCCGACGTCGAAATCCAGGATCATCACCGAGCTGTCCTTCGTCACCTGGATGGGCGCGTCAAGGTTGATCTTGATGCCGGTCTGCGCCGCGCTCGGGAAGATGATGCCCGATCCGCCGGTGAGAACCGTTCCGTCCTTGAGCGTCACGGTCGACTTTTGCGTGTCCAGGATGAGCCGAAAGCCGTTGTAGTTCCCCGTCGCGAGCGTCGTCGTGCCGAGGTTGGTGGTCACGCCGCCCTGCAGGGCCAGCAGGTTGATCGCCGCGTTCGGAGATGCGATCGTCGTCCACCCGCTGGTGGACGCGGCGTTGGCCGCTTCGGCTTCGCTGACGCTCGCCGTGCGCGCGTCGATGCGAACCACGAACATGTCCACGCGACTCACTTCCGCGAACGGAAAGGGCGCGTCCGTCAACTTCACCGTGAGCTTGCCCGTGTTGCTCCCGGTCGTGTCGCTGCACGCGGTGATGGCCGCGATCCCCAGCAACGAGCCGAGCACGGCCCGCGAAATTCTTCGAATCATTGGAATCTCCAGTCGATTGATGTGTGGTCTTCTAAACGCGGTTCGGAACTGCTACGGACGGCCCGTGCCCGCGGGACGGCCGCGTCCACCTGTCCGCGGCGGCACGTTGGGCGGCGGAGAGCCGCGAACGGTCCCACCTGCCGCACCTCTTCCGCCGGCTGCCGGCAGCGCGGGTTTCGTATCGGGCCGCCCCGCACGCGCCGCTTCACCGCGCGTCCGCCCCGCCATGGCCTGCTCGGGCAGGCGCGCCAGCTCCGCGTCCGTGGCGCGCGCGTTCATTCGCTCGAGCACGCGGGCGAGCGCCGCATCCGACGGCAGGCCGCGATCCACGAGATTGCCGATCACGAACAGCGGCAGCGCGAGGGAACGGCCCGAAGGGGCGCTCTTCGCGAGCTCGCTCACCTGCGCTCCGTCCACTCCCTTGCGGATCGCCTCGGCGCCGGCGGCGACGTCGCCGTCAGCCGGGCGACCGGTTCGTCCACGCGCGAGCGCGGCTTTCGCCTCGCCCATCGCGCGCGACTGATCGGCAACCGAACGGGCGATCGAACCCGGCTCGGCGCCCTTTCGCGCGAGCATCAGCGCGCGCTGCTCGAGGGCGCGCGCGGGCAATCCCCTGCTGCGCGCGTCGGACACCGTCGCGATCACGCCCTCCGCAATTTCTGCTGGAAGAACTTCGCGCAGGCGCGCGGTCAACTCCGCCGGCGTGCTCTGGGCCGAGGCCGGTCCGGCAAGCGCCAGCAGGGCCGCTATCAGAGTCAATGTTTTCATGTTCACTCCCACTACTGGATGTGGTGCTGGTTACACGGGTATAGACCCGGCCAGCCGCGTAGTGCGTCACATCCGCTTCAGGGGACGAGCAAAATCCCCACGGAGCCCCCGAATTCGTCGCGTACCGTGGTCAGCCCCTCCGGAACGACCCACGCGCCGCCGTCGAGACGCACGTTGACCTGGTGCACGCCGCTGCTCACCGGAAGCGATATCGTCCAACCACCGGGCGATTGCGTCGGATTCATCCGCACGGGACTCCAATCAGTGAAGTCGCCCATAATCTCTACCCGCTGGGCCATCGAGCCGGCGCGGAAGCGTATCGTCCGACGACCCTCGCGACCGTCCGCCACCGTCAACGCGGGTGGAGTGATGGGCGCTTCCGCGCGCAACACGTCGGCGGAGAGTACCGTCGGCGACCGCCGCACGCTTCTCGGACTGACTCTGACGCCGAGCGTGGCGTACCTCGCCGCGGGCAGATCCTGCCCCAGGTCGCTCGGATAGCTCCCGATGCCGGCGGTGATCCCCACGGCTCTCAGCACCCACGCGGTCGCATTCACGCTCGCCCACGGATCCGGGGAGTCATCGTATCCTGCGATGGCCGTACGCATGCCGGCCACGCCGACCAGCTCCATCCGCGCGCCCTCGAACCTGACCGTTCCTTCGACGTCGGTATGGCGCAGGCCGCCCGCGATGCGCACCGGCATGACGACGACTTGCGCGACCGTCTGTTCCAGCTGCATCCACCCGCCGATCTCGCCGGCGTTGGTGTATCGCCAGCCGATGGGATCCTTCACGCTCCCCACGCTCGCGCCGAGCCACGCTCCCGTGTTGCCACGCGTGAAGTGCGCTCGTGCGCCGCCGAGCAGTTGGCCGCTCCCTGATCCCGCGCCGTAAGTGGTGATGGAGCCGTTGCCGTGGATCTCGCCGCGAAACAGGCCGCGCGCCGGCGTGAACACCGAGCCTTGAGCGGCGGCGAACATCGTCCAGCTCGATTCCTGTGTCGTCGACCCCGCGATCAAGCCGGACAGGCTGGCGTTGGTGGTAAGCGAGCTCGCGGCAGCGCTCAGCGTGCCTGCGGTGATGTTGATCGTGTCGCCGTACCGGACGCGAGCGCCGCCTGCCTCGAAGTGGACCGCGGTCTGCGCGGAGATCACCGATGGACACGCGCAGAGCGCGGCACAAAACACCCGGAGAGTACGCAAATTTTCGAGCGGGAAGGAGGTGATACTTACGGACGTCCCGGAGGTACCTGACCTGCGGGGCGCCGGCCACCCGTACGCGGAGCGTTGTCGGGCCTCCCCGGCACAGTTGCAGGACGCGCGCCGGAACCCGCTCCCGCGGCACGCACTCGTGCGGCGACGGCCGGGGGCGCGCCTGCGGCTATGTCGCGACCGACCTGATTGCTGAACGCGAGAAAATCGGAGTCGGCGACACCGCGTCCCGCCAGCGCGAGGATGGCGTTCACCGCGGCCTCGACCGGCACGCCGCGCGCCACCAGATCCGCCAGCGTCCCGACCGCGACCGTCACGGACTGGCCTCCGCGAACGCTGCGAATCCTCGTAACAGTCGCAGCTGGAACGCCGGCATGCAGCGCGCCCGCGCCGGCCACGAGCTCCGCTTCCGTCGACCGCGCGCCGAGCGCCGCGCGCGCGGTAGTGAGCTCGCCCATGAGCTCTCGCACCGCGGCGACGACGCGCTCCGACGGAGCTCGCTTCGCCGCGCCTTGCAGCGCCTTCTGCACGAGGGGCTCGGTCGGCAGCGACCGCGCACGTGCAGAGTCGAGCACACGCGTCACCGCCGTCGCGGTTCGCGCGTCGAGCCGTGAGGCCAAGCGCGAATCCTGCGCCGCGGCCGCCAGCGCCGCGCACGCCAGCAACGCGGAAGAGATCGCAAGACTGCGCATGATCGTGCGAATCACGACGCGCTCTCCCCGACGGTTATCACCGAGTTCGGCATCCCGAAGCTGTCTTCGACCGCGAGCGGCGCGGCGGGATCCGGAGTCCACCGGGTGCCGTTCACCATGAACACGTACTGATGCCGGCCCGCGGAGAGCGGCACAGTGATCGTCCACACTCCCGCACCGGAAGCTTCGCGCAGCGGTGTCGCCGCCGGATCCCAATCGTTGAAATCGCCCACGACCGACACCGTCTGCGCGTTGGGCGCGACGAGCATGAACTGGACGAGCTTGATCGTGTCCACGCTCGCCGCGGCAGCAGCGGCAGGAACGCTCACGGCTACCCGAGGCGCCGTACCCTCGGAGCCGGCGCGGTCCAGCGAGAGGACTGCGATGGCGATGCCCGCGGCTGCGGCGAGCCCCGCCAGCGGAGACAGGCGCAGAACGCGCGGTCGTACCGCCCACGCCAGGACGCCGCTTGCCGGCTTCCGCACGGCGGCCATGACGCGCGCCTCGAATCCCGCGCTCGCCTCGACCGGCGCGCGCAACGGTCTCGCGACACGCTCGAGGAATTCCTCATCATTTTGCTTCATGCTTCCTCCCCCATCAATTCACGCAGACGGTCCGCCGCGCGCTTGACGCGCATCTTGAGAGCCGACACTCCGGCCCCCGTGACCTCCGCTATCTCTTCGTAGCTCATCTCTTCCACGTACTTCATCAGAAACACTTCGCGCTGCAGCGCGTCCAACTTGCCGACGGCGATCTCGATCTCCGACCCTTCGGTCGATGGGGCCGCGGTATCAACCGCAACTGCCCGCTCCAGCGCCCCCTCGCCGTGCACGACCAACCTCTGTCTGCTCGCCCGCCTGGTCGCCGTCGTGCGGCATTGATTCAGCAATATCGAATGAAACCAGGGCGCGAAAGCACTCTTCCCGTCCCGCTTGCCCAGAGCGCGGTAGGCGCGCACGAACGCGTCCTGCAACGCCTCTTCCCCATCTTCTCGA
Source organism: Gemmatimonadaceae bacterium (assembly GCA_050998915.1). GTDB lineage: Bacteria > Gemmatimonadota > Gemmatimonadetes > Gemmatimonadales > Gemmatimonadaceae > JACDCY01. The sequence continues at coordinate 44,197 of JBPCPS010000095.1, forward strand.
TTGCCGAGCATTCGCGCCGCGAAGCGGCTGTACCGCGCGGTGTAACGCGACACGAGAACCGCGAACGCCTCGGCGTCGCCCCCGAGCACCGCGTCCACAATCTGCTCGTCAGAGAGGTCTTTCACAGGATATAGACTACCGGGTCACCCGTTCGCGTCACATCCCATGAAGTGACGCTGTCCCGTGGGGCAGGTCATATTTCCTTCCCCGCAACGACCATGGAGCCAGCCATGACCCGCGTGAACATCTCGACCGAGAGCAAATGGGAGCCATTGATTGGCTACTCCCGCATCGTGCGCGTGGGCTCGCACATCTACGTCTCCGGCACCGCCGCCACCGGCGAAGGCGGCAAGCTCGTGGGAAAGGACGACCCGCACGCCCAGGCAATCCAGGCCCTCACCAACATCGAAACCGCCCTGCACCGCGCGGGCGCACGGTTGAGCGACATCGTGCGAACGCGGATCTATGTCACCGACATCGACCAGTGGGAGGAAATCGGCCGCGCGCATTGCTCTTTCTTCGGCGAGATCCGACCCGCCACGAGCATGGTGCAGGTTGCACGGCTGATCGATCCGGACATGCTCGTCGAGATCGAAGCCGAGGGGCTGATAGCCAAAGAGTGATTAGTGATTAGTGGATTCCGCCGAAGGCGTGCTCGAAGCTCAGGTACAGCAGCAATCCCGACACCCGCGCGCCGTCCTTCGCGTCGAGCATTAGTCCGACGCCCGGAACGATCTGCGCGCCTGAGCGGAGATTGATCGCGCCGCGTAAGCCCGGGACCAGCGTGAGCGACGTCTCCGCCGACTGTGTGCCGCCGATTCCCGGAGCTTCGGCGCGGGACCAGATCGTCTCCGTGAGGAAGTTCAGCGCGGGATGCACCAACCAGATCACGCTCGCCCCCCCGAACACTTCGCGCACCGAGCTCCGCGACCCGTCCTCGGCGCGAGCCGACGGAATCAGCGAGCCGCCCATGTTCCAGTGGGCCGCGAGCGAGCGGTTGATCGCAAGCGAGACGGGAAGGTTGACTTGCACTCCTGCCCCGCCGGCGCCCAGTCCGCGCGCCGCGTTACCGGTGGGAAGCAGCGCGCTGAGCCTGATGACCGACTCGCTCCGCTCGCCCGCGAGCCACCGGTATCTGTAGTTCAGCGCGACATCGCCGATACCTCGGTTCTCGCCGGCCCGGACGAGCGCAACCGTGTAGCTCAGCTGGTGGTTCTGACTGATGAACGGCCACTCCTGCGTAAAGCCCAGCTCCCAATCGCGCGTCGCGCGGTCGCGTCCGAAGAGGAGAATGTGCTGGACTACACCGGGTTCCTGGTTGTACGCCTCCTCGATCAGAAAGCTGTTGTCGCGAATCGGGGGCGGAGTCTGCTGCGCCGCGGCTGTCGCAGCGATCGTGACGGCGGCGGAAAGCAAAAATGAAAGACGCATCACGCTGGCACCAGAAGTCCGGTCAGGTACATGATCATCATCCCGGCAAGGAATCCGGCGACGTTCAGCGGCGATGTGAAGCCTCGCTTGTCATCGCTCCGAAAGAGCCCGGCGAGCACCACCAGAACCTGCGCGATCGCGCCCGCGCCGATCGCGAAGAACAGCGCGGTCCATCCCGGGCTGTATGTGAAGCCGCCGATCCATGCGCCGACGATCGTCGGCACGCCGGCGAGAAGTCCCAGCAGCAGCAGCGTGCGGAGCTTCACCCGCTCCGTCGCCAGCGGCGCGAGAATGGCGAGCCCCTCGGTGGTGTTGTGCAGCAGGAACCCGATGACGAGAAAGCTGCCGAGCGCGATCTCACCGGTGGCGTAGGACGCGCCGATCGCAAGGCCCTCGCCCATGTTGTGCAGGCCGATGCCGAGCGCGACGAGCGTCGCTACGTATATCGGCGAGGTCTTCGCGGTGCCGTGCCGCGCGCGGCCGAGCACGGCGAGCAGCAGCGGCGTGCCAATCAGTCCGAGGAGCACGAGTCCCAGCCCCTGAAACGCCCTCGGGACTGCGGCCGACAGTTCGACGGCCTCCGCCAGCGCGTCCACACCGAGAAACAGGAGCAGCCCCGCGGTCAGGCTCAGCAGGAATTCGATCCACTTTCTGGAGAGCTCCCGTAGAAATGGAAACCAGAGCAGTCCTATGAACACGGGAATGACGCCGGCGTAGAGCCCCAGCAGCGCGAAGGTCGTGAGGTAACGCGCGTCCGGGGCCGGAGTGCGCACGGCGACCGGCACCTCGCTGTCGATGGTGAGCCCCGTGCTCGTCACCAGGCGCACGACGACCGGCTCCCCTTCCACCCACGGGTACGGGATCGTGATCTCGCGCGACGCGAGCCGGCCGATCGTCCTCGGTCCGTCCACCGTGTGCACCCACGACGCGTCGTCCACCAGCACCTGCGCGACCGTCACGGGTGCGGGTCCGCCGTTCACCACGTGCACGCGCAGTACGCCGCGGTCCGGCAGCGTCACGCGCGTGATCGTGAGCTCCTCGACTGGTGGAAACGCGCCGCGAAAGACTCCGGCGGGTCCGAAGCGGAAAAAGAGAAGCAGGAGCGCCAGCAGCGCGACGAGCGGCAGCAGCGCGTTCAGCCACGTCCGCGCGGTGGCCGGCCGCGACTTGGCGTTCGAATCAGGCACGAGCGCCGCCCCGGACGACGAACATCCCCGTCCAGCCGAGCTCGGCGAACTCGCTCTGATGCGCGTGAAACAGGAACGGCCCTTCGTGGGCATAGGCGAACTCCAGAATCGCCCGCTCGCCCTGGCAGAGCATCACGTTGTCCGTGAACTCGTGCTGCGTGAGATTCGTGCCGGTCCGGTACAGCCGATAGAAGTTCGCGTGCAGGTGGAAGGAGTTGATCGGATCGAATTCGGTGACGTTTACCACGTACACGCGCACCTGCTCGCCGAGCCGTAGCTCGATCGGATGCTTCTGGTAATGAAAGGCGACGGAGTTGACCGCGTACACCTCGTTCTCTCCGTCGAAGTTCGTGTCGAAGGCGTTGAGCACCATCACCATCTCGCGTGCCGGCGGCCGCCCCTCCTTCGGATCGATGATGAAGGCCCCGTACAGTCCCTTGTGAATGTGGCGCTTCAGCGGAACGGTGTGGCAGTGATAGAGGTGCAGCCCGAACGGCGCGGCGTCGAACTCGTAGGTGAAGCTCCCGCCCGGAGCCACGACCTCAAACGAGCCGTCCATGTTCGCGGCGTGAAAGCCGTGAAAATGAATCGTGTGCGGGTGCGTGCCCGAATTGGTGAAGCGGACCCGAAGGCGGTCGCCATCCGTGCAGCGGATCGTGGGCCCCGGGACCTGGCCGTTGTATCCCCACGCCGGGAAGAACACACCGGGCGCGACCTCGAGCTCGAACTCCGTGGCTTCGAAGTCGTACTCCCGCAGCGTCTGACCGGACGGGAGCCGGGAGACCCGACCGTAATCGAAGTTGGTGAGGAACGCTGTCGGATCGAACGAATCCCCGCGCAATTCACCGACCGCGATCATGTCGTTGTGGGAGCCGTGTCCGGCCGCAAGCCCGCCCTTCAACGTGTCGGCCGCCGTCAACGACTCACCCTGCCGAACACATGCGGCTCCGGCTGCGGCCATTCCGACCGTCCCCAGCGCCCCCCATTTAACCGCCTGGCGGCGGGTCATCAGGGGATTGGCGGGAGTTTCGTCGTGGCTCTTGGGATCGTTTTGGCTGGGCATGCCTGCAGGAGTTAGTATGCCCTAAATAATGCTTTAGGAGGCAATAAAGCGCAAGCTGGGTCGGGTCGCGCGCGTGCCATGGCCCCTGCGGCTCCAGGTTGCATGGCTCACCCCCAAACCGACGACCGGCGCCGAACCGCGGCGCCGCACGCGGGCTCATGCCGATCATGCCCTTCCGCAGCGTTGCCGAGCTGACGGAATAGCTGTTGGCTGTTGGCTATTGGCTCTTGGCCATTAGCTGGCGGTCGTCGTCGATGATCACACGCTTCATGCTCCGGCGCAGCCGCATGCGAACGCGGTACAGCAAAAGCGCGGCGACCATCATGAGGGCGAACAGCGAGCCCCACCACAGTCCCTCGGCGCCGAGCCCGGCGTTGAAGCCGAGAAAGAGACTCAATGGTAGACCCACGAGCCAGAAGCCCAGCGCGGCCGCGACCATGGGAAACCGCGTGTCGCCGATACCGCGCAGGATTCCGGCGGACACTACCTGCGTTCCGTCGAACACCTGGAATAATCCGGCGATGGGGATCAGCCCTGCGGCCAACGCCACGACTTCCGCATCGCGCGAATAGAGCCCGGCGAGCGCTCCGGGAAACAGCAGGAAGATCAGCGCGGACGCGCACATGAACCCGACACCGCACACCAGCCCGGCAATCGCGTACCGCCGCACCGCCAGCTCGTCACCCGCTCCAACGGCCCGGCCGACGAAGACCGCTGTCGCGGACGCGACACCGACAGGCACCATGAACGTCAGCGATGCGAGGTTCATCGCGGCCTGATGCGCGGCGACCGAGATCGTCCCGAGCAAGCCCATGAGGACGATCAGTCCGCCGAAGTACGCGACCTCGAGCTCCTGCTGCGCGCCGATCGGGACACCCAGCCGCAGCATTCGCATCAGCGGCGGGAGATCGAATACTTCTCGGCGCACGGGCCTGAGATAGCCGCGCAGCGTTCTCCACGACAGCGCCACGAGAATCACCACGAGCAACGTCCGGCTGATCGCCGTCGCCGCCGCCGCGCCCGCGACGCCGAGCCGGGGAAGCCCGAAGTTTCCGAAAATGAGGAGCCAGTTGAGCGCCACGTTCACGAGGTTGCACACCACGATCGTCGTGACCATCGCTCGCGTCATTCCCAGCGCCTGAAGCAGCTGGCGAAAGACCACGAACATGTTGAACGGAAGAAAGCTGGGCAGGCAGATCAGAACGTACGTCGTCGCCAGTGGCACCAGCTCTTCGGGCTGCCGGAGCGAGCGCAAGACGTGCTCCACGGGCAGGAGCAGCGCTCCGAGCAGGACGCTCATCACAAGCGCGAGCAGCAGTCCCCGTTGTACGGCGAGCGCGATCGCCTTCTCGTCCTTGGCGCCGACGGCCTGCGCGATCAGCGGATCCAGCACCAGCAGCACGCCCATGCCGAACACCGCCACCACGAAGAAATAGAAATTTCCTATCGCGGTGGCCGCGAGCGCCACGGCAGAGAATCGCCCTACCATGATCGCGTCCACCACACCCATCGTCATCAGTCCGACCTGAACGACGACGATCGGCATGGCGAGCGAGATCAGCGCGTGGTATTCACTCCGGCTGGGACGCAAGACGGTGTGTGGTTTGTGGTTCGCGCGTCTTACGATTTCCGCCCGCGCAAACCACAAACCATAAACCATAAACCATGAACCGCGCCAATAGCCAATGGCCAACAGCGCTCTATCTGATTCTCGGCGCCCCGTCCGGAGGATCGTAGAAGTCGAACGGGATGTTTCCGGTCACCAGCGAATTCACCAGCGACCGGCCGTTGTCGGTCACGCGCCGCGCGGCAACCATGTGGGTCACATACCACCGCCCACGACTACTACCGAGATCATCGTACCGCACGCCCTTGCCGCTCGACGTCGAGTGGATGATCTGGTTGTTGCCGGCGTAAATCGCGACGTGGTCGATGCGCGACCCGTCGCCGGCGAACAACATCAAGTCACCTTCCCGCAGCCACGAGATGTCGTTCGGCAGCGCGGCACCGGCATGCGCCATCTGCCTCGACGTGCGGGGGAGCGACACGCCCTGATCGCGGTAGATGTACTGCACGAATCCCGAGCAGTCGAAGCCGGCGGGCGTGGAGCCGCCCCACTTGTACGGCACTCCGAGATATTGCTCCCCCCGCGCGACCACCTGCGCACCCGCCCGCGAAGATCCCCCGCGCGAGACGGTCGTGCCGCGCGCGCTCCCGCTGGTCGAGCCGCCGGGGCGGCGCGGAGTCTCGGCGCGCGGCCGGCTCGTCGTCCGCTTGTTGCGCGCGGAACGCTCGTGAATTCGAATAGCCACGTCGACGACGGTCGCGATGTCGCGCGGCGAGATATCGGACAGGCGCAGTTGCGCCTCTGCACTAACGGGCCGAGCCAGCCAGATCGCGAGCGCGATGGCGGCGGCCGGTCGAAGAAACATGGCTGATCTCCTTCAGGTTGTGCCCCACCCATTGGCAGGGAAGGGACCAGCCGTCGAAAAATCCTGAACTCGAAGCCAGACAGTCACTTACATCCCATCGCGTCTTTCACGGGCAAGCGCGAAACGTCCGCTTTCTGGTACAGTTCGCTACAAAAATCCGGACGGGAAGCAGACAGACGAATCAAGGTGTGCGATCGTAATGGGGCCGATTCCACGCGGTTTGATTGTGCTAGTGATCGAGCTTACCGCGTGCTCGGATCCTGGCGGCGCACTCGGCTCCCTGACGTAATCCTTTCACCGGATTCCGGCGTCTAAAGGTCACCCGCCCGTGAAACGCGGGGAAAGCGAGCACGTACGTATTTCAACCAACCTTTCGACGCCCCCATGAAACGAACTCTCTTCGCCGCGCTGGTGGTCGTGCTCGCTGCTCCCCTCGCCGCGCAGGACGTTCCGACACCGGCGCCCCAGCCCCCGCGCGCCGAGTACGTGCACGAGCGGCACGCGCCGGGCGCGTCCGCGGCGAGAGTCACGACGCCGATCCGTGTGGATGGCGTGCTAGACGAAGCAGCTTGGCAATCGGCGACCCCCATCACGGAGTTCACGCAGGTCGCTCCGAGCGAACGCCAGCCGGCAAGCGAGCGCACGGAAATCCGCGTGCTGTACGATGACAACGCGCTGTACATCGGGGCTCGGCTGTACGACCGCGGGCAGGTACGCACCCGGTTGGGCCGCCGCGACATGGGAATGTCGGCATCCGACTGGCTCACGGTCATAATCGACGCCCGGCACGATCACCTCACCTCCTTCGGGTTCGAGGTAAATCCGGCTGGCGTGCGCCGCGATCAGACTCGCGCAGGCGGCGGCCGGGAGGATGATTCGTGGGATCCCGTGTGGGAGGCCGGCACGACCGTGAGCGATTCAGGCTGGATCGCGGAGCTGCGCATTCCATTCAGCCAGCTCCGGTTCAGCGGCGCTGTGGAGCAGACCTGGGGAATGCAGATCGAGCGGCAGATCGCGCGCAACCAGGAATTCTCGGTATGGGCATTCACGCCGCCCGGACAGCCGGGCGGAGCACCGCGCTACGGACACGTCACCAACCTCACGCGCCTGGCCACCGGCAAGCGCCTCGAATTCATGCCGTACCTTGTCACCATTGGCGAGTTCATCGAGCGCGGTGACAACCCCTTCCGGTCGGACCGGGAGTTCAGGATCGACGCGGGCGCAGACCTCAAATACCGCCTCACCAGCAGCCTCACTCTCGACGCAACTGTGAACCCCGACTTCGGCCAAGTCGAAGTGGATCCCGCGGTCATCAATCTCACTGCGTTCGAAACCTTCTTTCCCGAGAAGCGCCCGTTCTTCATCGAGGGATCGGAGATGTTCCGTTTCGGCGATGACGGCTCGAACAGCGTCTTTTATTCCCGGCGCATCGGCCGCCAGCCATCCCTCAATCCGCCGTACTCCGTTCGCGATGTACCCAATGAAACTCGGATACTCGGCGCCGTGAAGCTGACGGGCCGCACCGCTGGCGGATGGGCGACCGGCGTTCTCGACGCGGTCACCAGGCGCGAAGTAGCGCGGTTCCGCGCCCCCGACGGCACGCTCGGCGAGACGGTCGCGGAGCCACTCACCAACTACTTCGTAGGTAGGGTCCGCCGGGAGCTGCGAGCCGGGCAGACATCAGTCGGCGCGCTGTTCGGTGCGCTGAACCGCGATCTCGATACTGACGAGCTGTCTGCGGTGCTCCGCTCGGCTGCCTACTCGGGCGGAATCGACTTCAATCATCAATGGTCGCAGCGCACCTTCACGCTGCAGGGCTTCGTGTCCGCGAGTCATGTTCGCGGGGAGCCTGGGGTGATCGCCGCTACGCAACGGCTGCCGTATCACTACTTCCAGCGGCCGGACGCCGACCATCTCGATTACGATCCCACGCTGGAGAGCCTCACTGGTTACGCCGGCTCGCTGTCGCTGGGGAAGCAGCTCAATCGGAACTGGTGGAGCCGGTTTCGCCTCAACACCATGACCCCGGACTACGAGGTGAGCGACCTTGGCTTCCAGCGGCGGGCTGACCGGATCGACGCCGAGGCGGTGGTCGAATACGGGGAATCCCGTCCGCGCGGAATATTGCGTCGCCATAATGGGTACTTCAATGCGCTCATGGAGCACAATTACGACTGGCAGAACATCTCGAATCGAGTTTTCACGGGCGCCAACGCGCAGTTCCTGAATTACTGGAGCGCGAACGTGAACCTGCAGTATTCGCTCGCGGGCACGGTCGACGACCGACTGACGCGCGGCGGGCCGAGAGCGTACCGGCCGGGGTTCCGATCGTTGAACTTGAACGTCAGCTCGGACCCGCGCAGCCGGGTCGTGGGGCAGATCGGCTCGTTTCTGCAGGGCGGGCGCGCCGGCAACAACCGCGAGCTGTTCGCGGGGCTGACCTTCAAGCCGGCGCCGCACTGGGACGTTTCCCTTGCCCCGTCGTATGGCCGGCAGCATTCAGCGGCCCAATATCTCCAGCGCGTGGCGGACGCTTCCGCCGTGGAGACATTTGGCAACCGGTACGTGTTCGCTGAGCTCGACCAGAACGTCTTTGCCGTGAACACGCGCGTGAACTACACCTTCGCCCCCGGGCTGTCACTCCAGATCTTCATGCAGCCGTTCATCGCGAGCGGCGATTTCGGCCCGCCGATGGAATTCACCACGCCCGGCGGGTACCACTTCCTGGTGTACGGCAGGGACAAGGGCGAGATAGTGAACGGGCGGGTGTATCCGACCGGACAGGCGTCCAGCGGACCGTCGTTTGCACTGCCCGCACCGGATTTCAACGTTCGTTCGCTGCGCGGCAACGCGGTGCTCCGCTGGGAATGGCGCCCCGGCTCGACCCTATACCTCGCATGGCAGCAGACCCGTAGCGACTTCGAGCCGACCGGCGAGTTCAAGCTCGGCAGGGATCTGGACGCCCTGTTCGCAACGTCGCCGGACGACATTCTCCTGCTCAAGGTGAGCTACTGGTTCAACCCGTAGGCCCGTTTGTTTCGCTCGGTGGGCGCCGGCAGTAAATTCGCCGCGGACATTCGAACCAGGGCGCGATGCACTACCCGAAATACACCACGCCGGTCGTCGGCTCGTACAGCGTTCCGCGCTTTTACGAGATCATCGAGTTGCAGATCGAGGCGGGCGTGCTCGGTCGCGAAGACATGGAGACAGCGCAGTTCCATGCCACGCAGGCCGCGATCATGGATCAGCAGGTCGCCGGCATAGACATCATTACCGGCGGCGAGATGCACCGGCGGACGAACAATCGGCATGCGCCGCCCAACGCGATGCTGAATTATTTCTGGCAGCGGCTGCCGGGCTTCTCGAGCGAGACCCGGCCGAAGCGAATTTCGGTCCTCGACGCGAACGTATTTCATCCCGCGTCCATCTGCACCGGCCCGATCACCTACGCGGATCTCGGGCTGGTGGAAGAATTCCAGACGGTGTCGACGTACGCGCAGCGGCCGGTGAAGATCACGATGACCGGCCCGCACATGCTGGCGAAGGTCGCGTACGACGAGCATTACGGCGATCTGAAGCGGATGATGTTCGACATGGCGAAGGTCATCAACCGGAATTTTCTCGACCTCGAGGCCGCCGGCTGCCGGCACATCCAGGTGGACGAACCGCTGTTTGCGCTCGCGGACGAGGAGGAGATGGACTGGGCGGTCGAGGCGGTCAACATGTGCACCGAGGGTCTCGAGCATGCGGCGGTGCATCAGCACGTATGCCAGGGGAATCATGCAGTGGGCCCGGAGTACGACGGCCAGATCGGGCACCGGTATTTCGAGGGCCGGTATCCGGCGGAGCAGATCGCACGGATCGACTGTGACGTGCTGATGGTCGAAGGTGACATGGCTCACCTGTACGAGGGGCTTCTCGGCGACAAGCAGCTCGCGGTCGGCGCGGTGAATGTGCAGGACATGGCCGTCGAAGAGCCCGAGGTGATCGCCGAGCGGATTCAGGCGCTAGGCTGGCTCGCCCCGGAGCAGACTTTGATCACGAGCACGTGCGGGATGAACCACCTTCCGCGACAGATCGCCTTCGGGAAGCTGAAGGCGATGGCCGGCGCGAAGGAAATCCTCGGCGGAGCGGGCCGAACCTAGCGCATACAGTGTGTCTCCGGTCGGCAAACAGCCGCGCCGCTTACCTGCGCGCGAACCGGCTCCCCTGATACGTGAACGCGACCACGCGCCCGTCCACCACCTCTACGGGAACCACGTTCCCGCTGCCACTCAGCGCGAAGCGCAGCTGATTCTTCTCGGCATCGTACACCTCCACGGGAGCCTGCGCCGCGCCGGCGCGCGAATACAGCCGACCATCCACGATGCTGAGCTCTACCGCGCCGTAATGCGGATTCACAAACACGCCGGTGTACCGATCCAGAGGCAGTGGCAGCACCTGCGACCTCGCCGCGCGGCGCGCGCGGTCAGCAGCGATGCCGGTCTTCTGCTGCGCGATCATCGCCGCGATCTCCTCGAACGAATTGAACCCCGGTATGGTGGCGCCGGTCAGCCGTTGATAGATGGCGGCGGCTACGAGGTCGACGAGCGGACCCCCGACGTTACCCTCGTTGGCCATGACGGCGACACCGACCCTTTCCTGCGGATAAAACGACACGTGCGTCGCGAAGCCGGTGAATCCCCCGCCGTGCACGTACATCGTATCGCTGCCGCGCACCACCATCTGCCATCCCAGGCTGTAACCGATCTGCCGCATGCCGCGCTGGTTGCGGTCGGTGCTGGCTTGCAGTCGCTGCGCTTCCGCCACCGCGGTGCGTGACAGGGCCTGTCTGCCGTCCACGCGTCCGCCGTTGAGCTGGACCTCGAGCCAGCGGCCGAGATCCCGCGCGCTCGACACGAGTCCGCCCGCGGCCTGCATGTTCGCATCGGTCTTGCCGTAAGGGAGGCGCAGGTAGCCGGCGCCCTCGAACGAGTACGGCATGGCGAGCCGGTCCGTCCGGGCGCGCGACACGTACGCGGTGGTGCTGCTCATCCCGAGCGGCGTAAAGATTTTCTCCGCGAGCAGATCCTTCCACGGGCGCTGCATCGCCCGATCCATCGCGAAGCTCGCGACGTTGTAGCCGATGTTCCCGTACTGGTAGGCGCGCCCTCCGCTCGCGGGCTGATGCTCGGCAAGAAGACGAATCAGCTCCTCGTTGTTCGCGAATTCGCCGGTGTACGCCGTTCGCCACACCACGGGTCCGTCACCTCCGATCCCGTGCGTGTGCGACAGCAGCGAGCGGATCGTGATCGAGTCCGCCGCGAGTGTCGGCGCGAGGCGCAACGTCGGCAGATAGCGGGACAGGGGCGCGTCGAGATCGAAGCGCCCTTCCTCGTCGAGGATCGCCGCCGTCAATCCCGTGAACGCTTTTGTGGTGGAGGCGATGTAGAAGATCGTTTCCGGCGTGACCGCACTGCCTGCTTCGCGATCCGCGTACCCGAAGCCCCGCGTGTAAATCACCTGATCCCCGCGGACCACAACCACCGCCATTCCGGGAGCCAGGTCCGTCGCGAACAGCCGCGAGGCCACGGAATCGATCCCCATCGAATCCGCCGCGAAAGCCTCCGGGCCGGGCGAAGCGGGCGGGGCGGGATAGGGCTGACAAGCGAAAAAAGCGCTGGCGCCCAGGACCGCGGGGAAGCAGCGAAGGACCGGTCTCATGTTCAGCTCCGGGAGATAATGCTCGAAGGTACCTATTGCCTCCCTACGGGCGAGCGCCTGCCGGGTTTCCGCGTCGGCACGCCGGTGAAACCGCGGCCAGGTCGGAACGGTAGTAATTCCGTCTACCCACACGAGACATTCGCATGACCCGGTCTTCCACGTTGATCGCGCTGCTTTTGACGCTCGCCCCCGCGTCCACTGTTGCCCAGAGCCCCGACGCCATCGCGGACGGCGACATCTGCTCGGGCGCCGTCGACACGCGATCTACAGCCGGACGCGAGTCTCTTTCGCAGGCGCTCCGCAACGCGCAGGGCGCACGCGCCGCGTTCCTGCGGGCATGCGACCACGCGCTGGAAGGCCGCGTCGAACCCGCGGTTCAGGGCATGGAAGCGGCCGTTCGCGGCGATCCCAATAACCCCGTCTACCACTTCTGGCTCGGGCGTGCGTACGGCGAACAGGCGGAAACCGCAAGCAAGATCAGGCTGCTGCGAATCGCGGGGCGTGCGAAGGCGGCGTTCGAGCGCTCAGTGGCTCTGGCGCCGGATTACCTCGATGGACGCGAAGGCCTGATGCAGTACTATCTACAGGCACCCGGAATCGCGGGCGGAAGTGTCGCCCACGCGCGCGCGCAGGCGCGGGAGATCGCGCGCCGAAACCCTTACCGCGGTGCCATCGCGCTCGCGGCGGTCGAGCGCAGGAACAAGGACGCAGAAGCACTCGTTCGTGCGTACGAGTCGGCCATAGCGCAATTCCCGGACAGCGTTGCGCCCTACACCGCCCTTATCGCCGCGCTCACGGAACGAAAGGATTGGACGCGCGCGTGGAACGCAGTGGAGCGACTGGAGCGAGCGCGACCCGATTGGCGGCCCGCGCGCTACACCTTCGGGCGGGTAGCCGCGCTTTCCGGGCAGCGCCTGGATGTCGGCGAGCGGTATCTGCGCGAATACCTCACGCGTGAGCCTGAGAAAGGACAGCCCAGCCACGCCGGCGCGCACTGGCGGCTGGGAATGATTCTCGAGCACCGGGGCGACAGAGCTGGCGCACGCCGCGAATATCAGGAGGCGGTCAGGCTCGACCCGACCCTCACCGGCGCGCGCCAGGCGCTGACGAAGCTGGGCTCCTAGCTCGACTTCAGTAAAGAAACGGAACGAGTCTCTTCGTCCGGCCCATGTACTCGCGATAGGCGTCGCCGATCGTCGCCATGAGCGCTCGCTCTTCCACGGCCATTCTCCTGGAGTAGAACCAGGCGGAAGCAACGAGGAGCAGCGCGAGGCTGACCCAGTTGGTGAGCGCGAATCCCCAGCCGGCGTACATGAGCATGCCCGCCAGATACGACGGGTGCCGCACCCATCGATACGCACCCGAGTCCACGACCGGTTGATCCGCCGAAACCTGCACGGCGTACGTGAAATGCTTGCCGAGCACGCGGAAACAATGCCGGCGCAGCACGCCACCAGCGATCAGCAGCGCGACGCCCGCGAAGAAAAAAAACTTTCGGTGAGGGAAGGTCGCTGCAGAAATCAGGACGGCAGAGGCAACAGCCGCTGGCAGGACGACATTCGTTCCGCGAATCACGAGGTTTCCCGTGCCCGCATCCTGCTCCGAGCGCAGTGCGCCCGACGTTTTCGCCGCGCGGAGAAAGCGCATCTCCGGAACCGTAATCCAGATCAGCGCGGCCCAGAAGATCAGCCCGTAGGGCCATACGAAAATCAGCGGCACGGTCATGCCGGGTTGGCTACAACGATCTGCCGAGAGGCGCGGGCCGCGCTGATAGATTCAAACATCGTGAAAGCCGGTCCTTCGGAGTCGCCCGAAGGAGATGATGTTAATCATGCCGGTGGTACTTGACGGGCGCCAACGAAAGAGTGGCCAGCGCTAGCAGACTCCGTGAGCGGTTGCTTCTAGCTCAACGGCGAGCGCGAGTCGGCGTCGCCAAGAAACCATATGTCCGCCCGCCCGCATCAAAACTCCCTACTACAACGCCGCTCGTATTGATGCCAAACGCACGCGTCATTGCTGCCTTCGGAACATTCAAAGACATGAAGCCATCGTCGGTCAGAATAAATCCGTGAACGCCGATAGAATCGCGGTACGATCCGACGACGTCGCCTGCCGGATTTACGTCCCATGCTAAGGTTGCGCTACTCCCGGGCACCACTAGTGGCCTGAACTTTCCGTCGTCAATCACATACCCCGCGCTCCGATCGCCCGGCGCGTAGTTGTACAGGCCGACGATCCGTCTAAGGTCTGGCGTAGCGCCGTTATGCATCGACGCGAAAGCATCGGTCTCGCTGCGGCTGTTCCCGTTCAAGACGGCGCCCTTCATGCTCGCGCCAAAATCATCGCCATGGCGGCATCCGAGAATCGTGCCGTCTGCCAGGATTCGCTGCGCGATAGTGTTCTTGTGTGGCGGGGAGTCGATGCGCTCAAATCGTCCGTCACTAGTCCGCAGAAAACCATGAAAATTCACGGCGGGCTCTCCGGGCATCCTGTACGTCCCGACGATCTTCCCGTCTACGCCGATGCCCAGAGCGGAGGTAAAGACCGCGCCGGGGAAATCGATCGTCTCGAATCTGTCGTCGCGGAGAATGAAGCCGTGAGTGCCAGTGGAGTCGACGTAGCTCCCGACAATCTGCCCGGCGTGATCGATTCCCGATGCTACAGTTCGCGTCGCGCCTGGAACTTCAATCGTTCGGAAGTCAAAGCCGCGTTGGACGACCGCGAACCCTGCTAGAGGCGAGGGCAGCGCACGGGGCACGCGCGGCGGTTGCGCGCACGCCGCCACAAACAGCGCTCCTACGAGCGACATGCGAACGCAGCTATTGCCTGTCAGCACACGGATCTGCATTGTCTCGGCGACCTAACGCGAAGCTCTGCTGCGAGGGTACGCAATAAATGCGAGCGAAGCGTTCCAGCCGCCATCGCGTCGCGTCGGCGGCCCGCTGGCGGCTCACCTGCGCGGCGGCGGGCATGGCGTACCGGGAGCGACGCCGCGCGCCCGGAATCCCGCGGCCAACCGCCCCGGCGCGATCGTCCAGAGGAACTCGAGCGGCGTGCTCCCGGTGCTGACGAAGCCGTGCTTCAAGCCGCGCGGTACGTACATCACGAGTCCGGGTCGGACCTCCATCGTGTCTGACCCGACGAACGCGCGCCCCTCACCGCGGAGGAAGTAGACCGCCTCGTCGTCGTCCGGGTGTGTGCCCATGTTCGAGCCGCCCGCCGCGACCGCGGCCGTGCCCATGGCGAAGGCGGTCACTCCGACGGCGGCCGAGTCGAGCTTCAGATTCACCCAGAGCCCCGGCGATCTGCAGAAAACGAGTGCGGTACCCCCACCCGGCGCTACGAAGCGGCCGCCGTGCGGCGCGGCTGCCTCTGGGCCCGCCTGTGCAGCGGCTGCCTCTGCCGCGGCTGACTGTGAGGGCCCCTTGGCTGTCCGCTGACGCCCCGTGCAGCCGACCGCAGCGGCGAACAAACCGACTACGGCAATGCCTTGCAATGCGGCCATGCGTTTCTCCGCTGTGAGATGCCCCACAAGTGTCCTCACGTCATCTTGCTAGGGCCGCCGGTGCACGGACGCCGCGGCAATCTTCCACTGACCGTCGACCTTCCGATACGCCTGCAGGTAGTAGCCGGCTACGGAGTCCGGTCCGATCGGGCCGTTCCACATCGTGACGAAGCGCCCGTGCTCGACCGCGAGGTCGCCGCACGCGCTCATGAGCACCCCGGTCGTCTCGCGCCTAGTGTGCTCGCCCGGAGCGGGAGCCCGCCGCCGCTCGATGGTCTGACGACGTGCAGCCTGGCCGACGGTGGGCTGGGGCGTAAGCGTGGAGAAGAACCAGACGTCCTCCGTGAACTCCGCGACTTCGGTCTCCACGTCGCGCACCGCCGCATAGCTCGCGCTCATCGCCCGGATGGCGCGTTCCTCGGCCGCGAAGTCCGCGCCGCACGCGCGGTCCACGCGCGTAACGCTGGCGCACCCCGTCGCCGATAGCATGATTGTCAGCAGTACTGGAGCGGCGCGCGGTCGCATCGTGCCTCCGTGGGTAGGCGCCCATCTTGTAGCGGTCCAGGCATGGCGATGGATAAACTCCAAGCATCTAAGCGGTTACAACGAGAGGCGCGGGCCGGAATCGAACCGGCGAATAGCGGTTTTGCAGACCGCTGCCTTACCACTTGGCTACCGCGCCGTGCAATGGAATACGTAAAATAGCGGGATACGGGCTGTTGGCCATCGGCTGGTGGCCGGCGGGGCGCAGCGCAGCACGCAGCACGCAGTACGCAGCGCAGTCAACCCCTCAGCCCCTCGGCGAGGAAGACGATCTCCGTCATCAGCCGCCGTTCCCCGAGCTCGCGCGATCCCTCTCCATCCACCGCGATCCCTGGCGCTTTCCGGCGCAGCTTCCGCTCGATCCACAGCCCTACGTCGTACCCCGATGCGAGCGGCCTTCCGTCGCGACCCTGCGACGTCGGTACTCCGGTCAACGCGTTCGGGGGAAGGTTGAGCAGCTCTCGCCAGGCAGCGCACGACAGCCGAGTGCGCGCGCCGAACAGCACTACCGCCGCGAGCCGCTCACGCAGCTCGCCACCTTCCGGTGCAGTCGTGCGCGACTTCGCCACCATGTCCGCGAGCAAGTCGAGCATCGCCGCCACGTGCCGCGGAGTCGGACGGATCACGCCCGTCTCCCATCTCGCGACAGTGACGCGTCCCACTCCGACCGCGTCCGCGAAATCCAACTGCGTGAGCCCGAGGCACCGCCTGCAGCGCGCCGCGCCGTCCGCGCGCACCGCCGTGCGCGCCAGCGCGCCCCAATTGTTCGCCGCTCTCTTCATCAGCACCAATTCTATTCCCGGTGCGCCCGGGTCGCAGGATCGCCATTGCGCGGCCTCCTGGTTACGGCCTCCGCGAAAAACGGAACCACGGCGAAGCCGCACCACCCCGAAAAAAAGCCGGGCGCAAGCCCGGCTCTTCAAACAAAACCCAAAGGCGCGCTTACTTGGTCCTTACGACCGTCAGCTTCAGATTCGCCGGCGGTACGGCACCGTTGACCGTGAACCGAACCGTGCTCGTCGTCGTGGCCGCCACGCCCAGCCGATAGTACGCCGCGCCGCCGTCGACCATCGAGACGGAATGCGACGTGGTCAGCTGGTTCACCTTGAGCGGGTAGGTTCCCGGCACGTAGGTTCCCGGCCCGGATGACGTCGCGCCATTGGAGCTGAGCGCGGGCAGCACCGATCTGAAGTTCCAGCTGGGATGCCGGTACTGCGCTGGGAGGCCGCTGAGGCCGATGTCGTCCACGTAGTGCGCGGTGGCCCAGTCCCGCGCCGCCCCCGTGATGTCCGCTCCGAACCGGCCGCGAAGGTTCACGATCCCCGTGTCGTTCGAATTGACGAGCTGACTCCAAACTGCTTCGACCGCGCTGACCGCCAGCTGAGGCGCGGTCGCCTGGGCCGAATACGTCCGCGGCCTGAGACTGGCATTCCGCGCGTAAGCGGCGCGCGCGGCTGGCACGTGGCGGGGCAGGTCGCGTCGCTCGATCGTCCGCAGCCTCGAATGAAAGGCGTTGTCCAGTGTCAGTCCTGCGACGGCCGGACCGATGCTCGCGGAAGCGAACGTGGTCAGTGAAGCACCACCGAAGCCCAGCGAGGGCGACGGAGGCCCGCTAACAGCTATGCTCCCGTCCGCGCTCGCATTGGTGCTGACCGCGGCATCCGCGGAAAAAGCCACGATCGTGAACTCTCCCAAGCTGCTCCCCGCGGCGATGTTGAACTGCGCTCCGGCCGCACCATCTATGCGACACCGGCCGCCGACAGTGAGCACCACCGGCTCACCGCACACCGGCTCCGAGAACGGAGTCCCGGGCGTCCCGCGGTCGGCCAGATAACGCAGGAACGACCAGATGGCGCCCCGCGTCTCCAGATCGTCATCTCTCTGATATGGGGCGTTGTCGTGCGGGGACTTGAGATACCTGCTGAAACGCCCCGAGTTGGACGACATGTACGAGTTGAACGCGTCGAGCCGCTGCGGCGGCGGCTGCCGCACCATGTCAATGTCTATGTTCTGTCGCGGCAGCAACCCCCCGCTCGCTTCGTAGAAGAGCATCTCCTCGGCGATGTGCGACAGCCCTTCCTCCATGTATGACGTTTCCGGCCATATCGCGCTCTGATTGATGTACAGGCGGCGGGATGAATTGATCAGATGCTGGAACTCATGCCCGAGGACACCAACCGTCAGGCGCTTGACCTGGTCGACCGTGCGAATATTCTCATTTACTACGCCGGTCACGTCGGGGACCAGCATGTAGAACATCTCGGCCTCATTGCTGGACGGGCACGCCTGCAGCCGCGAGCTTCCAGCTTTGGGGAAGAGGTCCCGGCCGAAAAAGAATCCGCCCACCACGCTCTGCGATTTCGGTGGGGTGAGCTCGTTCACCGCGCGTGTGAAGAACGCGATCACCTTGCCATTATTGTCAATGTCCGTCGGCGTCCCGAAGTTCTGCGTCAGCACCGGCCACACGAGACTATCGAAGGCGGCCGCGAAAGACTGATAGTCGCTCAGGGTGAAACCGTTCGGAGGATTGTCGACGTCCGAGGCGATTATAAGACGCGTGGACTGGGTCTCGATTCGCGGAACCCGGATGTCGGGACTGGTACAGCTGGAAGTCGCATTCGCGTTGTAGCCCACCCGAACTGCGACGGTCTTCGCCGGCACTCCATCGACCGTGGCAGTGATGGTCGCAGTCCCGAAGCTCCGGGCGACAATCACGCCCGTAGTGCCCAGTCCCTCGACCGTCGCAACCGCGATGTTACTGGACGTCCATGTGACGGGCACGCTGACATTGGAGCCCGACGCATCCTTCGGGAAAGCCGTGACCCGCACCGTGTCTCCCACGCGCGTGAATAGCGCCTGCTCCGGGGAGACGGTTAGCGACGTTGCAACCGCCGGAGGAGGATTGGGCCCGTCCCCGCCGCAGGCCAATGCCGCCAGGATGACAACTGCGGCGAAAATGGTCCTGCCTGCAGACGAGAAAGCCATGCGCGATGCCATATGCGTGTGTGTATTCGGGCTGGTGCGAAAGGAGGGAAAAAGCAAGCTAGGTACGGGCTTTTGCCAAAGCAAACGGATGCGGGAAGGCGCCTCATGCCCGTACAACCGCATGCTCATAGCTTTCGGTATGACTGGTATACCCTTACTGGCGAAACAGTTCCAGAGCGCGGCCTCCCGCATGGCATGAGACCATTCCACGTCACGGCCAGACGCACGGGCGGCCTGATCCGCTTCTGGCTCGCGGGCCTGGCGATCGCCGCCGGGCTGTATTGGATCGGGCACACTATGCCCGCAGCGCGTGGCCTGCTCGTGCCCGGGTACTGGATACTCGCCGCGCTCGCCCTGTTCTTCACCGTCCGGTGGTATCGCCCGCGCCGCGGTGACAGGCGTCGAGGCGACCGGAGGGACAGAGATCACTGACTCTTGTCCGGCTCCACGACGAGCTGCGTCAGCTCATCCACGCGATCCTGCAATAACCGGTCGCCCGCGCGCGACAGCACCGCCGCGCGATTCGTGACCTGATCCACCAGCGAGCGCACGCGCTCCGGCTCCGCCGTCAGCTCGTACAGCTCGCGCAGTGCCAGCGACGGCGGCAAATCCCCGGAGAGGCAACGCTCCAGTACGAGTCGCGCCTGCTCGGGATGAATGCCGGACGTGAGCCGCTCGGCTGCCGCCCTCTCACTCCCCTCGCGCCGTGTCATCTCCGGGTGTGCGTTTTGCACGAACCGCGCCCAAACGAAGCTCCCAGCAACCACAGCTAGATCAGCGCAGCGCTCCGGCGAGGACGACGGGGCCGGTGGGTGCTCTGGCGCCGCCGCCGGCGTCCTCTTCGCTGATCGACACGGTGTTCAGCGCCGTGCTCGCGAGCGGATGCCGAGCGCTGAACGTCGCGGTCCCGTCCGCCGCGGGCTGGAACGTGCCGAGCTGGACGCGGCCGTTGTCCGTCCCAAGCCATATCTGGAAGACTTTTCCCGGACGCGGCTGCCGGAGGCTGTAGACGAACAGCGTCCACCGGTCGCTCCGCCTGTCCCAGAACATCCGCCCCAGCGGCTCGCGTGCCTCGCGGTTGAACAGGCCGATAATCCGCACGCCGCGGCCGGACAGCGACGCGATGGTCGCGTCCTTCTCCGCGACCAGCCGCTCCAGCTCCGGGATCCGTGAATCCGCCGTCTGCGCGTCCGTCGTCCCGTCGATCCCCAGCGAGTCGCCGCCGTCTCTCGAGTTCCACAGGGCCGCGATCGATCCGAGCGCGATCAGCGTCGCGACTCCGGCGATCCACATCGGCAGGCTGCTCCGGTCCTGCGCTTCGCGCGCGGGCTCGGCTTCGACTCTCGCGGGTCTGACCAGCGGCGTCCGCGGCTCCGGCGCGCGCGGGGGCTCGGCACGGGGGGTCCGCCGCGCGGATGCCGCCTCCTGCCCCGTCCCCGTCTTGGCGATCAGCCGGGACTTGATCCCCGCCGAGTGCCCACGGTTGAGCTGTCTTTCCGGAATGAGCCAGGAGAGCGCGGTGACCACGCGGTAGAAGCTCCGCAGCTCGCCGGAGCATTCCGCACACCGCGCGGCATGCGCCGCCACGCCCAGCGAAACTTCGTCCGCCGTGATGCCGAGCGCGACCGCTTCGATTTCGTCCGTGGCCTGCTCGTGCGTCAGCTCGACCGTCATGGCGTGGACTCTGCGCTGCCAGCAGACGCCGGCGGCACTGGCTCGATCAGCGCGTCGCGCAGCTTCCTGATGGCTACTCGCAGCCGGGTCCTCGTCGTCTCCGGCGATTGTTTGGTCGCGACCGCCACGTCGGCCGGCGCCATCCCGCGGAAGAACGCCAGCTCCAGGACCTTGCGCTGGTCGGCGGGGATCGCGGCCATGCACGCTGACACCTTCGCTCGCTCCAGGCTGGACCCCTGGCCGAAATGCTGCTCGCCGGAGGCCAGGCCCGTAGTGTCTTCCAGCAGGCCGTCATGGGAGCGCTTCTTCGTCCGCAGCCGCTCGGTCGCCCGCTGGCGGCAGATCAGCAGCAGCCAGGTCGCGACGTCGGGCACCGCGGGATCGTAGTCGGCGGCCTTCCTCCAAACGCGCCAGAACGTCTCCTCCACCGCGTCCTCCGCTTCGGGGACGTCGCCGAGCAGGTGGAAGGCATGGGAGTAGATCGTTTGCGCCTGACGATCGTACAGCGTGGACAGAGCGAGCGGGTCGCCGTCCGCGATCCGCCGCACCAGCGCGAGGTCCTCGGAGCCCGGAGACCGGTCGGCCAAACTGTCGGGTGGAATCACGTGCACAAATTAGTAGCTTTCAACTCGATGCACCGCGCCAGATTTGTCCCGCCGCTCTCAACCTTCGCCACAATCGTCGCATAGAATGCCAACCCCACGACTCGCCGCCATCCAGGATCTCGCGACGCGCTCGGTGCTGCTCAACGACCGCGGTGACTCGCACCGAATCTCCGAGTACTTCGGCTGCAACACCTTCGGCGCGCGACAGATGCGCGACAAGCTCCCGAAGGAAGTCTACACGAAACTGATCGAGTCGATTCGCTGGGGGAAAAAGCTCGACGGGGAAGTCGCGCCGGTGCTCGCGCAGGTGGTGAAGGACTGGGCGATCTCGCGCGGAGCGACGCACTTCACGCACTGGTTCCAGCCGCAGACGGGCCTGACCGCCGAGAAGCACGACGCGTTTCTCTCCTTTGACGCCGACCACAATCCGCTCGAAGCGTTTTCAGCGGAGCAGCTGATCCAGAGCGAGCCGGACGCGTCGAGCTTCCCGTCGGGCGGGTTACGCGCGACGTGGGAAGCGCGCGGCTATACGGCGTGGAACCCGGCGTCGCCGGTGTTCATCGCGGAGTGGGCTGGCGTGCGGACGCTGTGCGTGCCGTCGGTGTTCATCGGCTACAACGGCGAAGCGCTGGACGAGATGACGCCGCTGTTGCGCAGCTCCGACGCGCTGTCGCAGAAGGCAGTCGAGCTGCTCGAGGTGCTCGGCGACGACGTGCACCGCGTGTACACGACACTCGGACCCGAGCAGGAATATTTCCTGATCGACCGCACGCAGTTCGCGCTGCGTCCCGACCTGGTCATGGCCGGGCGGACGCTGGTGGGCGCGCCGCCCGCGCGCGGGCAGCAGCTCGAGGACCACCCCTTCGGCGGGATCCCCGAGCGCGTGCAGGCGTGCATCGCGGAGGTGGAGTACGAGCTGTACAAGCTCGGCGTTCCGATCAAGACGCGGCACAACGAAGTCGCGCCGTGCCAGTTCGAGATGGCGCCGGTGTTCGAAGAGACCGACGTCGCGTGCGACCACAACATGCTGGTCATGTCCACGCTGCGCCGCGTCGCGCTGCGACACGGGTTGCAGGCGCTGCTGCACGAGAAGCCGTTCGCGGGAATCAACGGCAGCGGCAAGCACTGCAACTGGTCCATGCAGGTGCGGTCGGACGACCCGCGCCTGGACGGCGCGAACTTGCTCAAGCCGGGCGACACGCCGCACCAGAACGTACGCTTTCTGATTTTTCTCGCTGCCGCGCTGCAGGGACTGCATAAGCATGCGGGTCTGCTGCGCGCCGGGATCGCGTCGTCGGGCAACGAGCACAGGCTCGGCGCCAACGAAGCGCCGCCAGCGATCATCTCCGCGTTCATGGGCGAGATGCTGACGCGCGTGATCGACGAGATCAGCAGCGGCAAGGCCACGGCCAGTGCCGAGCAGGCAATGATCAAGCTCGGCGTCGCCAAGCTGCCGGAGATCCAGCGCGACAACACCGACCGCAACCGGACGTCGCCGTTCGCGTTCACGGGACAGAAGTTCGAGTTCCGCGCGGTCGGCTCGAGCGCGTCCATCGCGTTCCCAGTGATGATCCTGAACGCGGCGGTGGCGGAGGCGATCGGCGACCTGACGGAGAAGCTGCGCGCCGAGCTGAAGACGACCAAGTCGCGCGACGACGCCGTGCTGGCGGTGGTGCGCGAGTCGTTCAAGGCGAGCACGCCCGTGCGGTTCGAGGGGAACAACTACTCCGACGAGTGGGTGAAGGAAGCGGAGAAGCGGGGGCTGCCGAACTACCGTCGCAGCCCCGACGCGCTGGACCAGCTCGTGACCGCGAGCTCGCGCAAGGCGTTCGTGGACCTGGGCATCCTCACGAGCGAGGAGCTGGACTCGCGGTATCACATCCGGCTGGAGCGCTACTCGAAGGACATGCTGATCGAGCTCGCCGCGCTGCGCGAGGTGGTGGACACGATGATCCTGCCGGCGGCGTACGCCTACTCCGGCTCGCTGGCGCAGTCGGCCGCGCAGGCGAAGATGGGCGGGGTGGAAGTAATCCCGCATGTTGCGGCCGCCAACGCGATCGGGCGGATGATCGAGCGGCTGGTCGCGAGCCGCAACGCACTGTCCGACGCCATTGACGACGCGAACGAGCTGCACGACGACCCGCGTAAGCAGGCGGGGTTCCTCACTGCCGAAGGTGCGCGGTGCATGGCAGCGGTGCGCGAGGCAAGCGATGAGTTGGAGCTGACGGTCGGGGATGAGTACTGGCCGCTGCCGAAGTATCGGGAGATGTTGTTTCCGGTATAACTACGAACTGCGCTGCTTGCTGCGTGCTGCGTCCTAGCAGCGGACAAGCGAGATGCTGAATTCGGCTTGATGCCTCCAGCACGCAGCGCTTTTCCCTTCGGCATGACCGTTGCTAGCTAATTCTCCTTGAACGCCGAATCCCAGGAGGATCCAATGAAAGCTCAGGACATCATGTCCGCGGACCCCGTATGCGTGACTCCGCAGACATCAATGGAAGAAGCCGCGCGACTCATGAAGGATCACGATGTCGGCGTGCTGCCGGTCGTGACCGAGGAGGGCTCGCGCCAGCTGGTGGGCGTGATCACCGATCGTGACATCACCATCCGTCACGTCGCCGAGGGGCACGGTTCGCCCGATTGTCCGGTGAGCGAGGCGATGAGCGAGAACGTGAAGACTTGCCGCGCCGACACTTCCGTGGACGACCTGATGGACACGATGGGAAGGGAGCAGGTGCGGCGGATCCCGATCGTGGACGAGCGGGGCTCGCTGGTCGGAATGGTCTCGCAAGCCGACATCGTGCTCGAGGCCCGCAACGAGAAGAAAGCCGAGGCGATGGTGGAGAGCATCTCCAAGCCGTTCGGGAAGCACTCGCAGTAAGACGGCGCTGTTGGCTACGACCCGTTGGCCGTTGGCCAAGGGCCAAGAGCCAATAGCCAATAGCCAATAGCCAATAGCCAAGGGCAAACAGCGTTTTATTTTGCGGAATGCCCCCCAAAACCGATTCACCGGTAACCTGCTCGCAGTGTGGCACGCCAGCCGCCGGCTCCCCCGCCGACGGCTGGCTTTTTTGCTCCCGCTGTGGCGCGTCCCTAACGCAAGCGCGCTGCGCGTCCTGCGGCGCCACCATCGCGCCAGGTGCGAAGTTCTGCCACAAGTGCGGCGCGCCAGCCGGCGTCGCCGTGGCTTCCGCTGCCGTCACGCGCACGCAGACCGCGACGCTGTTGCCGTGGGCGGTCACGGCCGTGGCATTCGTCGCGCTCATCGGGCTCATGGCCGGCCGCGGGTTCAACCGCCGGGCGGATCCGGTCGCAGCGCCGCCGGATGCGCTTTCTCGGGCCGGCGCGTTCGATCCCGCGCAAGCTCCCGTGCGCGCTTCCACCGACATCTCGCAGCTTTCCCCGGAGGAGAGGGCCGATCGGCTGTTCAATCGCGTGATGCAACTGAGCACGGAGGGGCAAACGGACAGCGTCCGGTTCTTCGCGCCGATGGCGATCAGCGCGTATCAACAGATCGGCCCGCTGAACGCCGACCAGCGTTACGATCTGGGGCGGATAGCGGAAGTTTCGGGGCAGCTGCCGCTAGCGCGCGCGCAGGCGGACTCGATTCTGCGAGTGGAGCCTTCCCATCTACTGGGACTCGTCCTGGCGGCCCGCGTCGCGACGCTCGAGCGCGACGCCGCGACCCTCCGCCGGATCGAGGGGCGGCTGCTCTCCGTCGAGCGGGCTGAGCTCGCTCGCGCGCTGCCCGAGTACCAACGGCACGAAGCGGATATAATGAGCGCTCTCGCACAGGCCCGGAGGGTCGCACGATGACGACGGCTGGAACCGCGACTTCCTCGCGTACGATTCGCGTGGCGCACAGCCCCGACTCGGACGACGCGTTCATGTTCTACGCGCTCGCCGAAGGGCTGATCGACACGGGCGGCATCAAGTACGTGCACGAGCTGCAGGACATTGAGACGTTGAATCAGCGCGCGATTCGTGGCGAGCTCGAGGTCACCGCAGTCTCGATCCACGCGTACGCGTACATCGCCGACCGGTACGCACTGCTGCCGCACGGCTGCTCGATGGGCGATCAGTACGGCCCGCGACTGGTTGGCAAGCGCGCTTTGACTGCGGAGCAACTGGCCGGAAAGCGCGTCGCGACCCCGGGGCCGCTCACCACGGCGACGCTGGCGCTGCGTCTCTTCCAGCCGAAGGTACAGACCGTACACATGGCGTTCGACCGGGTCGAGGATGCCGTGCTCGCCGGCGAGGTGGACGCCGGGATGATCATTCACGAAGGTCAGCTGACGTACCAGACGCGCGGCCTCCAACTGATCGCGGACATGGGAGAGTGGTGGTTCCGGGAGACCGGGCTGCCGCTGCCCCTGGGCGGGAACGTGGTCCGCAAGGATCTGGGGCCGGACCTCATTCGGACCGTGTCGAGCCACCTGCGGGAGAGCATCGCCTACGCCTTGGAGCATAGGGGTGGCGCGCTGGACCACGCGATGCAGTACGCGCGGGGGCTGGACCGCAGTACGGCCGACGAGTTCGTTGGGATGTACGTGAACCAGTGGACACTCGATTATGGTGCGACCGGCAGGGAGGCGGTTCGGGTTCTTCTGGACCGCGGGCATGAGGCCGGGATCATCCGGAGCCCGGTGGTCGTGGAGTTCGCGGATTAGCCCTACCGCTTGACGCCGCGACATGCGTGTTGTATTCCGAAGTCGTAGCACTGAATCGGTCGATGTGTTCATTGCAGGAGGGGGCACAGGTCGTGCAGGCGACTGGGGCTCGCTCCATCGCTTTTGGGGAGTGATCCAGCAGCTTTACCGAAAGGAGGCGTCATGCCGGGGAGAGATGGGCTCGAGCGGGGTTTCAGCTTCGCCGATCGAGACGAAGACAGCGAGGACGTGCCCAGCTACGGCGGCGGCGGACGCGCGTCGTACGACGACGATGAAGACGAGGAGGGTGGTGGTTGGGCGCTCAACAAGGACCACACGGAAAGTCTCTGGGACAGCGCCGAAGACCACGACGACGATGACGAAGAGCCGGGCGTTACGCCTGAGGTGACCGACGAGGACGACGAAGAGGCCGATCTCTTCGCCGTGACTGCGCCGCGGCGTCGCGGGAGGCCGAAGAGCGTCAAGCCGGCCGCGCCGATCGAGCCGAGCATCTTCGAGACGGGCGATCTCACCGGGCTGACCGGCACGCCGTCGACTCCCGGCGCCGCGCAGAATACCGGCGCGGCCACGGGTATGGCACCGGCGTCGGGATTGAGCGCCCGCACGAGCTCGAGCGGTGCGACCGCTTCACGGGCGAACACGGGTGGCGCTGGCAAGACCTCGCGCCCGAGCGGCGGCAGCACCGCGAAGGCAGCAGCGGGGCCTGCCGCAAAGAAGGCCGCCAGGCCCGCGAAAACGGCGAGCCGGTCGGGCTCGACGAGCGCGAAGAAGAAGACGGCGCGCGGGGGATCCAAGGCCGCCGGCGGCAGCCGCGGCGCCAAGTCCAAGGGGGCGGCGTCGGGCTCGCGCGGCACGAAGAAGTCCGCGGGCCGGAGCGTTGCGAAGAAGAGCGCGGGCGCCCGCAAGCCGACCGGCCGCAAGACCGCGAGCCGCGGCCGCGCCGGAGGCGGTGGCCGGAGCGCGGGCAAGTCCGCGAGCCAGCGCCGGGCGAAAGGGAGAGCATCCCGGCGCTAGGTCGCCGTTTCCTTCCGGCGGACGAATGCACGGTGGACGCAGCGAGGGTGGCAATCCAGGAGAGCGTCTTAGCGCGGGTGCCCGCTCGTAAGAGCGGGCGGGGTAGCTCTCCTGGGTCGCCACCCTCGTTGCGTCCAAGTCGGAGATGCGTCGTTTCCGGCAAACCAACAGAGACTAGCTTTCGTGGATGACGGGATACCGGACATGAACGAAGACGGGAACGCCAAACTCAAGAAGCTGCTGCTGTCCGGCGGCGCGATCGTCGGCGCCGCGGCGCTGTTCAAAGCGTTTGCGCGGCAGGGCGTAGACCGGCTCACCAACCTGATCGGCGGCGAGGAGGGCGGGTTCAGCTGGCGCGGCCGCAGGATCGCATTCACCAAGCGAGGCAGCGGCCCGCCCATCCTCCTGGTGCACGGCATCTATCCCGCGGCCTGGTCGTACGAGTGGCGCAACAACGTCGACTACTTCGCCCGCGCCAATACCGTCTACACCATCGACCTGCTGGGCTTCGGCCGCTCCGACCGCCCCGCCACGCGCTACTCCGCACGGCTGTACATCTCGCTCATCTCGGATTTCGCCGCGCAGGTGATCGGCACGCCGTGCGTTCTGGTGGCCTCGTCGCTGTCCGCCGCGTACGCGCTGGTGCTCGGCGCGCGCGATCCGCAGCGGTTTCCCGGTCTGGTGATAATCGCCCCGTCCGGGCTCGTGCGACTCACCGAGACGGGCAGCGTCGCGCTCGATGCCGGGCGGCTCGCGCTCGATTCACCTGTGCTCGGCACCGCGGCGTTCAATGCCATGGTGTCGGTTCGCGCTCTGCGCACGCACCTGCGGAAGAAGTACTCGGACAACACGGTGGTAACGCCGGAGCTGGTACGCGTCGCGCATACGACCACCCATCAGCGGGGTGCCCGGCACGCACTGGCCGCGGAGTTCGCCGGGCAACTGAACATCGATGTGTCGCGCGCGGTGCGCCGGCTCATGCAGCCGACTCTGCTCGTGTGGGGGAGCGACAGTACTGAAGCGCCTCTGGACGAAGCGACGCGCTATCGCTCAATTCAGCCCGCTATCGAGCTCACTGTTCTGTCACCCGCGGGAGACCTGCCACACGATGAGCGTGCCGAGGATTTTAATGTTATCGTTTCCGCATGGCTGAGTCGCCAGTCGCTCTCCTCCGCGCCCACTCCCGCCAAGCTCCCTGGAACGCCCGAGGCCTCGCAGCGCATGTGACAGCGCTAGTGGACGCCGCCGGCTTGCGTCCCACCAATGCGTCGGCGCGCGCGGCGCCCACCGCGCGAGCAGTCAGGTTCTACGTCGCGGGCGGATTGATGGATCGGCCCGACGGATCGGGTACCGCGGCGACGTACAACTACCGCCACCTGTTGCAGCTGCTCGCGATCAAGATCCGTCAGCGCGAGGGACAGAGCCTCGATTCCATCAAGCAGGAATTCTCCGGCGTCACCGGCGACGCGTTGGAGCGCAGGATCGCGACTTCCCTCGCACCCGCTCTCGGCGCGGGCACCGCTGAAACCGTCGCGCACGACGACGATCCCGCGCGCTCATGGCGCCGCGTGGACGTCACTGAAGGAGTGGAGATCCACGTGCGGTCGGACGTGTCCGCCGCGAGGGAGAACGCCATTGTCGCGATGCGGGAGGCGGTGAGATCCGCGCTTGGAAGGGAAGACGTGCGCGACTGAGAACAGCCACAACAGGTTCGGGCAACAGGTTGTGGTTGTAGGTTCTGGTTAACCGATTGGTTTCCGGTTGTAGGTGGGAGGTTGGGGCGGAAACCATCAACCAGTCACCCGTGAACGGTGGTTAACCAAAACCAAAACCTAGAACGTGTTGCCCGAACCCTGCTGTGGTAGTTTGCTCAGCTTCTCGCTTTGAGCTTACGGATCGGCGGATCTCCGGTCACCTTCTCCCACCCCGCCGCCGCCCCCCGCTGCGACAATAGCGTGGCCAATCCCGCCGTGATCGCCGACGCGAGCGTGAAGCTGAGCGCCTTTCTCCACGGCTCGATCGGCAGCTCCTTCACGTTCGGCGGATCCTCGTGCGTGACCGCGCGCCAGCCCCTATTGAGTCCCTTCTGCACGATCGCGCCCGCCAGCATCGCCGATCCCGCGGCAACGATCACCCACATCATGTCTTCTTTCTTCTTCTTTTTCTTCATCCGTAATCCTTTTCAAGTACTCTGACCCCACCTGAGGGCAATACCGATGCCGCGCTTCTGACATTCTCTTCAGGGCGCAGCACGCAGCACGCAGCACGCAGCACGCAGCGAGCGGTCTACAGCACGCGCCACAGCCTCTCGGCGCCCCAGCACAGCAGCTTGACCTTGAGCGGCCAGTTGCGGACTTCCTCCAGCGTCAGCTCGTGCGAGAATTTGAGATCGTCGAAGAAGATGCCGTCCAGCCGCTGCCCGAACCCTTCGTTCAGAACGACGATGTTCGTCTCGTTGTTGAACGAGATGGAGCGGTTGTCGAAATTCATGGAGCCGATCGTGGACCAGTAGCTGTCCACCACCATCGACTTGGCGTGCATCATCGCCGGCTGGTACTCGTAGATCCGCACGCCGCCCTCGAGCAGCTCGTCATACATCGCACGGCCTGCGTACCACGTCGTCTTGACGTCGGTCTCGGGGCCCACGGTGAGCACGCGGACGTCCACGCCGCGCTTCACCGCCGCGATGAGCAGCCGCTTGAGATTGCCATCGGGGACGAAGTACGAGTTCACGATGTAGAGCGACTTGCGCGCGCCGGCAAGCGAGATCGAGAGGAAGCGCTCCGCGGGCGTGCTGCCTACGCTGGGAATGGTGTGCATCAGCCCGGCGTTGATATCGCCACGCTTCGAGAGTGCGGGCCAGGGGAAGAACATGTCGCCGGTGATCAGCTCGCCCGTCGCCTCCACCCATCCGGCCGCGAACGCCGCCTGCAGCGATGCGACGGTGGGCCCGCCGAATCTCACGTTCGACTCGCGCCATTGCCCTTTGGTATGACCGTCGCCCAGCCAGTAATCGGCGAGCCCGAACCCGCCGGTGTACCCGATTTGGCCGTCTACCACCACCACGCGCGCGTGCGACCGCTGTGACGCCTGGTGCAGCGTGTACCAGCGCAGCGGCCGGAGCCAGGCGACTTCAACGCCCGCCTCCTTCAACCCGTCGATCCATTCCTGCTTCAGCGGCCCGGATCCGAACGCGTCGAGCAGCAGCAGTACGCGGACACCGGCGCGCGCGCGCTCCGAGAGGTAGCTCGCCATCGTATCGGCGACCGCGCCGGGCTGGGAGTAGTACATCTGCACGGTGATCGTGTTTTTCGCGGCGGCGAGGTCGTTCCAGAGCGGCGGATACGTCCCCTCTCCATTGAGCAGGATGTCTACCCAGTTGCCCTCGCCAATGTGGGTTCCCGTGTAGAGCTCGATGGACTGGGCGAACAACGCGTCCCGCACGTGCGGTGGTCCCTCGTGATCGCCTTCCGATATGACCCTCTCCACGGTGTGGCTTCGCGTAACCGAGAGGACGCCGATCAGCGTGAGGACCAGAACCAGCAGGATTAGGAGAATCAACCCGGCGTATTTCAAAAACGTCATTCGGCGCGTCTCCGCTTCCCTGAAGGCCTCAAAGCTTGCTCCCAGTCACGAATCAGAACAGTTTCGGCATAATGAATGTCGCAGCACGCCGCCGTGCAGCCACCCGGGCGATAGTTCTCGACCGGTCGCTCGAGGCATTGCCGTTCTTCCGGCTCAGCGATTCCGCCGACGACTCCGCGATAAGCTACTCGCCGCCAGCCGGCGGGCGCTGGCGCGTGCTGCCGAGTCCCGGCGACCGTCTTCCCGGCACGTTCGACCAGGACATATACGTCGAGCTGCTCCGTCGCTATCACGAGGCCGGCTTTCCCGCCGACGGCTCCGTCACATTCACACTTCATGCCTTTCTTCGCGCCATCGGGCGACGCGTTGACGGCCGCACCTATGAGCAGCTCCGCGCCGGACTCGCGCGACTGCACCGGACCACGGCCGAATCGAACGGCGCCTACCTCGTCGCGCCCGGCAGCACGCTGCTCGAAGGGGGCTTCACGTTGCTCACGGCTGTTGCGATCGATCGCAGGCGGATGAGCGACCGCGAGCAGCTCAGCTTCTTTCCCGCGCTGGAATCGGCCGAGCCGGGCGAGGCGAAGGTGACTCTCTCGCCGCTCATGCGCGCGAACATCGCGGCCAATCACACGATCACGCTGTCGCCCACGCATTATCTCGCGCTGAGCAGCCCGGTGGCGCGACGGCTGTATCGCCTACTGGAGGTTGCGCGCGCCGAGGGGCAGCTCACCTGGCGCTCGTCGCTCGAAAGCCTCGCCGAGCAGCTGCCGCTGGCGCAGCGTTTCCCTTCGCACCTCCAACGCGTCCTCCAACCGGCGCACGAGATGCTGCTCGCGGCCGGGATTGCCCGCGACGTCCGGATCAAGCAGGTCAACCGCGAATGGATGGTCGACTACGTCATGGCGGGCCGGGCCGGAACCCCGGCCTCGCCCGACGGTACTCATTAGGTTAGAAGCACACCCCTCAATCGGACAAAATGCGTCGTTTCCGAAGGCACTTGATCGCCGCCGCGCTGGTCCTCCCCCTCATCGCGGGCGCGTTCGTACACCAGAACCAGGGCTCGCTCGAGAGCGCGCGTCTGCTGGAGCAGGTAATGCAGCTCGTGTCCAACAGGTTCGTGGACACGCTCAACGCTGCCAAATTGCACAAGAATGCCGCGCGGGGGCTGGTGCAGGAGCGGAACGATCCGTACACGACGCTACTTTCTCCGCGCGAACTGTCCCAATTCAACGCACAGACGGGCGGCCGATACGGCGGAATCGGGATGGAGATCGCCGAGGTGCAGGGTTTCGTCACCGTGCAGAAGGTCTTCCCGCACACTCCGGCGGAGCAGGCCGGAGTGCAGGAAGGCGATCGCATCGTGGTGATCGATACGGTGCAGGTCCGCGGGTGGACCACGACGCAGGTGTCCGACGCGCTCAAGGGGACGCCCGGTACGCGCGTATCGGTGCAGTTCCAGCGCCCGGGTGTCGCGGAGCCGATCCCCGTCCGGTTCACGCGGGCGATCGTGCACATCCCCGCGGTGCCGTACGCGATCGTGCTCGAGAACAGGTTCGGCTACATCCCCTTGCTGCAGTTCAACGAGACGGCGACGAGAGAGCTGTCGGCCGCGGTGCAGCAGCTCATGAGCCAGGGCGCCAGGGGAATCATATTGGATCTGCGCGGCAATCCCGGCGGCATCCTGGATGAAGCCCTGACGGTGAGCAACCTGTTCCTGCGCGAAGGCCAGGAGATCTCGAGCATGCGCGGCCGCGGCACCGAGCCGCAGACGTTCATCGCGCGTGAGCGGCCGTTGTCGGCCGACCTGCCGCTCGTGATTCTGCAGAACGGTGGATCGGCCTCGGGCTCCGAGATCGTCGCCGGCGCGCTGCAGGACCATGATCGCGCGCTGATCGTCGGCACCACTTCCTTCGGCAAGGGGCTGGTGCAGACAGTGTATCCGCTCAACGGCGGGTATGCGCTCAAGATGACCACCGCGAAGTGGTTCACGCCCAGCGGCCGCTCGATTCAGAAAGAGCGCAAGCTCCTGCCGAACGGCGAGTTCGTCGAGGTGACGCCTGACTCGCTCGAGACGGAAGAGACGCGGCGCAACAAGCCGCAGTTCCGCTCCGACGCGGGCCGCATAGTGTATGGCGGCGGAGCGATCACGCCGGATGTGATCGTGCGGCCGGACACGCTCACGGCCGCGGAGCAGCGCCTCATCAACGCGCTCGCACCGCAGGGGCAGGTCTTCCGCACCACGCTGTACGACTACGCCCGCGAGCTCAAGTCGCAGGTCAAGCCGGACTTCGTCTTCCAGCCGGCGTGGAGGCAGGAGCTGTATCGCCGTCTCACCGCAGCGGGCGTGAAGATCGAGGCGGAGCTGTATAACGAAGGCGCCACGGAGATCGACCGGATTCTTGGCAGCCGGATCACCGTCGTCGCGTTCGGCGACTCTACCGATCGGCGCCGCACGGTCTCCGAAGACAGGCAGCTGATGCGGGCGGTCGAGCTCCTCGGCCGCGGGCAGACGCAGCAGGATCTGTTCGCGATCGCGCGGAGCCTGGCCGCGGCGCCGAAGAATTAGCTATTGGCTATTGGCTATTGGCTGTTGGCTCGCCAAGAGCCAATAGCTAATAGCCAAGAGCGCTGTCTGTTGGGGAGGCCTTCCGGACCGTAAACTTCATCCGTCCCCACCGGAGCGCGCCATTCTTACCACGACGATCGTCCTCGCGGTTCTCGCTGCCCTCGGGCTGTTCACGCTCTCCAAAGGCGTCAAGATCATCGGCCAGGCCGAGGTGATGGTCATAGAGCGCTTCGGCCGGTTCAACCGCGTCGCACGCTCGGGTCTCAACCTGCTGATCCCCTTCGTCGAGCGCCCCAAGACGCTGGACGTGCGCTTCCTCGAGTCGGGCCTCTCGGGCAACACTCTCACCATCTCATCCACGTCGCGGATCGACTTGCGTGAGCAAGTGCTCAACTTCCCGAGCCAGCCGGTCATCACCAAGGACAACGTCACGATCGATATCGACGCTGTGCTGTACTACCGCGTAGCCGATCCGCAAAAGGCGACGTACTCGGTGCAAAACCTCCCGTACGCGCTGGAGACGCTGACGCGCACGACTCTGCGCAACATCGTCGGTGAGATGGAGCTCGATTCCACGCTCGCGAGCCGCGATGTCATCAACCGCCGCATGCGCGAGGTGATCGAAGAAGCGTCCATTGGGTGGGGCGTGGACGTCACCCGCGTGGAGCTGCAGGCGATCGAGCCGCCGCGCGACATCCAGCAGTCCATGGAGCTGCAGATGCGCGCCGAGCGCGAGCGGCGCGCCGCGGTGACCAACGCCGAGGCAGGGAAGCGCGCGGCGATCCTCGAGGCGGAAGGCGTGCGCGAATCGCAGATCAGACGCGCGGAAGGTGAGAAGGAAGCGTCGGTGCTGCGCGCGCAGGGACTCGCGGAAGCGCGCCTCGCCATGGCGGACGCGGAAGCGGAAGCGCTGCGGCGGATCGCCAACTCGCTCCCCGACGGCCAAGCCGCGGTCTATTTGCTCGGCGTCAAGTACCTCGAGGCACTACCGTCGCTCGCGCAGGGCAAGGGATCCACGATCTTCCTCCCGGTGGAAGCGGCCGGAGTCATGGGCGCGCTCGGCGGGCTGCGTGAGCTGCTGGTCAGAGGTGGGAGTGGGGGCGATTCGGCTGTTCCTTCGCAGCTAGGACGTCCTGACCCCGGCCCGCCGCGGGACCGCTGAGTTGGCGATTGGAGAGAAGCGCGCAACACAGATCGCGCGGAGCCATCCTTGCATAACGTGCGGTGAATTCAGCTTTAAGAAGCTCACCGTCAAGCCGGCCAGCGCCTCACACCGCGAGGAGCTGGGAGAGGCATGGCACGTCAAACGGGTCTGCGGCGTATGTGGAGCGCATCAGGAGATCGGAATCGACGCGGAAGGGGACGTAGTCTACGAATGACGCGCGCGCTCGTCGCGTGCGCGCTCGTGATCGCAAGCGCATGCGCGCCGCCCCACACCCCCGACACCTACCCCGCAGGCAGCTTCGACGTCGTCGCTGAGCCCGTCGACCTTCATCCGCGGCATGACTCGATAGTCGAGCCGGCGAGATTCACCCGCGCCGTCGAACGAGGCACGCGCACCCGGACCGGGCGCCCGGGCCCCCGCTACTGGCAACAGTACGCGCGCTATGACTTGAGCGCCTCGATCGACACCGCGAGCAAGCAGCTCGTAGGCAGCGGCAAGATCCGGTATTACAACAGGTCGCCCGACGCGCTGAAGCGCGTAGCGCTACATCTCTACCAGAACCTGTACGCGCCCGACGCGCAAAGAAATCGAGCCGTGACGGTTGCCGGGGGTGTACGGATCGCCGTTCTGGCGGCGAACGGCGTACGCCTCGCCGCGGTGCGGGATACGGCGTCCGTCGGCTACCGCGTCGACGGAACGATCGCGTGGCTCAACCTCGCTGCCCCGCTGGCGGCGGGCGACAGCATCGAGCTCGACGTGCAGTGGTCTTTTCTCGTGCCGCCGCTCCCGGGCTCCCCCCGCATGGGACAGGACGGCGAGGTATTTCATCTCGCGTACTGGTACCCGCAGATCGCGGTCTACGACGACGTGACCGGCTGGCAGACCGATCAGTACATGGGGACCGGCGAGTTCTACATGGGTTACGCGGACTACGACGTCTCGCTCCGCGTTCCGGCCGGTTGGCTCGTCGTCGCGACGGGTGAGCTCGAGAATTCCGCGGACGTTCTCTCTCCCACTGTGCACGGCCGTCTCGACCGACTCCGTGCCGGGCGCGGCTCGGCCGATTCGGGAATCGTGCACGTGGTGACCGCCGCCGAGCGCGGACCGGGCCGCGCGACCGTGACCGGCGGATCCGACGGCATGCTCACTTGGCGATTCTCGGCGGACGCCGTTCGTGATTTTGCGTGGACGGCGAGCAGCCGCTACGTGTGGGACGCGGCGCGCGTCAGCGTTGGCGACGCAAACGGCGACGGCGCCGGCGCCGGCGACTTCCCGTTGGTGCACGCGCTGTACAGACCGCAGTACACGCTCTGGCGTGAGACCGCGCGCTACGCACGGCACTCCATCGATTTCCTGTCGCGCTTTCTCTGGCCGTATCCGTACCCGCACATGACCGTGGTCGAAGGTCTCGCCGTCGGGGGCGGGATGGAATTCCCGATGACCACGTTCATCACAGGATCGCCGCGCGATTCCGTCGCGCTGCAGAGCGTGACGATCCACGAGATCGCGCACATGTGGTTCCCGATGATCGTCGGCTCCGACGAGAAGCGACACATGTGGCAGGACGAAGGGCTCACCAGCTTCAACGACTGGAACGGCTCCATTGAGTTCTTCCCGGGGATCTCGCCCGCGACGCTGATGGGCACTTCCTATCAGCGGACCGCGAGCGCGGGCACCGAGCTCGAGATCATGCGCCACGGCGATCACTACATGCGCGACGCAGCGCGCACCGTAGCGGCGTACGACAAGCCGATGGTCGTGCTGCACGCGCTTCGCGGACTGCTTGGCGAAGAGACGTTCATGCGCGCGTACCGCGAGTACGGACGCAGGTGGACCAACCGGCATCCGCAGCCGCAGGATCTGTTCAACACGTTCAACGACGTCAGTGGCCGCGATCTGTCGTGGTTCTGGCGCACCTGGTTCTACGAGACGTGGACGCTCGACCAGGCGATTGCGGGAGTGGAGCGCTCGGGGAACCGGCTGCTGGTGACGGTCGAAGACCGCGGGCTTGCGCCGATGCCCGCGCGGCTAGTGATAACGAGAACGGACGGAACGACCGAACGGGCGGAGATCGCGGTCGACGTTTGGCTGCGCGGCCAGACCCGGGCCGGTCACGTGGTGGACAATGCCGCCACGGTCGCGAGGATCGAGATCGATCCCGAGCGGGTGTTTCCTGACCTGGATAGGTCAAATCAGGCTTGGACCCCGTAGTTCGAGGCTGCTGAAATGGAATCCCTGCCACCGCCAGGGGCATGGTCTGGAACATTCTTGCCTAGCATCGGTATCAGCGCCTGCCGGGATCCTGCCCGGGCACAGCCCAGGAACATTTGGTTATGGCCCTTCCAGGGGCTGTTAGATTACAGAAGCAGCGACCTTGGCCCCGTCTCTACGAGGCTAACGAGCGTCGCTTATTGGAGGATGTGAATGCGTAAGCCTCGTCCCGCGACGTACAACCCCGCTCAAGCGCTCAGCCTCATTACCCACGACCGGCACGGCAAGCCGCTGAGCTGTCCTTCCTGCTCCGGATCGATTTCGCGCCACCCCGACCAGGAGCCACCGCCGGCCACCACGCACGTGACCCTGACCTGCAAGGAATGCGGACGGGTCGCCCGGTATATCGCAGGCGCCGCCTAACTCGGCCTACCGCGCACAAAAATTGCCCGATTTTTCACCTGGTCGTACCGCGGCGCCAGCCGCTGTAACGGTAGGTGGGAAGTGCAAGGTAAGGGGGCAAGAAAATGGCGGAGCGCATTACGGGGACAGTGAAGTGGTTCAACGACGCGAAGGGCTTCGGTTTCATTTCGCGTGAGGGCGGGCCCGACGTGTTCGTTCACTTCAGCGCCATCCAGGGGAGCGGCTTCAAGTCGCTCGCCGAAGGCGACAAGGTCGAGTTCGAGATCGTGCAGGGCCAAAAAGGCCCCCAGGCGGCGGATGTGACGAAAGCCGAGTAAGACCTGGATGTGTACGACAGTCACCCAACTGACGCCCCGCGAGTAATCGCGGGGCGTTTCATTTCGCGCCATAGCGAGCATGTGTCTTGCTCGTTAGGCTCCCTATCACAAAGAAAACGGAGCTCCATGCATGGCGGCGATCTGGAAAGGCGCGGTGACGTTCGGGCTGGTCAACATCCCGGTCGAGGTGAAGACAGCCGTGCGGGAGGATCACATCAGCTTCCGGATGCTCCACGCCACCGACATGTCCCCCATCAAGTACGAGCGTCTCTGCCAGGAAGAGGGTGAACCGGTACCCTGGAACGAGATCGTGAAGGGATACGAGTACAAGAAGGGCAAGTTCGTCGTCATTACGGATGACGACTTCAAGGCTGCCGCGGTGGAATCCTCCCGCACGATCGACATCCTCGATTTCGTGAAGCAGGAGGAGATCGACCCGCGGTTCTTCGAGACGCCGTACTTCCTCGTTCCCGCCAAGGGTGGCGAGAAGGCCTACGCGCTGCTCCGCGCCGCGATGAAAAACGCCGACGCCGTCGGGATCGGCAAGATCATCATGCGCACCAAGCAGCATCTCGCAGGGATCAAGGTCGTAGGCGACGCGCTAGTCATGGAGATCATGCGGTTCTCCAACGAGCTCGTGGACGCGGCGGAGTACACCTTTCCAGGTGAGGACATCGTCCGGCCGCAGGAGCTGCAGATGGCGGAGATGCTCGTCGCCAACCTCACGGAGGAATTCAGTCCGGACAAGTACACGGACGACTACCGCGAGAAGCTGATGAAGGTCATCAAGGACAAAATGAAGGGCAAGAAGATCAAGTACGAGGAGCCGGTCGAGGAGGAAGACACCGGCGTGCTCGATCTCATGTCGCGTTTGCGCGAGAGCCTGGAGCAGGGCGGCGGAAAGAAGGCGAAGCGCGGCGCGACAAAGGCCGGACGCGACGAGGACGAGCCCGCGGCGAAGAAGACGACGCGCTCGAAGAAGCGAAAGACCGCCTAACCGGGCTCACATTCCATGGCGCGCACCAAGGCGCCCAGCAAGCGCGCCGGAGCCGGGTCCGGAAAAGGGACCGCAGCGGTCGAGCAGCTCAGGGAGTACCGGCGCAAGCGAGATTTCTCCCGCACGCGCGAGCCCGCGGGCGGACCGGCCGCGGCTCCCAAAAAGAAATCGCCTGTTAAGGGGCTGCGCTTCGTCATCCAGAAGCACGCGGCCAGTCACCTGCACTTCGACCTCCGCCTCGAGCTCGACGGCGTGATGAAAAGCTGGGCGGTGCCGAAGGGTCCGAGCATCGACCCGACCGTGAAGCGACTCGCGATGCAGGTGGAGGACCACCCGATCGAGTACAACACGTTCGAGGGGACGATCCCCGCCGGCCAGTACGGTGGCGGCACGGTGATGCTGTGGGATCGAGGCACGTACACCGCCACACCCGACCCCTCGGACCACGACGAAGCCCTGCTTCGCGCCGGTTATACCAAGGGTGATTTCAAGATTCACTTTCATGGCGAGCGGATGCAGGGCTCGTACGTCTTGGTCCGGATGAAGGGTGACAGGTTCGGATCCTCCGACAAGCCGCAGTGGCTGTTCATCAAACACCGCGACGAGCACGCCGGCCGCGAAGACATCGTGGAGAAGTACGACAGATCGGTCGTGAGCGGCCGCACGATGGAGGAGATCGCCGCGGACAAAAAGAGCAAAGTCTGGGAGAGCGATCGCGGCGACGCGGCGGAAGCGCGGAAAGCCGCGCGCGCGGGCGCGAAGGACGAAGCCAAAAAGGCGCCGGTGCTCTCCGCCACCCGCA
Source organism: Gemmatimonadaceae bacterium (assembly GCA_050998915.1). Lineage (GTDB taxonomy): Bacteria > Gemmatimonadota > Gemmatimonadetes > Gemmatimonadales > Gemmatimonadaceae > JACDCY01. Next base: position 83,078 of record JBPCPS010000095.1, read on the forward strand.
CCGAGCCGAAACCGCTGAAACTTCCGAAAATTCTCGAGCCGATGTTCGCCAGCGTGGGTACCGGGATCCCCAGAGGCGACTGGACGTTCGAGCCCAAGTACGACGGGGTGCGCGTGCTCGCGTTCTGCACCGGGAAGGACGCGCGGCTCGTCACCCGCAACGGCCACGACAAATCCCGCCAGTTCCCCGAGATTGCCGAGGCGCTGCGCAAGCTCGCGTCTTCGGCCCGGCGCGACTTCGTGCTCGACGGAGAAGTCGTAGCGCTCAAGCACGGCGAGCCCGTGCGGTTTCAGGAGCTCCAGAGCCGCATGCACGTCACCGACGACACGGCCATCGCCGTGCACCGCGAAGGGTCGCCCGTGGGCCTGTGCCTGTTCGACATTCTCCTCGACGGCAAAGACTTGCTCATCCGCGAGCCGTGGCGCAAGCGCCGCGCGCGTCTCGAGAAGCGGATCGCGTCGCGCGCGTCGAGCGTCATCCGCCTCGGCGACACCAGCGGCGACGGCGAGAAGCTGCTGGAGCTGGCCAGGAAACAGGGGTGGGAGGGAATCATCGCCAAGCGCACCGACGCCGTGTACGAGCCCGGCGCGCGCTCCCGCTCCTGGCTCAAGCTCAAGATCGAGTTCCGCCAGGAGTTCGCCGTCGGCGGCTTCACCGAACCGCGCAACAGCCGGTCGCACATCGGCGCCATCCTGCTCGGCTACTACGACGGCGACGACTTCATCTACGCGGGACACACGGGGGGCGGGTTCACCAATCAGGGACTCGAGGACATGTACAAGCTGCTGACTCCCCTCGAGCGTGACTCGCCGCCGTTCAGCGCGCGGCCGAAGACGAACGAGAAGCCGCACTGGGTGCGGCCGAAGATCGTCGTGGAAGTGAAGTTCAGCGAGTGGACCGCGGACGGCAGGCTCCGCCAACCCATCTACCTCGGCACACGCACCGACAAGCCCGCGAGCGAGATCACCCGCGAAGCGATGAGCGTGCAGCCGCGAGCGAAGGAGCCCATGGCCGCAAAGAAAACGACGCGCGCGAAGACTGCTGCTCCGGCGAAAACCGCGCCGAGGACGAGAGCTTCGGGCAAATCCACCGACAAGCTGATCGCCGTGGCGGAGCCGCCCGCTCCGCTGCGCGCGGATGCCGCGAAATCTCTGCGGCAGATCGACGCGCTGTGCGACAGCGACAAGCGCGGCACGCTCGATTTCGGCAAAGGGAAAAAGCTGTCCGTCACCAACCTCGCCAAGATCTTTTTTGAATCGACGAGCCACACCAAGGGCGATCTGCTGCGGTACTACACCCTGGTCTCGCCTTTCATTCTTCCCACGATTGCCGACAGGCCGCTGGTGTTGAAGCGATTTCCCAACGGCATCCACGGGCAGACGTTCTACCAGCAGAACGCTTCCGACGACACGCCCGAGGCCGTGCGCGTGGAGATAGTCACCAACGACGAAGGCGAGAAACAGCGCCGGATGGTCGGGGGCGATCTCCCAACGCTGCTCTACACAATCCAGCTAGGCGCGGTCTCGGTGGATCCGTGGCACTCGCGCTTCCCCAAGCTCGATTACGCCGACTACTCGATAATCGATCTCGACCCCGGGCCCAAAGCGAAGTTCGGCCGCGTGGTGCAGGTCGCGCAGTGGGTGGAGGCGGTGCTCGACGAGTTCGGGCTGCACGCGGCCATCAAGACGTCAGGGTCCACCGGCATGCACGTGTATTTGCCGCTTCCACCGCAGACGCCCAACGACGCGGCGACGCTGATCGCCCAGATAATCGCGGAGCGCGTCGCGCGGGAGCATCCGAAGGAGGCGACGGTGAAGCGCTTCGTGAAGCAGCGCGGCGAGGCGATGGTGTACGTGGATTACCTGCAGAACATCAAGGGCAAGACGGTAGCGGGACCGTACTGCGTGCGCGCGCGCGACGGGGCGACAGTCTCCACCCCACTCGAATGGGAGGAGTTGACGGCGGACCTCGATCCTCGGGATTTCACGATCGATTCGGTGATGGAGCGGTTCGCCGAGAAAGGCGACATCTGGGGAACGGCGATGAAGCGGAAGAACTCGCTGCGCGGGCTTTTGGCCGCGAACGGGCGCAAGGGGAAATGACGGGGGATCCAAGAAATGAGAGGCCGGACAGCCAGCAAGCCAGAATGGCAGACGGCCTTTCTGGCGCTCTGGCTTTCTCGTATCTGGCTTCTCATTTCTTGGATTCCAGTTCAATGCCATCGGACACGGGACCAGGTTCCTCCGCTGGCGGCCGGACAAGGCGCCGCGGCAATGCACGACGGACCAGGTGAAGCCCGAGGGAGTGTCTTCGCTGAGCCTACTTGGTGCGGGGGAAAAGCGCCCAAAACAAAAAAAGCCGGAGACCTCTCCGGCGCACAGTCATCCAGGCGGGTCAGCGGCCGGCGCGGCTAGAAACCGCTGGCAGTCCGGAGAGGCAGCTCGATCTGGGTACGCTCCGCGTGGCTCATCTCGCTATCGAACAACGGGTCGTTGTTCTCGTCGAGGAGGTGCGTAAGAGTATAGAAGTAGTGCAGCGCGTGCACCGGAGCCGTATGGCCGTATCCATCGGCCTTGGCGATTGCGGTGGCCTCCTCGCGGACGCGGCGCGGCAGCTTCCCGGCGTGCGGGAGCGCCAATAACCGCCGGATCTCTTTCGAGTTCTTCGCGAGCAGCGCCGCGCAGAGTGAGTCTACGTATGCCAACATCGGCCCTCCCGGTACGGAATCGTGCTTAACGGCACCATTTCCGCTAAGCCCACTTTGCTACTAGTACACCATTAGGCGCAATAGTTTCGCATGGATCCACGTCCGAGAGGCTACAAATGTGTCACAAAGATATACTAGTCGGCCCGACCTAACGCCGCCATTTCGAGCCCCTAGGGACGCCGGATCCAGCGCCTTCGTGCCGCCAGCCGTTGCCGCGGCAGTACGGGCTAGGGTATTCCCTTGGGCGGGCGCTTTATGATGGCGCTGCCCATGGTTAATGGGCCGATGCTTATGGGGAGACGCCCCGTGATCGGGATCTGCCCCAGGAGCGCACGGGCGGCCGCTATCTGAGAGGCCGGCACCCCGCTCCACGCCACCAGATACGCGGGTACGGACGGGATCTGACTGAGGAGGTAGGGGTTCCCGAAAGCCACCACGATCGACCTTTTCCCTGCCGCCGAACGCTGGGTCACGAAATCCACGAAGGGCTGTGGGGCCCCCAGCGTTACGGCGTCCCAGCCCTGCCCCACGTAAGAGCTGATGATCGTCACATCGGCTGAATCGGCCGCTGCGTTCAGCCGTGGGAGCCAGCCGGCCATGTCGTCGGCCGGCACGAAGATCGTCCTCACGCCCGCGTACACCCGTCGAAGCTCGGCGTTGAACGCGGTGCCGGCGGCCAGATCCGCGCGCCGGGCAACGGTGACCGACAGAACCCGCTCGGTGGTGGGCGGAGCCATCGGGATCTGCCCCATCGAATCCTTCAGCAGCACGATCGACTGATCCGCGATCTCCCGAGCGACCGCGACGTTGGCGCTATCACCGACCACAGCCCTGACCGAATCGAGCGAGACAAATCTGTTCCGGTCCAGCCCCATCCTCTGCTTCAGCGCGAGCAGCCGGCGCACGGCGCCGTCGATCCGCTCCTCCGGATAGCGATTCTCGGCTACTCCCTCGACGATGGCGTCGATCGTCGCCGTGACGTCGAGCGGTTGGATCAGCACGTCCGCACCGGCTGCGACAGCCCGCTTGGTCGCCTCCTCAGCGCCGAACTGGTCGAGCACTCCGCGCATGTCCATCGCGTCCGAGATGATGACACCGTTGAAGCCCATCTCTTCGCGCAGGAGGTCCGTCAGCACTTCGCGCGAGAGAGTGCCCGGCACGCCGGTCGAATCCAGCGCGGGCATCACGCCGTGAAACGACATCATCGCGCCGACACCGGCCGCGATCGCGGCCCGGAAGGGAACGAACTCCAGGGAGTCGAGGAGCGCGCGGCTCGCCGTGATCACCGGGAGCGCGAGGGGCGAGTTGACGGACATGTCGCCGTGTCCGTGGAGGTGTTTGCCTAT
>JBPCPS010000103.1:0-25199 GCA_050998915.1 Gemmatimonadaceae bacterium
CGAGCAGCGTCATCGGCCCGACGGGAAATCCGAATGCCACCATCGCATTGTCGATGGCATCCACGGACGCGCCCTGCTCCAGCAGTCTCCCCGCTTCGTTGATGTACGGAAAGAGAATCCGGTTCACATAGAACCCCGGCCCGTCGTTCACGACGATCACCGTCTTGCCGAGCCGCTTGCCGTACGCCACCGCGGTGGCCACCGCCTCGGGACTGGTCCCCGAAGTCGTGATCACCTCGATCAGCGGCATCTTGTGTACGGGCGAGAAGAAGTGCATCCCGAGCACGCGCTCCGGCCTCTCCGCCGCCTCGGCGATCCGCGCGATCGGGATCGTGCTCGTATTCGTGGCGAAGATGGCTTCCGGCTGCAACGCGGGCTCCACCTCGCGCAGCACCTGATGCTTCGTGGCGAGATCCTCGAACACCGCCTCGATGACGAGATCGACGTTGCCGAAGCCGGCGTAGTCCACGGCGCCGCCAAGCAAGGACATCGTGTCGTCGAGCTGCGTGCGAGTAATCTGCCGCTTCGTGAGCCGCTCCTTGAGCACGGAGCGCACGGCGGCGAATCCCTTCCCGACCCGCGCGTGGTCCGCGTCCTTCATCCGCACCACCGTCCCCTGCTGCACGGCGACGGACGCGATCCCCGATCCCATGAAGCCGGCACCCAGAATGCCCAGCTTTTTTATTTCGCGCGGCTCCACCGGAACGTCTACGCCGCTGTCTTTCTTGAGAGCGGTCGTCGCGAAGAAGAGATAGATGAGCTGCCGCGATACGTCGGTCGCCGCCATCTCGCCGAACAGGCGCGACTCTTCCCTGAACCCGTGTGCCCGCTTTCCACTCAGTCCCGCCGCGACCGCATCGAGCGCGGCGAGCGGGGCCGGATAATGGCCCTTGGTCTTCTTGAGCGTTTCTTCGCGGGCTTTACGCAGCACCATGCTCCGGCCCACGGGGTTCCCGTCCAGCAGCGCGTCCACGAAGCCGCGCTCCTTCCGTACCTGCGGTCGCTTCCCGTTGCCCAGTTCTTTCGCGCGCTGCACCGCGATCTGCCGCAGGATCGCCGGATGCACCAGCTCCTCGACCAGCCCGATCTGGTACGCCTTCTTGGCGCGCACATTCTTCCCCGTGAGGATCATGTCGAGCGCGGCGCGCAGGCCGATCTTGCGCGGCAGTCGCTGCGTTCCGCCCGCGCCCGGGATAATCCCGAGTTGCACTTCGGGGAGGGCGAGTACGGTCTTGGGATGCTCCGTCGCGACCCGGTACGTGCACGCGAGCGCGAGCTCCAGCCCCCCGCCGAGGCACGCGCCGTGAATCGCCGCCACCAGCGGGATGCGCATCTTCGCCACCGTGTCGATGAGCATCTGCCCGTCCCGGCTCAATCGCTCGGCCTGCGCGGCGGTCTCGAGCAGCAAGAATTCCTCGATGTCCGCGCCGGCGATGAACACGTCCGGCTTCCCGCTGATCAGCACCGCGCCACGGATGTCCTTGTCACGCTCGAGGCGGTCGGCCAGCGAAAGGAACTCGTCCTTCACGCCGCGCCCGATCTTGTTGACCGATTCTCCCGGCAGGTCGAACGTGATCACGGCAATCCCGTCCTGCACGTCCACGGTCAGCGCGTACGGACCGCGACTCTCCCTGTTCTCGACCGTGCGCAGCGTGTCCATCACGCGCGCTCCACGACCATCGCGAACCCCATCCCGCCCGCGGCGCACACGGTCATCAGACCGAACTGTCCGCCGCGCCGGCCCAGCTCGTTGAGCAGTGTGACCGTGATGCGTGACCCGGTCGCGCCGAACGGATGTCCGATCGCGACGGACCCGCCCATCACGTTGAGCTTCGCGCGATCGACTTCGCCGACGGGCTCGGAGAAGCCGGCACGCTTGGCCCACTCACGCGACTCCAATCCGCGCAGGTTCGACAGCACCTGGGCCGCGAACGCCTCGTGCATCTCGACGAGATCCATGTCGCGCAGCGTCAGCCCCGCGCGCTTGAGCGCCACGGGCGCCGCGAGCACCGGTCCCTGCAGGAGCTGCTCGCCGGGATCCAGCGCCGCGTACGCGTACGATCTGATGAAGCCGAGCGGCGGATACCCGAGCGCGCGGGCCCTTTCCTCGCTCATCAGCAGAACGCACGCGCCGCCGTCGGTGAGCGGTGACGCGTTGCCGGCGGTCACCGTCCCGTACTTGCGGTCGAACACCGGCTTCAGGGCGGCCAGCTGCTCCAGGCTCGTGTCGCTCCGTATTCCGTTGTCGGATGTCGCGAACGCCTCGTACCTGGGCGGCACGTAAACGGACATGATCTCGGCGGTGAGCCGTCCGTCCGCCGTACCCGCCGCGGCCATTCTGTGCGATCGCAGCGCGAACTGGTCCTGCTCCTCACGCGTGATCCCGTTGAGCTTCGCCATCTTCTCGGCGGACTGGCCCATCGTCTCGCCCGTGGACGGCTCGGCGATCGCCGGCGTGATCGGGACGAGATCGCGCGGGCGGATCCTGGCCACGGCGCTCGCGCGGCCAGCCATCGTCTTCGCTTTCGACGCCTGCACGAGAGCGTCGGAGAACCCCGGCGAGTGGAGCACGGGAATGTTCGAGAGCGTCTCGGCGCCGCCCGCGATGGCGACGTCGATGTGACCGAGCACTATCTGATCCGCGGCGTCCGTGATCGCCTGATTGGCCGACGCGCATGCACGACTTACGCTGAATGCCTGAACTCCCTTGGGCAGCATCGGCATGAGCGCGATCTCTCGCGCGATGTTCGGCGCGACGACCGAAGGCGTCACCGTCCCGAAGACCAGGGCTTGGACTTCGGTCGCATCCAGCTCCGTCCGCTGCAGCAGCTCCGCGACGCACAGTTTGCCGAGCTCGATAGCGCTGAAGGATTTGAGCGCCGTTCCGGCCTTGGTGAACGGCGTTCTCACTCCCGCGACTATCGCCACGCGCCTGCCCGTTCCATTGCCGTAGCTCGCCATGCAGGGAAGTTAGACCGGGGAGGTATATGTTTCTAGGATGTCGGCGCCGCTTCCGACCTTCGTTCACGTCCCGGCTCTCGCGCACCGCATGCGCCTAACCCGTGATTCGTTCGACGTCGTCGTCATCGGAGGTGGAATAAACGGCTGCGGCATAGCTCGCGATGCCGCGATGCGGGGGTTGAGCGTCGCGCTGATCGAAAAGGACGACTTTGGCAGCGGGACTTCCGGCCGCACCTCCCGGCTCGTGCACGGCGGGCTGCGGTATCTCGAGCAGGGCCGGGTCGGCCTCGTACGCGAGTCGCGGCGGGAACGTGCGGCCCTCATGCGGATCGCGCCGCACCTGGTGGAGCCGCTCCGATTCACCTGGCCCGTGTACAGCGGTTCGCGCGTCTCGACACGAAAGCTCGGCGCGGGACTCACGCTGTACGATTTGCTGTCGCTGTCCCGTCCCGGCAAGTGGCACGAGCGCCTGTCCGCGGCCGAAGTTCTCACGCGCGAGCCCGCGCTCAAGCACAACGGACTCGGTGGAGGGGGCGGCTACTTCGATTCCTCCACAAATGACGCGCGTCTGACTCTCGCCAACGCGCTGAGCGCGGCTTACTGGAATGCCGTGGTGGTGAACCACATGAGCGCGGAGCCCCGCGCCAGCGAATCCCGGCACGAGATTGCGCTCACCGACCACCTCACCGGAGAGAGCTTCACGATCACGGCGCGCGCGGTGGTGCGCGCTTTGGGTGCTTGGACTTCAGCCACCGAGCACAGCAAGGGCTCGCACATCGCGGTAGATCGCTCGATCGTGGGCAATCGGGACGCCATTGCCTTGCTCTCTCCGGTCGACGGTCGAGTGATGTTCATCCTCCCGTCCGGATCGCAAACCATCATCGGCACCACGGAAGTGCTCACGCGCTCCTCTCCCGACGAAGTACGCGCGTCCGAATCCGAGATCGCCTACCTGATCAAATCGGTGAACGCCTACCTCGCGGATACGCGCCTGCGTCGCTCGGACGTGATCGCCGCCTGGGCCGGCCTTCGCCCACTCGCGCCCGCGCTGGTCTCTTCCGACCCTTCGTCCGCATCACGCGAGCATCTCATCGAGCGTAGCGACGACGGCACCATCACCGTCACCGGCGGCAAGCTCACCACGTATCGCGCAGTCGCCGAAGAAGTGGTGGACTTCGTACAAATGACGCTGGGCATGCGCACGACGCGCTCACGCACGGCGAAGGAAGCTCTGCCGGGAGGCGACAGCGAGACTGTCATCCAGGAGATGATCGCGGCGGACCCAAAGCTCGGTGATGAGATCGGCAGCAACAGCGGAGTACGGGCAGCGGACCTGATCTACGCCGTCCGGTACGAGCACGCCTTAACCCTCAGCGATTTCCTCATCCGCCGCACTCTCTCCGCCTTTCGCGCGCGCGACCATGCCATGTCGCTTGCCGCATCGGCCGCAGACGTCGTCGCGCCTCTGCTTGGGTGGACGGCGGAAATGAAGGAGGCGGCGATTTCAGATTACGCTCGCGACATCGGGCGCATGTTCACGACAGACCCTGGCTAGGCTGGTGCCGTTGCTGGTTCGGGGTTGGGGCTGAGCCCTCCAGACCACCGTCTTAGCGAGCGGAGCGAGCGTAGGTGGTCAGAGGGCCCAGCCCCAACCCCGAACCCGTCGGGACGCACCTAGACCGATGTCGAATCGTGAATGGTCTTGAGATCGACGACTCTGAGTCGCCGCACACCGGCAGGCAACTTGAGCACCGCAACCTCACCCAAAGCTTTTCCGACGACCGCGAGCCCGATCGGCGACGACATCGTGACGTGTCCCTCCTGGAACTCGACCGCGTCGCCGAACACCAGGCTGTACCTCTCCCGCTCGCCGGTCTTCTCGTCCTCGACCGTGATCTCTGAGCCAAGCCCGACTTTGTCCGTCGGGATCTGCGCAACGTCGATCTGGGAAAGTTTGCTCAGCCGCTGCCGCAGCTGGCCGAGCCGGGCCTGCACGAACTGCTGCCGCTCCAGCGCCGCCTTGTACTCGCTGTTCTCACGCAGATCGCCGTGCTCGACCGCGCGTTTGATCTCCTGCGGGAGCGTGATGCTCAGCTCGCGCTGGAGACGCTCGACTTCTTCGCCCAGTTTGGCTTTGAGTTCTTCGATCATGACGGCAGTGATTGATGATTGGTGATCAGTGATTAGTGACGATACCTACATACGAATGACGCATGTGCCTGATCGCCCATCACTAATCACTAATCACCTCTTCGCATTAAAGGCAGTAATCACCGCTTGCGCGGCTTCTTCCGGATCGTCGGTCAGGAAGAGGAGATCCAGATCCCCCGGCGATATCTTCTGCTCGACGAGCACGCGCGTGTTCAGCCAGCGCAGCAGCCCCGCCCAGTAATGGCGCCCCATGAGGATCACCGGAAACTGGTAGATCTTGCCCGTCTGGATGAGAGTGACGGCCTCGAACAGCTCGTCCAGCGTGCCGAACCCGCCGGGAAAGATGATGAACGCGGACGAGTACTTGATGAACATCGTCTTCCGCACGAAGAAATAGCGGAAGTTCACGAGCGTGTCGACGTACGGATTCGCGCCCTGCTCGAACGGCAGCTCGATGTTGCAACCGATCGACGGGCCGCCGCCGAGTCGCGCGCCCTTGTTGGCAGCTTCCATGATGCCGGGGCCCGCGCCGGTGATGATCGAGAAACCGGCCTCGGCGAGCAACCGCGAGACTTCCACTGCTTTCCCGTACTGCGGGTCGTCCGGCCCGACGCGCGCCGAGCCGAACACCGCGACGCCTTTCTCGGTCTTCGCCAGCACGTCGAATCCTTCGATGAACTCGCTCATGATGCGCAGCACGCGCCACGGATCGCTCCTGATGAAGTCCGCCTCGGCGCGCGGATTCTGCAGCAGCTTCTCGTCTTCGGTCTCGACGACGTGGTCGCGGATGGCTTCGTCGATGACGCGGGTCGCGCCCGCTTGCCGCGTGTCCTCGACCTGCGACGGCGGCATGCGGCCGGCCTTCATGTGGCCGACTTCGGTGCGCTCCTTCAGTCCCGCCAGCGCCGACTCTTCCGCTGACGCGAGTCCGGCCGGGCTCATCGGCTTTCCGGTGGGCGTGCGTGCGCCCTTCTTGCGGCGGGTCTTCGGCTTTGCGGTATCTTTTCGTTTCTTCTTCATCTCGTCGCAGCTGGGGTACGTCTCCGGAATCTATTGCCGATAATAATCCTCGTCGCCGACGGCGTCCGCACCGATACCCTTCGAGCCGCGATCGGCTCGGGTGCCCTCCCCGCGATGGCGCGCATGCTGGATGAGGGCGGCCTGCACGAGATCACTTCGGTTTTCCCGTCCGTTACGGGCCCGGCCTACACGCCTTTCCTGATGGGCAAGCACCCCGGATCCGTCGGAATGCCCGGGCTTCGCTGGTATGACCGGTCGCGCAAGGACTGCTCCGGACCCGGCCACTCGCGGAGCTATGTCGGCATCGACATGCGCCTGGTGGACCAGGATCTCGACGCCGCATCGAAGACGATGTTCGAGCTGGTACCGAACTCGCTCGCGGCGATGAGCGTCGTCACGCGCGGCTTGGATCCGTCACGCTTTTTCACGCGTGGTCCCGCGTTCGCTGCGCGCACGGCGTGGACCCACTTTCGCGGTGACGTCGCCGGCTGGCTCGAGATCGACCGTGATGTCGCGCGCCGGCTCGCGGCGAGGATGCGCGAGCTCAGGCCCGATTTCGTATTCGCGGCGTTCACCGGGGTCGACAAGGTGTCGCACGCGCGCGGGCACGGCTCGGACGACGTCGTCCGGGCGCTCCGCATCGTGGATGACGCAATCGGGGAGATGCGGCGCGACCTCGAGTCGTCCGGCTCGTGGGAGGCGACGCACCTGTGGGTCGTGAGCGATCACGGGCACACGCCGATTGACGCGCACGAGGATCTCGTTGGAGTGCTGGAACAGCTGGGCCATCGCCCGGTAGCGCATCCGTGGATCTTCCGGCGTGATCCGCGCACGGCGGTGATGGTGAGCGGCAACGCGATGGCGCACCTGTACGTCGATCTCGCGACTAGAACCCGGCGGTGGTGGCCATCGCTCGCATCGGAGTGGAGCGGGCTGGTGGCGAGCCTGCTGTCGCGCGACTCGACGGATCTGGTGTTGCTGCCCTATGGCGAGACGCAGTGCGAGATCCGCTCTCGCGCCGCGGGTACGGCGCTGCTGGAGTGGAGCGGCGATTCCTACACGTACCGGCCGGGGAGCGGCGATCCCATTGGAATCGGCGAGCGCACCGGCATCGGCGGTGACGAATCGCACGCGCTCACCGTCGGCGGCGAATACCCGGATGCGCTCGTCCAGATCGCGCGCATCGCCCACACGCCGCGCTCGGGCGACATCATCCTGTCGGCGGCTCGCGACTGGGACCTGCGCGCGGGGTTCGAGCCGATACCGCACGTGTCGTCGCATGGCGCGCTGCACCGCGACCACATGCTGGTTCCGTTGCTAACCAGCAAGCCGCTGGCGACCGCGCCGTTGCGCACTGTGGACCTGATGCCGATCGCGCTCGATGCCCTCTCGATCCCGCACCCGCCCGGCCTCGAGGGTCGCTCGCGCTAGTCCGAGTAGGCGAGCGGCACGAACTCAACGCCCGCCGAGCCGTCCGCGATGCGCAGCCGCGCGACGCTCGGCGCCAGATCGAACCGGCGCTGACCCGCCGCTCCGGGATTCACCACGACCCTGCCCTCCCACTCGAGCAGGAACTGCTTGTGCGTGTGCCCGTACACCAGGATGTCCTGCGGGTAGCGCGCGAGCAGGCGCTCAGGCGTGAGGCGGCCGACCTCGTGGCCGTGACTCACGTGAATACTGAGGCCGCCGATCTCTCGGATTATCTCGGTCCCGAGATACGGAGCCGGTGCATCGGTATTCCCGCGAACCGCGAAGGTGGGCGCGATCGTGCCCAATTCGTGCAGGATCTCTTCGCCGCCCACGTCACCGGCGTGCAGGATCAGCTCGACCCCCGCCAGCGCGTCGTGGACGTCGGGGCGGAGCAGGCCGTGCGTGTCGGAGATGAGTCCGATCAGATGTTCGGAGGCCATATCATATATGTTCAGTCATGCAGTGGCTGCGTTTGACCGGTAGCCTGGCCGCACGCTCGATCCGCCGGCCGCGGCTCGCCGTCGCTCTGACCCAGGTGGCTTGGCGATTCCGCCGGCGCGGATGGTATAAGCGATTCCCGTTCCTCCCGCTGCCGGATCGTACTTACCTGCGCTGGCGCATGCACACGGCATACGGGGAGCACGACGCGGTGCCTCCTGCGCGTGACCTCGAGCGCTATGCACTTTGGTCGGTGTCGGACCGGTGAAAATCGAAGAGCAGCTCAAATCACACGCCCGCGCGCTCGGCTTCGACCTCGTCGGGGTCACGCGGCTCGGCCCCGCCGAAACAGCGCCGATGTTCGACGAGTGGGTTGCGCGCGGCTTTGCCGGCGATATGACGTACTTGGAGCGCGGCGCCGGGAAGCGCGCGGATCCGCGGCGCGTGTTCGGGAACGTCCGATCTGCCGTAGTCGTCGGGATGAATTACGGCGGGACCGCGCCGGCGGGGCCAGTCGCGCGGTACGCCCGGGGTGACGACTACCACGACGTCATGACGGAACGGCTGCGCGCGCTGCACGCGTGGCTGAGCGCAGAGCTCGGCTGCGATGTCGGCGGCAAGGCGTACGTCGACACCGGGCCGATTCTCGAACGAGACCTCGCGCGCAAAGCGGGGCTCGGCTGGTTCGGCAAGAACACGATGCTCGTCAACCCGAAGATCGGATCGTTCTTCTTCATCGGCGCCCTGCTGCTCGACCTCGATCTCGAGGAGGACGCACCGTTCGACTCCGACCGCTGCGGTACATGTACCCGCTGCCTCGACGCGTGCCCGACGGATGCGTTCGTCGCCCCGCGAGTGCTCGACGCCACCCGCTGCATCTCGTACCTCACCATCGAGCTGAAGGGCGACATCCCCGAGGAACTGCATGCGGGCGTCGGAACGAACGTGTACGGCTGCGACGTCTGCCAGGACGTCTGCCCCTGGAACGTGAGCTTTTCCGCCGACGCACGGGAATCGGCCTTCGCTCCGCGGGAGATGATCGCCGCGAAAGACGCGCGCACGTTGGCGCTGGAAATTCTGGAGCTGGACGATGAGTCATTTCGGTCCGCATTCCGGAAATCCCCGCTGAAGCGCGCGAAGCTTCGCGGGCTGAAGCGGAACGCGTCGGTCGTTCTGGCGAATCTCGCACGCGATACCGGCTAAACTGAGGACCGAAGCGTCTCCGGCATCCGCCAGACGACGACTATTCCGGAAGCGAAAGTGAGCAGCGCTACGACACCGATCGCCCAATCCATGCCGAAGGAGTCCGCGATCACGCCTGCCAGGACGGCGCCCACCGCATAGCCACTGTCACGCCACAGGCGGTAGACACCGACCGCAGATCCGCGCCAGCGTGGATGAGCCACGTCGCCGATCGCCGCGAGCAGCGTGGGATACACCATTGCCGTGCCGGCACCGAGCAGCACGGCCGCACCCATCCACGGCCAGAAGCCGCGCACCATGGCGAACGCGGCCAGGGCCGCGCTCTGCAGCAGCATGCCTCCCGCGATCAGTCCCTTGCGACCGAAGCGGTCGGACGCGACACCCGTCCAGAGCTGCAGCAGCCCCCACACTGCGGGATACGTGAAGCTCAACACGCCGATCTGCGCGACATTCAGCCCCGCGGCGGCGAAGAACAGCGGAAACAGTCCCCAGGCCAGGCCGTCGTTCAGGTTGTTCACCATGCCGGCCTGGCTCGCGCTCGCGAGCGCCGGATCCTTCCACGTCGCGCGCGCGAAGATCTCGCGCCCCGAAAGATCGGCGCCGTGATCCTGCAGGGTCGCGTGCGGCTCGAAGGTTTCCTCCTCGAAGGCCGCGTGCTGGCGCGTCTCCCGCACGAACAAGAGCGACAGGGCGAGGCCGGTCGCGGCGAATGCGATTCCAAGGTAAAAAGGCTCGGGGCGGAGGCCGTACGCCGCCGCGATATAGCCGGTCCCCAGCGCGGCGAACGCCACCGCGAGGTAGCCGGAAAACTCGTTGAGCCCCATCGCGAGCCCGCGCCGCTTAGGCCCGACGAGATCGATCTTCATGATCACAGTCGTGGACCAGGTGAGCCCCTGATTGATCCCCAGCAGCACGTTGGCGAAGACGATCCAGCTCCAGCTCGGCGCCCAGATCACGAGCAGCGGCACGGGGAGCGCGAAGACCCACCCCGCGAGCAGTACGCGCCTGCGGCCATAACGATCGCCGAGGCGCCCGGCGAAGAGATTCGTGAGCGCCTTCACCACGCCGAACGTCGCGACAAACGAGAGCGCAGCGCTCTTGCTCGCCAGCCCGAATTCCGCTTCGGCGAGCAGCGGGAGCACGGTGCGCTCGAGCCCGCCCATCGCGCCGACGAACGCGGTGACTAGCACCAGCAGCCAGAACTGCCGCCAGTTCTCGCGCAGCCCGAGCGCGAGCGGTTCGTCAACCCGGCTCACGCCGACTGGGTCAAGCGATTCGCGTACCGGGGGCGACGTCCGAGTCGGGGCTGAGCAGGACCACGTCGGCAGCCGCCGGACAGGCGCCGAGCACGAGCACCTCCGACACGAACGGCCCGATCTGGCGTGGCGGGAAATTGACGACACCAACGACCAGCTTTCCCACGAGATCGCCAGGCTTGTAGTGCAGTGTGAGCTGCGCGCTCGACCGCTTGATCCCGATCTCGCCGAAGTCGATCGTGAGCTTGATCGCCGGCTTTCTCGCCTCCGGAAAGGCCTCCGCCGTCAGAACGCGCCCCACACGGATGTCCACTTCGAAGAAATGCTCCGGCGTAACCACCAGGGCGTCCTTCAACGATTCTCGTCGTTTGACAGTGAGGCGGTATCGATCACGAATCGGTAGCGCACGTCGCTCCGCAGCATTCGCTCGTAGGCTTCGTTGATCCCCTCGATGGAGATCACCTCGACATCGGCCTGCAAACCGTGCTCGGCACAGAAGTCAAGCATCTCCTGCGTCTCGCGAATGCCACCGATCGAAGATCCGGCGAGCCGGCGCCGGCGTGACACGAGTGGCCTGGCGGAGACGGGCGAAGGATCCGGGATCCCAACGAGCACCATCGTTCCGTCCAGCCGGAGCATCCGGAGATAGGAGTTGTAGTCGTGCGTCGCGGAGACGGTGTCGAGAATGAAATCGAACCGGTTTTTGTGCTGCGCGAACACCGCCGCGTCGTTGGTCGCGATAAAATCATCGGCGCCGAGCTGCAGTGCGTCGTCGCGCTTCCCGGGTGAATGGCTCAGCACCGTGACGTGCGCGCCCATCGCCTTCGCGAGCTTGACGCCCATGTGGCCGAGCCCGCCGAGCCCCACGATAGCCACCCTGTCGCCCGCTTTCACGCCGAAATGCCGCAACGGCGAGTACGTCGTGATCCCGGCACAGAGCAGCGGGGCCGCGCCCTCGAGCGGCATTCCGTCGGGGATCCGGACGACATAATCCTCATTGACCGTGACACGGGTGGAGTAGCCGCCGAACGTCGGGGTCTTCCCGTCGCGCTCGCGGCCGTTGTACGTCGGCGTCATTCCCTTCTCGCAGTACTGCTCCTCGCCGCCCTGGCACGCCGCGCACTCGCGGCACGAGTCCACGAAGCACCCCACTCCGACCAGGTCACCCGCCTTCCAGCGGGTGACCTTCTCCCCGATGCGTGCAACGGTGCCGACGATCTCGTGGCCGGGAACCATGGGGTAAATGGAGCCGCCCCATTCGTCCCGCACCTGATGAATGTCCGAGTGGCAAACGCCGCAGTAGCTGATGTCGATCAGGACGTCGTGCGGTCCCGGCTCGCGCCGGTCGACGGCGTGCGGGCCGAGCGGCGCGGTCTTCGACGGCGCTGCATAGGCAGGAGTTTTTATCATGGATGGCCTGAGTGCTATTTCCGTTCCCCGAAATTCATCCCATCCGGCGCCTTTCGCGGAGCTTCCCAAAGCGACAACATTCCCCGCTGTGAGACAAGAGCGTAAACACCCCGTGGTCCACCTGGAGTATCCCGAGTGGGTGGATTCCGTCGTGGATTGGCGCCGCACCTACCGCACCGACAGCGAGCGCATGTCGCTGGCGATCGCGGTCTCGCGCGAGAACGTCGAGCGCGGGACCGGCGGGCCATTCGGCGCGGCGATATTCGATCAGGCGAGCGGAAAGCTCGTCTCCGTCGGCATGAACAGCGTGGTCCGCCACAACAACTGCGCGCTACACGCGGAGATCGTCGCGTTCATGCTGGCACAGCAGCGCGTGGGCTCGTTCACACTGAGCTCGCCCGCGCTCCCGCCCCACGAGCTGTTTACTTCCTGCGAGCCTTGCGCCATGTGCCTCGGCGCCACGCTCTGGAGCGGCGTGCGACGCGTCGTGTACGGCGCCGCGCGCGAGGACGCTTCGCGACTCAACTTCGAGGAAGGGCCGGTGTTTCCCGAATCGTACAGGTACCTCGAGGATCGGGGGATAACCATAGACCGCAACGTGCTCCGCAGCGAAGCGCGTGAAGTCCTCGAGCTGTACCGCGCCAAGGGCGGCATGGTGTACAACGGATGACGACTGCTCTGGACGCAGGCATGCTGGCGGAAGCGGTGGCCGCGCTGCGCGAGGCCAATCTGGCATTCGCGAAGGCACACCCCGGCGAGGGGCCCGGCAGGCAGCCGGTCCACACTGTTTATGGCGGCGCCCAGCTGTTCGCCGCAGACACCGTTGCCAAGCTCGGCTCCGTCGCTTTGCGCGCGCTGGACACATACGCGCCGGATCCAGCGACACTCGGCCGCGCGCTGAACATCACCGATCACCCCGCGTTGGCGACGATAGACAAGCGCGTCCGCGAGAAGCTCGCCCGCGAGCCCATCGAGGACTTCCGGATCGACTTCGAAGACGGTTACGGGAATCGCCCCGACGCGGAGGAGGACGGACACGCGGCGGCGGTCGCGGGCGAGCTCGTCACGGGGATGCGTGCCGGCACACTGTCCCCGTTCATCGGGATGCGGATCAAACCGCTGAACGAGGAGCTACGCGGCCGCAGCATCAGAACGTTGGATCTGGTCTATACGGCACTCGCCGAGTCGGGTGAGATGCCCGAGCAGTGGATCGTTACGATCCCCAAGATCACCATCATCGAGCAGGTGGAGTTCACGGTGTCCGCTCTGCAGCAGCTCGAGCGCAAGCTCGGGCTCGCCGCCGGCACGCTTCAGTTCGAGGCGATGGTCGAGACCCCGCAGATCGTGCTGGACGCGAACGGCCGGTCGTTATTGCCAAGATTGCTCGACGTTTCCGACGGCCGGCTGCGTGGCGCGCACTTCGGTACGTATGACTACACGGCAGGAGTGAACATCACCGCCGCTCACCAGCGCATGCAGCATCCATCCTGCGAGTTCGCGAAGCATTTCATGCAGGTGGCTTTCGCCGGGACCGACGTTTGGCTGTCGGACGGATCGACGACCGTGATGCCGGTGCCCGTGCATCGGGAGTCCAAGGGCGGGCCGGGGTTGACGAAATCGCAGCAGGCGGAGAACGCCGCGAGCGTGCACGGCGCGTGGCGCATGCACTTCGACGACGTGCGCCATTCCCTGGCGGGCGGATTTTATCAGGGGTGGGACCTGCACCCGGCGCAGCTCGTGACGCGCTACGCCGCCCTGTACAGCTTCTTCCTGGACGGGATCGACGCGGCCGGGGTGCGACTCAAGAACTTCGTCGGCAAGGCGGCGCAGGCCACGCTCGTGGGCGACGTGTTTGACGACGCGGCCACGGGACAGGGCCTGCTCAACTTTTTCCTCCGAGGAATCAACTCCGGAGCGATCACCGAGGACGAAGCGCTGCAGATGACGGGTCTCACAGAAGAAGATTTCCGAGGCCGGTCGTTCGTGAAGATCATGCGGTCGAAGCGGTGAGCGGAACGGGCTGGGAGCTCGTCGACTTCGTTGCGCGCTGGATACACGTCATCGCCGGCATAATGTGGGTGGGCAACTCCCTGCTCTTCAACTGGCTCGACCGGAATCTCGAGCAGTCCAGGGACGCGGCGCCGGGCTCGCTCGGTCAGATCTGGCTGCTCCATAGCGGGGCGTTCTACCACGTAGACAAGACGCTGCTCGGCGGACGCGCTATCCCGAAGCCGTTGCACTGGTTCGTCGTGCAGGCGATGACGACCTGGTGGAGCGGAGTGGTGCTTCTCGTCGCCGTGTACTGGGCAGGCGGTCGCGCCGCGATGACGGATCCGGGGGTCGCGCTGCTGAGCCACAACCGCGCCGTCATGATCGGCATCGGAGCGATCCTGGCCGGCGCCGCTCTGTACGATCTCGCGCAGCGCCTGCTTGCCCCGCGCATTCCGCGTGCGGCTACAGTCCTCTGGCTTGCCTGCCTCACGGCAATCGCCGTAGCCTTGACCCAACTCCTCAGTGGTCGTGCGGCATTCTTGCATGTGGGTGCCATGCTCGGAACGATCATGGCGCTGAACGTGGCGCGCACGATCGTGCCCTCACAAAAACAGCTGCTCGCCTCTAGCGGGAGCGGAGCCATCGCGGACGCGAGTGTGAGCGCACGCGCAAAGCGCGTCTCGATCCACAACAACTATTTCGTGTTCCCTGTAATCGCGCTGATGGTGAGCAGCCACTTCCCTGCCGTGTATGCGAATCGGCTCAGCTGGCTGCTCCTGTTGATCATCGTCGCGGGCGGAGCGGCCGTGCGGCATGTGCTCAACATCCGCTACTCTATGGCGCGATGGCCCGTCGTTCTCACCGCGACCACGCTGGCCGGAATCGTCGCGCTGTATGCGGTGCTGCGATTGGGCGCGGCCTCGCCGATTCCCACCACCGGCGATTCATCGGCGCCGGTGAGCTTCGCGGAAGTGCGAAGCGTCATCGACCGCCGTTGCACCGTGTGTCACTCCGCGAACCCGAGCGACGCGACTTTCGGCGTCGCGCCCGGCGGCGTCAGGTTCGACACGCCCGCGGACATCCAATCGCGCGCGGCGCGGATTCACGAGCGCGCGGTCGTGACCCGCACGATGCCCCCAGCCAACAAGACTGCGATCACAGACGCCGAGCGCGTCCTTCTCCGCCGGTGGGCTGCGCAGCGCTAGATCACGCGCGCCTCTGGCGGCTCAGCTACCGCGATACGTCGAGTAGCCGAACGGGCTGAGCAGCAGCGGGACGTGATAGTGCTCGTCCGTCCCGATCCGGAAATTGATGGTGATCTCGGAGTAAAACGTCTCGCGTCCGTCTCGCGCAAAATATTCGGCAACCAGAAAGCGCAATCTGTGCGCCCCCTCGCTCAGCACTCCGGCTTCGGGAAAGCTCGGAACGCGTCCATCCGCGTTCGTGAGTCCCGTAGCGAGTATCTCTGCGCCGCGCTCGAGCGTGACCTTGATGCCTTCCGCGGGACGACCGTATGACGTGTCCAGTACGTGGGTGCTGACGGTGCTCACGCCGTGTCTCCTTGTCCGAGCAGTTTCTTCAATCTTAACCGGGTGATCTTGCGCTGCTCATCCGCCGCGACGGCGAGCTCATCTTCCGGATCGTTCCGCAATCGTGCTGTCACGTCCGCCAGCAGCTCATCCGCCCCTCTGCCGCTGGCGCACACTATATAGATGTAGCCGAACCGCTGCTCGTACTCGCGGTTCGACCGCTCGAGCGCCGTCAGCGTAGCGTCCGCCGCTCCACCTACACTAGCCTGTTCTCCCTCGGCCCACGCCGCGCTCCGCTCGCTCTGCTGGGCCGCGCTGCGGCGCTCTCCGATCCGCGGATGGTGCGAGAACGCCTCCCGCCAGTCGTCGGGGCCGAGCGATCGCCACGTGTCATCTGCGGCCGCGAGCAGGCGATCGACGGATCCGAACGGCCGCCGCGCGACCATCGCGGACACCCAGCGCGTCGAGCCGCAGCAATCGCCGAGGAGCTGCGCGGCCCGGTCCGGGGCCATCACGTCGAGCTCCGCGACGGTCGAGCTCACCCGCGGTGACGCGCGCTCATGCGCTGGCGCGACCGAACAGGCGCAGCCGCGCGACTCCGCCGTCGGGGTAGATGTTGAGTCGCACATGCGTCGCGGCCATCGCGGGAAGATTTTCCCAGCGGTGCTGGGCGTCGGCGTCGAGCGGGGTCTGCGGCAACAGCTCCTCCCACCGCGCCGTGCCGGGATCGAACGAGTCGCCTGCGTCGCAGCATTCCAGCATCGCGCTGCCCGGCGCGTTGCCTTTGAAATGGTCGGTGTCCAGCTCGACCCGCTCGATCACTCCTCGGCGCGCGAGCCGGACGATGGACCAATCGTGACCGGGTCCGCGGCGACGCTTCGTCTCCCAGCCGTCACCCATGTGCGTTGAGCGGCCCGGGATGATCAGGTTCTGGCGGTTGCCGTAATGCATGTCGCTGCACGAGACCACGAAGCCGCCGTTGGCCATCGCGGCGAGGTCGACCTCGTCCTCGAACATCCGCTCGTCCGGTACGACGTCGCCGTGAACGCGGAGCCGCGCCACGCCGCCGTCGGGGAAGATGTTGAGCCGGAGATGCGTGACCCGCTCATCGCTTTCGATCGCGAATGAATTCACGGCATCGCCCTTCAGCGGCGACTTGCCGAGCAACGCATTCCAGGGGATGTCGTCGCGCACCATGCGGTTACCTGGAAGCGTGCGGTCAACCCCGCACGCATCGATGCTGGCGTGCTCCGGGTAGTTCCCCGTGAAGTAGCTCGTGTCGATCACGACACCGCGAACTACCCCTGGAATCCCGAGCTTGACGATCGCCCAGTCGTGACCCGGCGTGCGGCGACGGCGCGTCTCCCAGCCGTCCATCCATTTGCCGCGATCGGTGTACTCGCCCTCGCGCCACTCCGGCTTCCCGTCCTTCACGAGCGATTCCTTGGGAGCGAAAAAATCGTCGTTGGCGGCGATGACTTCGCCGCCGAACCGCTTCGAGGCGAGATCAGGCAGCTCGGCGAAAGGCGGCGCGGAACCTTGCCGCGATGAAGAGTCCCGAGTCATCAGCCGTAATGTAACGGTACTTTGTCGTCACGCTGTCGGCGGCGATCACGTCGCGCGACTCACGGCTGGCGTCTAATCTCCGCTGGCGCCTAATCTCCAAAGACCTTTCGGCCGCCCACGTACGTGGCGTGCACCACACCGAATAGCTCGCGCCCCGCGTACGGCGTCACCGGATGCCGGTGGAACAGCTTCGCCGGATCGACGACGAAGCTCGAATCCGGATCCCAGATCACGATGTCGGCGTCATGGCCCTCGGCGATCACTCCCTTGCTTCCGCCGAAGCCGGCGAGCTTCGCGGGCGCGGCGCTCATCCACTGCGCGAGCCGTTCCGGCGCGACCTCGCGGGAGCGCGCGCCCGTCCATACCGCGGAGAGCGAAAGCTGCAGCGATGCGATCCCGCCCCACGCCGCGAAGAAATCGCCGTGCGTGTTTTTCATGTTCGGCGGGCAGGGGGAGTGGTCGGACGCGACGAGGTCGATCTCCCCCGCGATCAGCGCCTGCCAGAGCGCGTCGCGCTCCGCGGCGGACCTGATCGGCGGCGCGCACTTGTACTCGGTATCGCCGTCAGGAATCTCTTCGGCGGCGAAGGTGAGATAATGCGGGCAGGTCTCGACCGTGAGCGGCAGCCCTCGCGCCTTCGCCGCGCCCACAATGGCGAGCGACGTCGCGGAGGAGAGATGCACGATGTGTACGGCCGCTCTCGATCGGCTCATGAGACCCACCAGCAGCTCGATGGCCGAATGCTCTGCTTCGATGGGACGCGAGGCGAGATAGTCGGCGTAGGAGATCGAGCTGCCGCCGGCCCGCAGAAGAGCGGGATCCTCTGCGTGCACCATCAGCGGGAGGCCGAGTCGGGCGAGAACCGGAAACGCCTTGCTGAGGTCTCGCTCGGCGACGTGCGGAAACTCATCCACACCCGACGGCGAGAGGAAGCACTTGAACGCGCGCACGCCGGCGTCGCGCAGTCCCTCCAGCTGCCCGGTGTTTCCCGGCACCACGCCCCCGATGAATTCGACTTTCACCGCCGTCTTGCCAGCGGCGTCCGCCCGCTTTGCTTCCAGTGCCTTCACCGTGGTCGTCGCGGGAACCGAGTTGAGCGGCATGTCGAGGAGCGTCGTCACTCCGCCGGCGGCGGCCGCGCGCGTCGCGCTCTCGAACCCTTCCCAGTTTGTCCGACCCGGCTCGTTGACGTGGACGTGGGTATCGACGATCCCGGGCATGACCATCATGTCACCAGCATCCACACACCTATCGGAGCTCGCCTCTTCCCAGGGTGCCACACGCACGATGCGACCTGCAACCACGTGCACTGTGGCCGGGCGTACGCCTTCGGCTGTCACCACCCGTCGCCCGCGAATGACGAGATCGGATTGACGATCATCCGGGGGACCGTCGCGCTGGACTATGCCGTCTCCGTCCAAAATCGGCGCAGCAGGTTCGTCGCCACACGCATCCGATAGTCCGCCGTAGAGCGGATGTCGTCGATCGGCTTGATCTCGCTGGAGAGCACGCGCACCGCTTCATCGATGCCTGCGCCGGACGCGAGCGCTCCCTCCGTAAGCGGCACCCGCACGACGGTCGGCGCCACACTCCCGAACGCAATGCGCGGAGCGGCCGAGCGCACGCCGGCCACGACGATCTTGGAGATTGCCTGAGCCGCGCGCGTCCCGACTTTTCTGAACCACTGCTTTCCTTCGACCGGTGGAACCTCGATCGCGACGATCAGCTCGTCGGGTCGCATGATCGTGGCGCGATAGCCGCTGTAGTACTCGGTCAATGGCACGCGGCGCTCATCGACGGCGCTGCGCAATACGACCACGGCGTCGGCTGCCGCCAACACCGGCAGCGAGTCTCCCGCGGGCGAGCCGTTGGCGATGTTACCGCCGACTGTCCCGCGATTCTGGATCTGCACGCCGCCGACCTGCCGGGCCGCTTCCACGAGCATCGGCAACCGGCGCACGACCAGCGGGGAGCGGATCAGCGACGTGTAGGTCGCGAGCGCGCCGAGCACGAGCATGTCGTCCCGCTCGGATATGCCGCGCAGCTCGTCCACCGCCCAGATGTCGAGAAAGCGTCGCTGCTCCAGCGTGCCAAAGTTCAGCGCGACGTACAGATCGGTGGCGCCGGCTACCGGCGTGCGTTTCTCGTCCCGGAGGATTCGTAGCGCATCGGCCAGAGATGTCGTGCTGCGCATGTCCAGCCCGGACATCGCGGTCCTCACGCGGTGGCCGCGTCGCCGGGCGGCATGCCGCGCCACTTCATGACCGCGCGGTAGATCGCCGAGTAGCCGGTGCAGCGGCACAGATTGCCGGCGAGCGCCGTGCGTACGTCGTCGAGCGTGGGCGACGGTCCCAGCGTAAGCGCGGCCATGATCATGCCGGGCGTGCAGATGCCGCACTGCGCGCCGACTTCATCCATGAACAGCTTCTGCAGAGGGTGCTCAGCGTTCAGTCCCTCGATCGTCGTGACTTCCGCGTTCGCGACCTGCGAGACCGGTACGATGCAGGAGCAAACCGGCTCGCCGTCGATCAGCACCGTGCACGCACCGCATTCCCCTTCGCCACACCCTTCCTTCGTTCCGGTCAGGCCACATTCCTCGCGCAGCACGTCGATCAATCGCGTCGCCGGCGGCGCGGCGACTTCGCGCGGGGATCCGTTGAGCGTGAACTTCATGCGATCGCCCGGCAGCTCGCGATCAGCTCCGGCGTTGCGGGAATCTCGCGCACATCCAGCCCCATGTGCCGCAAAGCATTGACCACGGCCGGGGCGGGCCCATCCATCGGCAACTCCCCCAGTCCCTTGGCTCCGAACGGGCCGCCCGGATACGGGTTCTCCAGCATGACCACGTCCATCTCCGGCATGTCGAGCGTCGTCGGAATGGTGTAGTTGGTGAGAGTCGAATTGGCCATCGCGCCGTTCCGCATGACTACGCGCTCGAGCAGCGCGTATCCCATTCCCTGTGCCGTGCCGCCTTCGATCTGGCCGCGCGCGAGCGCTGGATGAATCGGCCGCCCGAACTCCTGCACCGCGGTGATTTTGATGGGCCGCACCTCGTACGTGTCGGGATCGACGTCCAGCTCCACGACGTCACATCCCCAACCGTACGTGGCGTACGCGTCGCCCAGATAGGTCTTGTCGTTCCACTGAATCCAATCCGGCGGCTCGTACATCCGCTCGACCGTCAATTCTCCATTGCGAGCGTAGTACACGGCCGGCGTCAGCCCGCCGAGCTTTTCCTTCATCTCGTGGGCACACTCTTCGAGGATCTTTCCGACGACCATGCAGGTGCGCGATGCCACCGTGGGCCCGCTGTCCGCAACTTTCGAAGTGTCGGGCTGCGCGACCTCGACATCCTCGTACGGGATCCCGAGGGCGTCGGTCACGATCTGCGCGTGCATCGTGCGCGTGCCTTGACCAATCTCGGTGCTGCCGGTGGCTATCCGTACTCCGTTTGGCGTCAGCTCCAGCCGCGCCTTCGACTTCAATGTGCGCTCGCCAGCGCCCGTAAAGCCGGCGCCATGGAAAAACAACGACAGGCCGATCGTGCGGTTCGTCCCCTTGTACTGTTGCCGCTTGCGCGCGAAGTCGGTGCGTTTCACCGCCTCCTCCAGCACCATGTGCGCGCTGCAATCCTCGCGCAGGATCTGGCCCGTTGCGGTCTTGTCGCCCGGACGGAGCGCATTGATCCGCCGCAGCTCGACGGGATCCAGTCCCAGCTGCTCCGCGATGCGGTCCATGTGGACTTCCACGGCGAACTCCGTCTGCGGCGCGCCGAAGCCGCGGAAGGCGCCGTTGGGCGGAGTGTTGGTGAACACCGCGCGCCCCTGGATGCGCGTGTTGTCGCAGCTGTATGGGCCGGCGGCGTGAATGCAGCCGCGGGAGAGCACGGTCGGGCTCAGGGTGACGTAGGCGCCGCCATCGAGCAGAACGTCGACGTCCATCGCAACGAGCTTTCCCTCGCGCGTCAGGCCCGTCCGGTGCCGCACGATCGCAGGGTGCCGCTTCGTCGTCGCGATCATGTCCTCGACACGGTCATACACGATCTTCACCGGCTTGCCGGATTTGAGCGCGAGCAGCACGGCGTGTCCCGCGATCATCGACGGATACTCTTCCTTGCCGCCGAAGCCTCCACCGGTTTCGGTCTGGATCACCCGCACGTTTGGGTGCGCGGAGCCAAGCATGCACCGCAGCGCCTTGATCACGTAGAACGGGCACTGGACCGATCCGTAGATCGCGATGCCGCCGTCTTCCGGTACCGCGATCACCCCATTGGGCTCGATGTAGATGTGCTCCTGATGACCCGTGCGGTATGTCCCCTCGACTATCACATCCGCCTTCGCCAGCGCGGCAGCGACGTCGCCTTTCACGATGTCGATGGACTTGAATACTTGGGTCGATTTCTCCGGATCGAACAGCGGCTCGTCCTCGTCATACTCGATCTCGACCCGTGCCGCGTTGAGCTTCTCCTTGTCGGCGTGGGCAAGCAGCAGGATCGGCTCCGCCATGTGCCGAACTTCGGATTCGACCAAGAAGGGCTGATCCTGCGCCATAAGGTCCACCGCGTTCTTCGCCGGCACGTCGTGGTAATCCACGATCGTGAACCCCTTGGTGTCGAAGTCGAGCTTCACCGATCGGATCCGACCGCGCGGTATCGTCGACCGGATCGTGCCACCGAACAACATCCCGGGGAAAGTGATGTCGTCGGCGTACTTCGCCCCGCCGGTGGCTTTGCCGATTCCATCTTTTCTCGCGACGCTGTTTCCTACTGCTGCCATGGAGTCGGCTGCCTCGTTGCTGGTTGCGGTGACGCCGGCGGCCGCGCGGGGCGCCGGGCCGAACCGGAAGATGCCGCCCGCGAGGCTGCCCGACAAGCGCACCCTCCGCTGGACGGAACCGCGGCCGCCGGTCACATTGAAATCCATGAGCAGTCTCATCGCGATCACCGATTCGCTCAGGCACGCCGCCGCGGCGGGCGAAGCCATCGTGCTGGCAACGGTGGTGCGGGTCGTCGGTTCGAGCTATGGCGGCGTCGGCACGCGGATGATAATCCGCGTGGACGGCACAACCGTCGGTCTGGTGAGCGGCGGTTGCCTCGAGTCGGACCTGTGCGCGCACGCCGTCGAAGTGCACGCCTCCGGTCTGGCGCGCGTCGTCACGTACGATGCGCGCGCCGACGATGATGCCGTGTGGGGACTCGGGCTCGGGTGCAACGGCATGATCGACGTCCTGCTGCAGCCGCTGGCGCCGACGCACGCGGTCGCCCTGGCGGATCTGCTCGCGAGCGCGTTGTCAGCCGACGAGCGTTCTGTGATCGCTACGGTGACTCATTCGGAGCCGGCGAACGGCGATCCCGCGGTGGGCGCGCAGGCGTTGTTCGCCGACGACAGCACCCGGGCCGTCGGTGACTGGGCCGGAGACGCGGCGCTTTCCGCCGCCGGTGCTCACACCGGCGAGGCGCTCGCGGAAGGCCGCCGCGGACTCGTGCACCAGCTCGGCTCCACGCAGATCGCGTTCGAGGTCGTGACCCCCGCGGTTCGGCTGGTCGTCTGTGGCAGCGGGCCCGACGCAGCGCCGCTCTGCCGCCTGGCGCGCGGGCTGGGGTGGGACGTTGACGTAATCGACCATCGCGCGGTCACCGAGGCTCACGCCGTACGATTCCCCGGCGTGCGAGTCCGGGAGTGTCCCGAAGCGGCGGGGCTCGGCGGGACGGTGACGCTGACCCCCCGAACAGCCGCGGTGGTGATGTCCCATCACTACGCGCGCGACACGAATTATGTGGCTGCGCTGCTCATCGCTGGAGTCGCGTACGTCGGGGTGCTGGGTCCGCGCGCGCGAACGGAGCGGATGCTCGCGGAGCTGGCGAGTCGGGGCGAGAAGATTCCTTCGAGCACCGACGCGCTGTTCGGTCCGGTCGGCCTCGATCTCGGCGGCGACGGGCCCGAGGCAATCGCGCTCGCGGCTGTCGCGGAGATTTCCGCCGTCATGCACGACCGCGTGCCCTCGCACTTGCGTGATCGGCACACGGCCCTGCACGATCCGGCCCGGCGCTGACGACTACCAATCCTTCGCGCGTAGCCGCGGTAGTGCTCGCCGCGGGTGGCTCCGCGCGGATGGGTCGCCCCAAGCAGCTGATGCTCCACGACGGTGAGCCGCTGGTCGCACGCGCGGCGCGATCCGCGATCGACGCGGGCGCCGATCCCGTCATCGTCGTCCTCGGCGCGAACGCGGCGGAGATCCAGTCGGTGCTATCGCCGCTTGCGGGAGTCACGGTGGTCGTCAACTCGGACTGGCAGGACGGATTGGCATCATCGCTCGCGACCGGATTGCGCGCGGCGGTGCAAGACGGCTCCTGCGACGGCGTGCTCGTGACGCTCGCCGATCAACCGCTGGTCGGCGCCGCAACGCTGCGGCCATTGATTGCGGCATTCCGCGCCGGGGCACGCATCATCGCGTCCGGCTACGGCGGCGTCCCGGGAGTTCCTGCCCTGTTCGGCCGCGAACACGTGCCGGCCCTGCTGGGTTTGACCGGAGACACCGGGGCGGCCGCCTGGCTGCGGGGGCGGCTGCCGGACGTCACGATAGTTCCACTCGACGGCGCCGTGCTCGACCTGGACACGCCCGCGGATGTGGCGCGACTAGCCCGTCGGCCAGGTTCCCGTTAGCCTGAACATCGTGAAGAAAGTCGTCGCTCTCTCGATCGCGCTCGCGGGACTCGCCGGCAGCGCCGCCGCGCAGGAGCCCGTACGGCCGCCGCCGGCTGCGTGCTGCCAGCGCGTCGAGATAATCGCGAACCGAAGCTCCGGATTCGGCAGTGTGCCGGAATACATGAGCGTATGGATCGAGCCCTCATCCAGACACTGGGCGTTCGATCCCGCGTTCGTCGCGGAAGTGCGGGCGGCGTTCGGCGTGTGGTCGGACGCGGGCGTGCCCGTGATCTTCGACTTCACGCGAGACTCAACGCGCGCGATGATCCGGGTGTTCTGGCGACATCGCTTCAAGGAGCCGCTCACCGGGCGCTCGACATGGTGGACCGCCGACGGACTGCTCGGCCGTGTGGACATGGAGATCGCGCTCGCGGCCCAGCCCGGAGTGGAGGCGGAGGTCGTACGCGCGATAGTCATGCACGAGATTGGCCACCTCCTTGGCTTTAGTCACAGCAAGGAGCCGGACAGCATCATGTCCTACTACGTGGGCCGGGCCGCTTTATCGACGAGGGATGTCGCGAGGTTGCTCCAGCGGTTCGCGCTGCAGGCGGAGCCGCGCTGACGCCGACTTCCCCCGTGACAGTCCCACCGGGCAGAGGATTGCACAGGGCGTCCGCATGACGACCCCCGAGAGCCCGAATGCCGAGGTCAGCTACGACGTCGCGATCGTGGGCGGCGGGCCCGCCGGACTCAGCGCCGCGATCTGGCTGGCGCGGTATGAAAGATCCGTGGTCGTAGTCGACTCCGGCGATCCGCGAAACTGGGAAACTCGCGGCGTCAACGGGTTTCTCGGGCTGCCGACGATCAAGCCGCCCGATCTGCGCGCGTCCGGCCGGGACGAGTGCCGCCGGTACGGTGTGCAGCTGATCGACCACGAGGTGTGCACTGCCAGGCAAGGCGGCAACAGCTCGTTCGCCCTCGAGCTGGCTGATGGTCGGGCGCTGTCTGCGAAACGGCTACTCCTGGCGATCGGGGTCAAGGATGTATGGCCCGGGATTCCCGGGCTGGCAGCGTGCTACGGCGAGAGCGCGCACGTGTGTCCCGACTGCGACGGCTACGAGGCCAAGGGGAAAAAGACAGTCGTCATCGGCACGGGACGACGCGCTGTCGGCATGGCCCTCGCGCTCGCCAACTGGACCGACGAGATAATCATCTGCACGAACTGCGGCGCGCAGGATCTGACCAAGGAGATGCTCGAGCGGCTGCAGGCGCTGAACATTCCCGTCCTGTGCGAGCGGGTGCAGAGCGTAGCGTCCAGCGACAGCGACGTGAGCTGCATTCAACTCGAAGGCGGGATGCAACTCGACTGCGAGCGGATCTTCTTTTCCCTCGGCCAGCACCCGGCGGACGACCTCGGCGCGCAGCTCAAGTGCGAGCGCGATGAAGCGGGGCTGATCGTGGTGAATGAGGGGCAGCGCACGTCCATCGAAAACGTCTACGCCGCGGGTGACATCACGCCCGGGCCGCAGCTCGCGATCGCGGCGGCCGCAGCCGGAGCG
>JBPCPS010000110.1:0-8843 GCA_050998915.1 Gemmatimonadaceae bacterium
TCGTGCTTGCCGGCCACGATGTACGATCGCGCCTCCGCGAGAAATCCCTGGAATTCCTCGGGAAAGCGCTGTTGGATCTCGCTTCCCAGCCGCCGCTCGGCGCGTGTATCGCCGAGCAGGTGCAGCGTATCGGAATACGCCTGATACTGGACTACGGTCTGGAAAGGACGCACCATCCCGGCGAATGCATTCGCCGACTCGCGTGCGCGACCCACAGTGGGAGCTGAATAGCCCACGACGGACTTTGCTTCATCCGATCGCGGCGCCGCGCGCCGAAGGCGCTGCGCGGCGGCATAGGCTGCACCCCAGTCGCAGCGACAACAGGCAATGACTCGATCGAGGTACGCCTCTTCCGGCGCGCCCATGCGCGCGCGTGCCGGAGCCAACACGGTTCCAAGAGAATCCGTGAGGCGGCAGTCGTTGGTCGTGGACCCGAGTTGCGCCGCACGAACGAGCGCCCAGGTGAAGGCCGTGTCCAATGCGTAGGTGGCGAGCAAGCCGCTCACTGCCCGATCGCGGGTCCCGCGCGCGCCGACGTTGCCGGTGAAAAACGATCTATACTCCGCATCGGCCCGCAGATACTCCCGAGCCGCATCCAGGTTCGGCAGCGTAGTCGAGAGGTCGCGGCCCAGGAATCCCTGGAACATGTACGCCAGGGCTCCGGCTACGCGCTTCGCCATGGCATCGAGCCCCGGACCGGGCGAGGCGGCAGCCACGGAGAAAGGACCGAGCGTGCGCCAGACGCGGTTCTCAGCGGCATCGAGGATGGCGAGCTGAAATTGCACGCTGTCACCCACGCGATAATACGAGCCGTGAATCGCTGCACGCGCGTTCTCCGAGCGGGCCTTCGCGATGATCGCCGCGTCCGAGGTCGGCGTGGTCTCGTCTTCCGGCGATGCTATCTCGAGTCCGCCGTCGTTGGCGGCGGTTCGCGCCATCCAGTCGGTCGCCATGACCCCCATCGCATCGAGCGAGCTGTCGCGCGAGCGGTTCTCGAATCCCGCGAACAGGACACGCTTGTCCACGAGCGTAGCGGTGGCATCGCCCTTCTTCAGCAGCGACGCGCCGAGCGCGGCGAGCGCGATCACACCCGCGGCCGCCCCGACGGCGACTGCCTTCCCCGACGGAAAGCGCCGACGAGTTTTGACGGGCTTGGTCGGCTGAATCGCTGACGGCGTCGTCCCGTATGACGGGGTCGACAATGTCTCCAGTCGCTGCAGCACTTCTTCGGCCGATTGCGGCCTGTCGGCGGCGTGCTTCTCGAGACAGAGCATCACGAGATCTTCAACCGGCTGCGGCACGCTCGCGCGCAACGGGATGATCCGCGGCGGCTGCACGGTTGCGTGGGCGGCGAGCACCTGTTGCGGCGAGCTGCCCTGAAATGGCGGATGCCCCGTTAGCAGCTCGTACGCGAGAATACCGATCGCGTAGATATCCGCGCGGTGATCCGTGTTCGGATCAGCCGCTGCCTGCTCCGGCGCCATGTAAGCAGGCGTCCCCAGCGCGACGCCGAGCGAGGTCAGCGAAGTGGGACCGGTCGCTGTGCTCAAGGCCTTCGAAACGCCGAAGTCGGTCACCATCGCGTGGTTCCCGCTCAGCAGGACGTTGTCCGGCTTGATGTCCCGGTGCACCACTCCGCGCGCGTGGGCGTAGGCGAGCGCGTCCACCACCTGCCGGAGAATGCGCAGCGCCTCCGGGATCGGCAGCTCGCCGGCACGAGTGAGCCTGCGCCGCAGCGAATCGCCCTCGATGAACGGCATCGTGTAGTACAGCATCCCTTCGGGCGTCGCGCCCGCGGCGAGCAGCGGAACGATGTGTGGATGCTGCAGCTTGGCGGCGAGTTGAATCTCGCGCCTGAAGCGATCGGCGCTGAGGCTTCTGCCCAACTCCGGGGGAAGAACCTTGACCACGACCTTGCGTTCCAACGTGGTCTCTTCGGCCACGAACACGCGGCCCATCCCTCCGCCGCCGAGCTCGCGCTCGAGGCGATAGGAGTCGCCGAGTGTGGACTGAAGATGATCGAAGAGCTGGTCGGTCATGGGGAGTTGGGGAGGGCCACCGAATTTACGTAAGAAGTTGAGCGCTCAACAGACAAAAAAAAGCGCCCGCCGAAGCGGGCGCTTTCCTTTCATTCTGCAGGCCTAACGACTCTTGCCGGGCGTGCCGCCGAAGCTGCCGCTCACGCACTCGGTGATGCAGAAGATAGGGTCCCCCCCGCCGTCGCCAGGCTTACCGATCCGGTTACGCCCGTCGTTCGCCAGCTGACCTGTCCAGGACGACCGTTCACTACTGAAACCTTTGCCAGAGAATGACGCGCACGACGCCGCCACGTTGGTCGTGCATGACGCATCGTACGTGAACGTCGCGACGGAGCTCAAGTTGTAAGTGGTGCCGCCGACCGTCATGGTACCCACGCCTTTCACGTTACCGTTGACTGACAGTAAACGGGCGCCACCGCTGAACCTGACGTTCGTTCCCCCGGTAAAGTGCAGCCACGCGACGTTGCCGGGCGGGTTGACCAGGAAGTTGGCCGTGTAGCTAAAGGACCCCGTTGGCGTCGTACCGCCACCACCGACGACGGCCCACGGCGGAGGAGGATCATCCTCATACTCACCGAATCTGGCCTCGAGCGGCTGCAGCAACGGCGCAATGGGAGCATCGGAGCATGCCACGGTCAAGGCCGCGAACGCGAACACAATGAGGCGACTTCGCATAAAGATCTACCTACAGGTTGGTGTTGTAGTCGGGCGCACGGCGGTTTGGGTCACCGTACGGCGGCAAAATATACTCTTACTGGAGGGGTTCCGCCCGTCTTTTTCCCGGGCGCAGCCCCTTATTTGGGCTACGAATTAACGCCGCGGAAAGTTTCGGCGGGAGATTTCGGGCACTTGCGGCCGTCTCAGGCGCCTTAACGCTGCTGCGCCCGCAGCCGCCATGTTTCGCGCAGCCGGGTCGCCCCGGGACCACGCGCCGGCCACTACACGATACCCGGCAAGGGCGCGATCGCGATCCCGGTCAGCTTCCGAACGCTCCAGCAGCCTTCCCCTTTCGGCGGCCCCCCACACTTCCAGAGGCGAAAGCAGCACCGGCAATCGCGCGCCAAGAAGTCGCCTGGCGTCATCGGTCGACCCACGAGCTTCCAGGAGCTGACTTGCGACCATGCGGTCAACCTGACAGTGAACGCACAGAGTGTCGCTCAGCGCGCGAAACTGTGCCGCCGCGCGCGCGCTGTCGCGCCGCGCGAGCGACAGGTAAGCCTGCGCGGAGGCTCGTGTGTATCGCGCGGACTGCTCGCTCAATCCGCCGTCGGCCTGCGCGAACGCCCGCGCAACAGCCGCGATAGACGCGGTATCTCCGACCCGCGCCCAGAACGGCAGCGCCGACCGTGCGCCCGATGGTAACGGGGAGCGTGGCCCAAATGGGTTGTCGCGCAACGCACGCGCGTACGTGGCTCGTGCGGCTTCCGCGGGCACTGCGTTCAGCCAGACCAGCTCGGCGTAGAGTGGCGTGGGCCGGTCGCCGTGCGCGGCGTACGCGTCCCTGAACCTGCCGAGGTATGCGAGCTGCAGCGGCAGGTACGTGCTGCGCGCGACTTCTATCGCCGGATGATCTCCAAACTTCTCGGATAAAGCGGTTATGAGACGCAGCGACAGATCGCCCGCGTCGGTCCATCTCCGAATACGGAGCCAGCTGTCGAACAGGAGCTGCGGAGGCGAGTCCCGGAGAACGGCCTCCGCGTCGGCCGGTCGAATTCGCGAGTCAGTCAACCGCTCGATGAGACGGACCGCGTCCGCCTCCGCGTCTGTGGGACCGAGCGCAAGGTAGCGCCTGGCGTACAGGCGCCCGGCGTCGTTGCCGTACAGCTGGAACGCGTATTCCACGGCGTGCAGGTACGACGGGGTGAACGATGTGTCGAGCTCGATGGCGCTGTCGAAGGCTGCAAAGATGTCCGCC
This sequence comes from Gemmatimonadaceae bacterium, assembly GCA_050998915.1. GTDB lineage: Bacteria > Gemmatimonadota > Gemmatimonadetes > Gemmatimonadales > Gemmatimonadaceae > JACDCY01. Next base: position 3,955 of record JBPCPS010000110.1, read on the forward strand.
TCGTCTACACTCGCCACTGAGCCATAGCCGTGATGTTCGCGGGCCTCACCCGCCTGATACCATACCTCGGGATCATTGGGATACCTGCGGAGCGCCTCGCCGATGGTTGCGAATAGCCGCTTCGTCAGTGCCCAGTTCATCTCGGGCGACCGCGAGTTGGCAGCCATGATCGAGTCGGCCGTGATGAGCAAGCTGTCGCGGGGCGCGAGCCCGTGATTCAGCGCTCCCGCTCGCAAGCGATGCGCGCGGGTCAGTGAATCCGCGCCACTCGAAGTCCAGCCCAGGACCCAACTCAGCCGGCGGAGCGGCAGGGCGAACGCGGAGTCGAGGGCGGCCGACCGGGTGTACGCCGTGAGCGCGGAATCCCACGCCGTTCGCCGGTAATGCCGCTCGCCCTGGAGAAACGCCTTGAGCGCCAGCGGTGACGCGCGTCCCATGGGGCTGTCGCGCACGGCTCCGATGTGGTGCCGCGTGCCCAGCTTGGTGAGCACGGCAACGGTCAGCGATTCGGCGAGTTGATCCACCTGGGCTCCGCGCCACTCGTACTCCGACAGCTCGCCCGACGCGAGGTCCAGCAGGGACCCACTCAACGTCGCCGACTCCTGCGCGCCGTCGAGCATGCCAAAGACAACGTACTGCGCGCGCATGCGGCGGCCGAACTCGCGCGCAGACATGCTGTCGGGCCGGGCATCGCCCCACGATTTGATCGCGGTGGTCGGAGGAACGCCCTGCAGTGGGCCGGCGCCGTCAAGGTTCCGGTACATCACGTCCACGATGCCTTCGCGCCAGAGCTCGAGGTCGCGTCCCCGAGTGGCGAACGGCGCGATGGCGATGAGCACGACTTCCGGCGCGAGTGCGCGCTCCCGCTGCGCATTCCGGAATAGAACCGAGCCCCATGCGGCGGCAGCGACGACCGCCGCGACCATGGCGGCGTAGACGAGCTTGCGCGATACGCGCGGCGCGGGGGGCAGTGCCAGATGCCGTACCCGTGTTCCGGGACCGTCGAGCGCGTCGCGAAATTCGGCCGCGCTCTGGAAGCGATCCTCGGGCTTGATGTTCAGCGCCTTCTCTACCGCCTGCGCGAGACCGCGCGGGACTTCGGGTCGCAGCTTCCCGAGCTTCGGCGGTTCGCCCGTGAGCTGCGCGGTGAGAATCGCCTGGGTGCTATTCCCGCTGAACGGGGATGACCCGGCTAGCAGCTCGAATGCGACGACGCCCAGCGAGTAGATGTCGGCGCGGGCATCGATATTGGCCTCGAACGACTGCTCCGGCGCCATGTAGCCTACCGTGCCGATCGACATCCCCGTGCGCGTGAGGCGCTCCCCGGTCACGCCACCGAGGGCGCCCGCGATGCCGAAGTCGGCCAGAACCGCGTGCTCACCCTGGAGGAGAATGTTCTCCGGCTTGATGTCGCGGTGGATGACGTCGTGCGAATGCGCGTATGCCAGCGCGTCGGCGATCTCGTGAATGATGCGCACGGAATCCCGGATGGGCAGCGTCCCTTCCCGCTTCATCCGCGTGCGGAGCGACTCACCACGGACGTACGGCATCACGTAATACAGCAGTTGGCCGCGCTGGCCGCCGCCGATGATCGGGAGGATGTGCGGATGCTGCAGGTGCGCGGTGACCTCGACCTCGCGCTTGAATCGCGCGGCGCTCATCTCGCTGGTTAGATCGGGTGGCAGGATCTTGATCACCACCTGCCGCTTGAGCACGACGTCGCGCGCCAGAAAGAGGCGGCTCATGCCGCCGCCGCCGAGCTCCTCCCCGACTTCATACTCGCTGGGGAACAGCTCCCCAACCAAAGCGCGAAGGTCGCTCATCCGCCGCTGACGCCGAAGGTGAACATGTTGCCCTAACTTACGGCCTGGTCTCCAACCGGCCAAAAATCCGCCGCCTGCCGACAGGGGTAGGACGGCACCGACCATTGTAAGTTTCCAAATGCCCGCGAACGGCTCCGAGCCCATTTACCTCGACCACGCCGCCACCACTCCCATCCGGGAGGAGGTGCGCGAAGCGATGAGCCCTTTCCTCGGCGCGCGCTTCGGCAATCCGTCGAGCACGCACCGTTGGGGGCGGGAGGCGCGCGCGGCGCTCGACGAGGCGCGCGAGCGCGTGGCGCGCACGCTCGGCGCGAGGACCGATGAGATCTGCTTCACGTCGGGCGGGACTGAAGCGGACAACATGGCCGTGCTCGGCATCTGGCGCGCCATGCGGAAGAAGGGACGCAACACGTGTGTCAGCACTCCGATCGAGCACAAGGCCGTGCTGGGGGCCGTGCACCAGGTGGAAGCCGAGGGCGGCGAAGCGCGGATGCTCGACGTATCCGCGGACGGTGTCGTTTGCACCGAATCGGCGCACGTTGCGCTGCGCGACGACGTCGCCGTTTGCTCCGTCATATGGGTGAACAACGAGACCGGCGTGATTCAGCCTGTCCCCGGCATCGCGGCGCTCGCGAAGGCAGCCGGCGCGATCTTTCACACGGACGCTGTGCAGGCGTTCGGCAAGGTGGAGATAAACGCGGCGAAGCAGCAGTTCGACGTGCTCTCGATCTCCGGACACAAGATCTGCGCGCCGAAAGGAATCGGCGCGCTCTTCATTCGTCGCGGAACGCCGATGGATCCGCTGATGCACGGGGGATCGCAGGACCGTGGGCGCCGCCCAGGCACCGAGAACGTAGCGGCCGCGGTGGGGCTCGCGGGCGCGGCGGAGCTCGTGGTCGCCGAGCGTGATCGGGAGTACGAGCGGCTGCGGAAACTGCGGGACGAGCTGGAGCGCGCGATCCTCCAGCGAGTGCCGGACGCCGTCGTGCACGGACGCAACGCCCCGCGTGCGCCGCACATTCTCAGCGTGTCCGTTCCGGGCACGGACAGCGAATCGCTGCTGATGGCGCTCGATCTGAAAGGCGTCGCCGCGTCCGGCGGCTCCGCGTGTCAGAGCGGAAGCGTATCAGGCTCCCATGTTCTCAAGGCGATGGGGGTACGGCCCGATCTCGCGGCCGCCGCGGTGCGAATGAGCCTTGGCTGTCTAACAACTGAAGACTGTGTGCGCAGAGTCGCCGAAGTATTCCCCGCGCTCGTGGACAAGGCGCGATCGATGGCGAGCGCCGCGACGAGCTAGTGCGCACGCCGCCGTATCAGGATAGCGCGGTACTCGTGATTTGTGCCGAACCGCTGCGTGGCTGAGGCGGCATCGAGATACTCGATCGACTCGACGGCGTTCGTGGACAAGGAGCGAAGCACGTCCTGCGAGCCCGTTTTCACGTCGTCGAAGTACACGGCGATTTCCGCCTCCATCGGGAAGATCGTGGGCTTGCCCATGATATCCTTGCCGGGCACGGTCCTCAGCGTAGAGGACCCGCGTACTTACAGCCAGCGGGGCCGCTTCGACCGCACCAGCTCGTAAACCGTGCTCGCTGGCGCGGCCCTTATCTCCTCCGCGGCAAGTACGCTCCGATCGCGGGGGCGCCTGGATCCACTCTGTGCCTCGGCTGTCGCCTGAAACGCGGCGAGCGCGAGCAGCACGCTCACTGCGGGTGCCAGCAAGCAGTTCATGTATGCCTGTCCTCGGACTGGTATGTTGCCAGTGGGAGTATCCCTCCCGGATTGCAATCAGTCCCTAGTTCGTGACCCTGCGACGAATGAGGATTGCCCCATGCGGATGACCCGTGCCAAATCTCTGGGTCGCGGCCTGCGCGTTGAGGTATTCCAGGGAATCGACCTCGTCGGTGTGAATCGAGCGCAGCGACTCCTGCGACCCGACTCTCGAGTTTTCCACGTACACGATTATTTCGGGCTGGAGGGCTTCGGTGGTGGGTTCCCCGTCGAAAGCTGTCGCCTCGCGGGTCTGCATCGTGTGCAAGCCGCGCGTCGCAAGCCAATGCGCCCGCCGCGTACGTACGAGCTGGTAAACGGTGCCCGGGGGTTGTGCGCGCACTTCGTCGGTCGCGATCCGGTTTCGATCCTGCAGCGTCTTCGGCTTTTCCTGCGCTCCGGCCGTGGCTTGGACGCCGGCCAGCGCCAAGACCAGGAGCAGCGACGTGCGGAAAAATATTTTCATCTCTTCCTCTTTGCGGACGTTTCGTCCGGTGGTCCCACACTATGTGGTAGGCCGGCCGCCACCGCAAGGTTCCCCTCGGACCTCCCGCTATTTGCGCAATGGCCGGCCGTATTTAGCCATGGCTGTCCGAAGCCTGTCCAGCGGCAGCGCGTGAATGCGAAGCCCATTGGCTCCCTCCATCGTCTCGGCTGCCAGCATGGCGTTCAATATGGCTTCTTCGGTGGCCGCGACGGTAGCGTGAAACAACGGATTCATGAGATCGTTCGGGAGCATCTGCACCGTTCGCACACCGTCGGATTCGGCCGCGCGCGCATTCGCCGTGGAGAACGCGATGAAGATGTCCCCGGAGCCGTTCTCGCCGACGCCGCCAGCCCGGGCGACGCCTAGTGAAGCGCGCGTGGCGATGCGCTTGAGTTGATGCGGGAGCAGCGGGGCGTCGGTGGCGACAACCACGATAATAGACCCCGCCCCATCTTCCCCTGCCCCGGCCGATGGCGATGGACGGGCATCGGCGCAGCGACGCGCGCGTGCCTGCGGGGGAATCGCGACGTCGCTCAACGCAAAGCACGGCATGAAATCTGTGATCTCTTGCCCTACCGGCACCCCGGCGACCTGGAACGTCGGGCGCCCGCCAAAGTTGCATTGGACAAGTACTCCTACGGTGTAGCTGCGACCGGCAATGTCGACAGTGCGGGAGGCGGTGCCGATTCCGCCCTTGAACTGGAGACACACCATGCCGGTCCCGCCGCCGACGTTTCCTTCCTGGACGGCGCCGGAGCGCGCGCCGTCGAGTGCCGTAAAGACGTGCTCGGGCTTCACGTGAAAGCCGT
>JBPCPS010000118.1:0-3212 GCA_050998915.1 Gemmatimonadaceae bacterium
GAACGTGGGTGCCGCAGTCTGCGCTGACGCCCTCGACCTTCCCTTCGCCGACAACAGCATCGAAATCGTCACATGCTCGCAGGTCCTGCATCACTTTCCCGGCGCGCGCGGCGCCGCGCTCCTGCGCGAGATGAACCGCGTCGCTCGAGCGCGCGTGGTCGTAAGTGATCTACGGAGAAGCTGGATGGGAGCCGGAGGACTCTGGCTCGCGTCGTTCCCCCTCATGTTTCACCCCATCAGCCGGCACGACGGCGTCGTGTCAGTGCTCCGGGGGTTCACACCCGACGAGATGCGCAGCCTGATTCGTGACGCCGTGGGTGCGGAAGTCCGCGTCGCCAGGCGGGCCGCATTCCGCGTGACGACCAGCTGGGAGCCGGTGTGAGCGCCCCGCGAGCGGAAGGCGCGCTCGGAGCAATGCCGCTGGGCCGGGCGATGGAAACCGTGGACGAGCGCCTCGTCGCGGCGCCGGCGGCCACGATGTTCGACATCGCGCGTGACGTCGCGAGCTGGCCCGCGCATCTCGGCCATTATCGGTATGTGCGTTTCCGCGACAAACGACCGGATGGTCTTGCCGTCGTAGAGATGTCTGCCTTCCGTCAATTTGGTCCTATCGGGTGGCCGACATGGTGGCTATCGCTGATGGACGTAATTCCCGAACGCCCATCGATTCGCTTTCGTCACATCGGCGGCATCACGAAGGACATGGATGTGGAATGGAGTTTTGAGCCTGCCCCGGCGGGGACCAGAGTGAGAATCGTGCATGCATGGGACGGCCCGCGGTGGCCGCTCGTAGGCGTATTGGCAGCGAGGACCGTCATCGGCCCGGTGTTCGTGCACGGGATCGCAAGCCGAACCCTCGCGGGTCTCGCGAGGATCGCAGAGCGCAGCGCGACCGCCGAAAGGTCGGGCGCGTGAGCAAGCGACGCGTCGCGATCACGGGGATCGGCGCCATCACACCCATCGGCGTCACCCGCGATGGCTTGCTCAACGGGCTCCGAGCCGGAAAGTCCGCCGTGCGCAACGTGACCCGATTCGACCCTACGCCGTTCAGAAGCAGGAACGCAGCGGAGGTAACCGACTACATCGCCGCCGACCATCTCGATTCGAAGCGCGCGCGACGATTGGACCGGTTCGCGCAGTTCGCGGTCGTGACGGCCCGCATGGCGCTGGATGACGCCGGCATCCGGATGGAGAGCGAGGATCGCGAGCGGGTCGGCGCAATGATGGGTACCGCGCTCGGCGGAGTGGCGTACGGCGAACAGCAGGCCGAGGTATTCATGCGCGAGGGCCTGCGCGGCGTCGATGCGACGCTGGCGCTCGCGGTGTTCGGCGGGTCGGCAAGCTGCAACGTCGCGATCGAGCTGGGCGTGCAAGGGCCGAATTCGACGAACTCCATGAGCTGCGCGTCCGGCGCGATCGCCGTTGGTGACGCGTTCCGTCAGATTCGGGACGGATACGCGGACGTCATGATCGCGGGCGGTGCCGAGGCGCCGCTGTCGCCGCTCTGCTTCGGCGCGTTCGCGCTGATACGCGCAATGTCCACTAACAACGACGACCCTGAGCATGCGTCCCGCCCATTCGACCGGCACCGTGACGGGTTCGTGATGGGCGAGGGCGCGGCATCACTCGTCCTCGAGGAGTACGACCGGGCGCTCTCGCGCGGCGCGCGGATCTATGGCGAGATTGCCGGTTTCGGCGTCACCAACGACGCACACCACATGACGGCGCCGCTGCCGGATGGATCGCAGGCCGCGCGCGCCATGCGCATCGCGCTGGCGGACGCGGACATCTCGCCGACGGACATCGAGTACGTCAATGCACACGGGAGCTCTACTCCGCTCAACGATGCCACCGAAACCCTGGCCATCAAGCGCGTTTTTGGAGAGCACGCGCACCGGCTGATGGTAAGCGGGACGAAGGGCTACTACGGCCACGCCCTCGGCGCGTCGGGCGCGATCGAGGTGGGGATCTGCGCGCTCGCGCTCGACCAGAAGTGGCTCCCTCCGACAATCAACCTTTCAGTCGCGGACGACGCGTGCGATCTTGACTACCTTCCCGGCGCGGGAACCGAGCGAAAGGTGGAGCACATTCTGACCAACTCTTTCGGCTTCGGCGGAATCAACGCCGCGCTCGTATTGCGCAGGGCCAGTTAAGAGAGCCCGTCAAAAGAACAGAACGCCGGCCTTGCCGGCACTACAGTGGAGGAAGGGCATGAGGGACTCGCTGAGGCATTTCGCAGCAGAGCTCATCGGTACGTTCGCGCTGGTGTTCCTGGGTGGCGCGGCCATAATGGGCACCGCCATCTCCGGCTCGCAAAGCAGCCTGCTGGAAATCGCGTTGGCGCATGGCCTCGTGATAGCGGTGATGGTTACCGCGTTCATGCGGATCTCCGGCCACTTCAACCCGGCGGTAACGATCGGGTTTCTGGCCGTGCGGCGCATCGAGCCGATGATGGGCGGCGTCTACATCGTGGGGCAGCTCGTAGGCGCGATGCTGGGCGCGTATCTGCTGAAGACGGTCTTTCCGGATCCGATCTTCGCGGCAGCGCGCGGTGGCGGGCAATTCATCTCGCTCGACATCACTGGCACCCAGGCGTTCATCGCCGAGCTCGTAGCGACCTTCCTGTTCGTGCTCGTCGTGTTCGGAACGGCGGTGGATCCCAAGGCTCCGCGCGTCGGCGGACTCGCGATCGGCTTCGCGGTCACCGCTGGCATCCTTGCGATCGGACCGATCACCGGGGGCTCGATGAATCCGGCGCGCTCTTTCGGACCTGCCGTAGCGAGCGGGATCTACGAGGGACAGGTGATTTACTGGACGGCGCCGATACTCGGCGCAGTCTTAGCGTCTCTGCTGTACGAGTACCTGTTTTTGCGCGGCGGACCGGAGCCCGTGGACCACGGAACGGTCCGGCCGGCCTGACATCCTAGTTGCGGTAACCGGAATCCAAGTCGGGAGTGTGGCAGTGAGGAGTAAGCAGTCGAGAGTTGTCAGCTTACTCCATACTGCCCCCTCCCAACTGCCACACTCCTTACTTGGATTCCGCCAGCGCCACCTCGAGTGGCCCGGAGGGATTATGGCCCGTGCTGCAGGAATTTTTCCTCGTACCGGCGCATCGAACCGAGGATGACTTTGGCGGCGAGCTCGCTTTTCTCCCAACGCTGGATCTCGGCCCTTCGGCCTTCGAGATCCTTGTAGATCGAAAAGAAGTGCTC
>JBPCPS010000150.1:0-4309 GCA_050998915.1 Gemmatimonadaceae bacterium
AGTTCCTTCAGCACCGCGTGCGCGGCATCGCCCGGCGGCCGCATAGGCATAACCACGGTACGCTTCGATCCGAGAGTTGTGGTTTGTCTCCGGCCGTGCGGCGATCTCCCGTTCGGGGATCGCCTCCGCGTAGCTGCCCATCGCAACGAAGGTCACGCCCAACAGGTAATGTGTGCGCGGGAGGGTGGGGCTCATCGCCACGGCACGGCGCAGCTCCTCGATCGAGCGATCGTACTGGCCGGCGGTTCGGTACGCCGTTCCGACGGCGAGTTGCGCGCCGATCGACAGCGGGTCGAGCTTGCGTGCACGTTCGGCAGCGGCGACCGCCTCCTCGACCCGTCCCTGTCGTTGAAGAGTGCGGCTGAGGGCCGCGGAGATATCACCGAGTCCGGGCCCTTGCAGTTCGATCGCGCGCTCGCGTTCCTTGTAACCTTCCTCTGCGCGCCAGTGACACAGGATCAGGAACTGACCGAGCGCCAGGTGCGCCCGCGCAAGCGTCTCATCGAGCTGGAGCGCCCTCCGCGCCGCTGCCTCCTTTTGCGATGACCTGATGAGGAGACATCGGCCCGCCGAAGAGAAGCTGAAGCTGGGCATACGCCAGGGCCGCATGCGGCTCTGCAAAGTCCGGCTGGATCCGGATCGCTTCGTCGAAGTACGCCACCGCCCGTTGAAAACCCTCGAACCGCTGCAGACCCTGGGAAGTCAGTCCCTTGATATACGCCTCGTAGGCCGCCGGATCGATCGTCTGCGTGCGGGCCGCCGTCGGCTGCGGCCGCCCTGCCGCCACGGCGATGTCAGAGGTGATCCGTCGCTGCAGCGCCAGCATCGTGCCGACGTCATCTTCGTAGGTTTCCGACCAGTCGCTCCGATCCGTCGCCACGCGAATCAGCTTCACTGTGATCCGCACGCGCTCGCCGGATTTCTGCAGGGTGCCTTCCACGAACCCTTCGATGCCGTTCAGTTCGGTCGCGATCTGCGCAACGCGCTTGGTGGTGTGTTTATATTGGCGCGCCGACGTCCGCGAAATGACATCGAGTCCGGCCTGTGAAGGTGGGCCGTTAACGCGTCGGTCACGCTGTCGGCGAAATATTCCTGCTCCTGCTCGCCGCTGAGATCCTCGAACGGAAGGACGACCAGCGACTGGATCGGAGGCGAAACCGGTTCCGCGGCGCGGTAATACAGGAACGCGAATAGCGCGACGATGCCGAGGAACAGCAGGGCGGCGCCACGCCGTCCGACGCCGATTCTGCGCGGAGGCGGCACCGGCATCAACGCGACCGGCGGCGAATCGACCTCCACCGTCTGCCCCAGGGCGCTCGAACCCCTCCCTCCCGGAGGTTCCAGCGGCGGCACCGGATTCTCAATCGGCGAAGTCACCGACCCGATAAAACGGTAGCCCCGGCGCGGCACCGTTTCGAGGAATCGGGGGTTATCGGCCGAGTCGTCCAGCGCCTCCCGCAGCTTCCGCACCGCGCTGTTCAACCCGACCTCGAAATCGACGAAGGTGTCCGAGGTCCAGAGGGCGTTGCGCAGTTCGTCGCGGCCGATAACCTCACCGGCGCGGCCCAGCAGCAACTTCAGTATTTGAAAGGACTGGTCCGGGAGCCGGACTTTCAGACCATGGCGGCGAAGCTCGCCTGAGTCGAGGTTGAGCTCGAAGACGCCGAATCGGAGTGGTCCTTTCGACCTTCGGCTTTCCATTGTCTGCCCGGAGACTGAGCGGGGGGAAAGTCTAACGCCAACAGCTCCCGATTGCCAGTAATCCGCTGTCCTAAACCTCTGTTCTGCAGTTACTTGACCAGTCACACGGAAACCAGCACCGAATCACGTGCATAACCGGCGCGCGCGTGGCCGAATGACGCGTCCGGCCGGCCTTGACGCCGGATTCGGCAAAAGAGGAGGCCACATGAAGAATCGTAGCTCTCGCGTCCTTGCCGTGCTGCTCACAACGCTGGGCGAAGTGGTCAACGCCCGAATGAGTCTCAGTGAGCTAACAAACCGTCACCGACAGGTGGCTGGAGGAGGTTTTATGAAGCGTGTAAGTCTAGTCGCCGTTCTGTTTCTCAGTGCCGCGGTTGCGGGCTGCTCGTCTCAGTCACCCGTGGCCCCCTCGGCTTCGCCCGGCGTCGCCGGTGGGCTGGCCGCCCGACCGGGGTCTGGTGCTCCTGGCGTGTACGAGTTGTCTTTTCTCCATCGCGGCCAGTCCGTGCAAAGCCTGATCGTAAGCCGGGAGGAACTCACTCTCAAGGCACGCGTTTTAAATGCCACCACTGGACTTCCAGCCACTGATGGCACCGTCACGTTTCAGTACTGCTCCAGATCAGGACGCAAGAACAACATCCTGGACGCAGACGAAGCGCCCAAGGTGGAATGCGACGAGGGATCAGCCAGGTGGGCGACGGTGGTGTCTGTCGGAGTCAATCAGAACGGAGAAGCGTTCGGTGGGTTTGGAATTGTCCAGATCCCGCGGACGATCGGCTTCCGCTTCGTATTCCGGCCAGAGAAGAGCGGGATCGCCAGCGGCACTTCTCAGCACCTGGACTTCACCTGGGTACCCGCGCCGTGAGACTCGCGCTCGCTGGAATCGCAAGTGGACTGGCGCTCTGGGCGGCCGGCTGTGGCGGAGGCGGTGGTACGACGCCCGCCGCTCCGTCAACAACGCCGACGGTGACGCAGCCCGCACCGTCGGCACCGATCGTCGCCTCGGGGGACAATTGGAGCTTCAGGTTCAACGGACTCACCGGCGTGGGAGTAACCTCTGGTTACGCGAACGCGGCGCCTCTCGGCGCACTGGAAGGCAGTTTCGATGCGGCGGGAAGTTCCATCACCGCCGTCATGCAGCCCTACGGCAACTGCTTGCGTGGAGACACCACCAGGCTCTACTTCCGGGGCACGCGCACGGGCGCCGCGATCAGCTTGACGACGCAGGCGATCACCGGCGAATCGGTTTCCATCAACGCCACGTTGTCCGCTTCGGGCGACACGCTGCAGGGGACCTATTCGCTCAGCGGCGGCTGCAGTGGTGGGGCCAGCGGCGCCATCACGGGTCAGCGCGTCAACCTTTCCGGGCTATGGCGTGGAACGATGGGCAATATTCCGATGGAGGTTGATCTCGCGATGGCAACGACGCCGGATGCCGACGGCCCCAACTACGTTCTTTCGGGAGCCGTAAGGTTCGCCAACACGCAGTGTTTCCCAACGGCGGTGATCACGCGGCGTGGGCGAGGCCGCGTTCTCTTTCCAGACATCGTCGGGACGACGCAGCGTCTCGAGCTCATCGCCGAAGTGGACGCAGATTTGTCGACCATGTCCATCGTGTCGGTCCTGGTGGCAGGCACGTGCCCCGAACTCTCGTCGACCAACGGCCGCCTCGTCCGCCAATAGCGCGAGAAGCGCCCGGTGACTACTTGGGCGCGAGCTCGACCGAGTAGAGGACCTTGCCCGCCAGGTTCCGCAACGTCACCGTCATGGCGCGCGTACGGGCATCGATGGTCATCGTCCCGAAGAACTGCAGACCCTCGCTTGGAGGCCGGTTCGGCTTGGTAGTCGACGACGTCCCGGTGAACTTCACCTCCGGGCCGAAGGTCTTGTCCATCGCATTGGGCGCGAACGTTCCGGCGTTGAGCGGACCAGCGACAAACTCCCAGAACGGCTCGAATTCGGTGAACACGGCGCGGGTCGGATCGTAGTGGTGCGCGGCGCAATAGTGCACGTCCGCCGTCACCCACACGACGTTGCGGATCCTCTGGTCGCGGATAAACCGCAGCAGGTTCGCGATCTCGAGCTCGCGGCCGAGCGGGGCGCCAGGCTCGCCGTTGGCGACGGCTTCGTAGAAGGTCGGACCGTCGCGTACGACGACGCCGATCGGAAGGTCGCTGGCGATGACTTTCCAGGTGGCGCGGCTGGCGGCGAGGCGCGTCTTCAGCGTCGCGAGCTGGGCGGCGCCGAACAGGGCTGATTTCTCGTCCAGCACGGTCTGCACGTTCTCGCTGTTTGCGGCGCGATAGCTCCGGAGATCCAGGGCGAAGATGTCCACCAGCGGACCGTACGGCACGACACGGTGGATCCGCTCCGGGTCGGTCGCGTCCGGCGTGATCGGCTGGTATTCGAGAAAGGCATGACGCGCCCGCGCCGCCAGCAGCGCCGCGCTTTTCACCTTGTAGCGGTTGTCGCGCGAGAGGTCCCGCTCCCAGTACCAGTTGTCGCAAACCTCGTGGTCGTCCCACATCACCACCTGCGACACCTCGGAGTTGAAGCGGCGCATGTGGTCGTCGAGCAGGTTGTACTGGTAGTTGCCGCGGAACTCGTC
>JBPCPS010000207.1:0-19834 GCA_050998915.1 Gemmatimonadaceae bacterium
ATGTGCCATATGATCGCTCGATCAGCCGAGTTTGATGTCGTTGATGCGGACTTCGGTGAAGCCCTGCCTGTGTCCCTGCTTGCGCGCGTAGTTCTTCCGGCGCTTGAACTTGAACACGACGATCTTGTCGGCGCGACCGTGCTTGACGATCTCGCCGGTTACCGCTGCGCCCTTGATGGCCGGCGCGCCGAGCTTGACGTCGTCGCCATCGGAGCCGAGGATGACGTCGTCGAACTTGATCTTGCTTCCCGGCTCGCCTTCGACGGTCGGGATGCGGATGCTTTTACCCGGCTCGGCACGGAACTGCTTGCCGCCGGTGCGAATGATTGCGTAAGACATGAGGCCAGTTGCGGTTAGGAAATCGTGTAGCCTTGAAAAGTAGTGAGGTTTGGGGGTTTACACAACGGGTGCGGCTAGTGCTTGTAGACCCGTCCTCCCTTCATCACGAATGACACCCGCTCCAGGGCCCGGATGTCCGCAAGCGGATTGCCGGGCACCGCGATGATGTCAGCCAGCAGGCCTGGCGCGAGACGCCCGCGGTCGGGCGTGCCGAGCAGGTCGGCTGTGTTCAGCGTTCCGGCCTGAATGGCGCTGAGCGGCGTCATGCCGCGGTCCACCAGCGTCTTGAACTCGCGGATGGCGTGCTCGTGTGGAATGACCGCGGCGTCGGTGCCGAACGCGATCTTCACTCCCGCGCGGATCGCCCGCGTCAGGTTTGCCCGCGCAGCGGGGAGGATGGACTCGGCCTTCGAGCGCAGCAGCGGAGGCAGGACGGAAAGATCGATCGCATCGGCGAGATACGTGGTCGGCACGAGGTAGGTCCCGCGCTGCTTCATCAGGGCCATGCCCTCGTCGTCCAGCATCGAACCGTGCTCGATCGACGCGACTCCGGCTCGCACCGCCGCGATGATCCCCTGCGCGCCGTGCGCGTGGGCCGCGACCTTCACGCCGTGCCGGCCGGCCTCCTCCACGATCGCGCGCAGCTCGGCATCGGAGAACTGCTGCGCACCGACGCTCTCTTCGAACGACAGCACGCCGGCTGTCGCGCAGATCTTGATGACCTTCGCGCCGAACTTGAGCTGCTGCCGGACCGCTTCGACCGCTTCGTCCGGTCCGTCGGCAATTCCCGTGAGCGTCGAGCCCTGGAGCACGCCCGGCTTCCAGCCGGTGTGGTCGCAGTGGCCACCGGTGATCCCGAGCGAGTGGCCCGCGGGGATGATGCGCGGCGCGTCTATCCAACCGGCATCCGAGGCACGCATGAGGGCGACGTCAGCGAACCCGCTCGAGCCGACGTCCCGCACGGTCGTGAATCCCGCCATGAGCATGAGGCGGAGATTTCTCACTCCGCGCACGGTCTCGTCCGCGTCCGTGTCGCGCACTGACCGCACGAAAGAGTTAGCCTCGAGATTGCTGGTGACATGCGTATGCGCGTCGGTGAGGCCGGGCAGCAGCGTGACATCGCCGAGGTCGACGACCCGCGCGCCGGCTGGCACTGTCGTGCTGGTGATCGAGGTGATCCGGTCGCCGGTCACCGTCACGGCTACGTTCTGGAGGATGTTGCCGGTCGTGACGTCCAGCATCCTGGCGGCCCGCACGACCGTCACCGAGTCCCGAAAAGCCTGGGCTTCCGAACCGGCCGGTAACACGCATGTGGCGGCGACAAGCGCCGCCAACCTACCGATCACTCGCATCTGGTTCCCATGATTGTGAGGAGCACGGAAACTGACATGTCCGGTGCCTTTACGCCAGCGCGTACAGCTCCGTCACGTCCCGCCCCTGCGCCTTCATCACGATCTTGAACTCGTCGGGCTTGAGCAATGGATCATCCCGCAGCTCCAGCGCGAAGCGCGCGTTCTTCTCCATCTTCTTCAGCAGGTCCTTCTCTTCCTTCAAGACGTACAGCGCGACGTCCGGGTGCAGCTTCACCACCACGTTCTCGCGCTTCCCTTCCAGCACCATCCGCTTCACCGACCGCTCCATCCGCCGCACGATCGTCTCCGGCGTGAACACGCGGCCCGTGCCGTCGCACGTCGGGCACGCCTCGGTCATGCTCTGGTAGTGACTCTGCCGCACGCGCTGCCGCGTCATCTCCACCAGGCCGAGGTCGCTCACGGCGAACGCTTTGGTCCGCGCGCGGTCGCGAGAGAGGTTCTGCCGCAACTCCTGCAGCACTCGCTCCCGGTTCGACTTCGTCTCCATGTCGATGAAATCGCACACGATGATTCCGCCCACGTCCCGCAGCCGGATCTGCCGCGCGATCTCGCGCGCGGCCTCGACGTTCGTCTTTAGGATCGTCTTCTCCGGGTCCTTCTTGCCGGTGTAGCGCCCTGAGTTCACGTCGATCGACACCAGCGCTTCGGTCGGCTCGATGATGATGTAGCCGCCGGACTTCAGCTCGCACCGCCGCTTGAACAGGTTCCTGATTTCCGACTCGATTTTCATCTGGTCGAATAGCGGAATCTTGTCCTCGTACAGCTTGACGCGCTCCACCAGCTCGGGTGACATCCCCTTCAGGTACTCGACGATCTCGTTGTAGACCTGCCGGGAGTCGACGGTCAGGCTGTCCACCTTCGCGCTGAACAGGTCGCGCACGAGCCCACGGGTGAGCCCCGTCTCGCGATGGATCATCGCCGGCGCGCGCATGAAGTGCGTCTTGCGCTTGATCTTCTTCCACTGCGCCATGAGCGACTGCAGCTCGCGCTGCAGCATCTCGGCGGTCACGTCCTCGCTCACGGTGCGCACGATGACGCCGCCCGACTTCTCCGGGAGAGCCGCGGCCACCATCTCGCGCAGGCGCTGCCGCTCCGGGCCGGGCCCGATCTTCCGGCTCACGCCCACCTTCGACGCGCCGGGGATGTACACCAGGAACCGTCCGGCCAATGAGATCTGAGCGGTTACGCGCGGTCCCTTGGTCGAGATGGGCTCCTTGGACACTTGCACGAGGATGTCCTGCCCCCGCTTGAGCAAGTCCTGGATCTGCGGCTCGCCCTTGGATCCGTTGCGCTTCCCGTTTGATCCGCTGGCGCCGTTCGATCCCTTCTCTGCTTTCTCCGGCTCGGGCTCGGCGACGTCCGCGTTGCCGGGATCGTCTTCTTCGTCGTCGACTTCTTCGTCAGCGACGTCGGACGCGTGGAGGAACGCGCTCTTCTCGGTGCCGATGTCGACGAACGCGGCCTGGATGCCGGGGAGAACAGCTTCGACCCGGCCGATGTAGATGTCGCCGACCATCCGGCGCGTTTCGGGCCTGTCTACGAGCAACTCGACGAGCTGGTCGTCTTCGATGATCGCGACGCGCGTCTCGCGCTGCGCCGCGTTTATTAGAATTTCTCTTTTCATATCAGCCTCGGCTCCGCCGGCGGCGACTCGACGCCCGCGCGGGCCAAGGCCCGTGTTAGCTGTTGTGCGACACCGGCAATCGCCGGCCTTCGCCTAGGGATCCTGCCGCTGCACGTGTGACCGTCCGCGGGGCACCCGCCGGCTTTGGACGCTCGCTCGGAGCGACGTGCCGGGCCTCGGGCTCCCGCGCGATCGCCCCCTTCGGGGCGGCACGCAGGCGACGGGCCGCGGGATTGGAGCAGTCGAAGCTGCGTCGGCTACCCGTCCCGCAAGCCGGCTGATCCGCGAGTCGCACAAATCTGCCGGCCGAAAATAACTGGTTGTACGCAGGGGAACTTAGCGCCGCAGCCGCCCTTTGGTCAATAGCGACAACGACTTAGCAGGCACGGTAAAACCGGTTTATGAGCCCTGGGAGGCCCTGAACGAAAGCCAGGCCATCGCGGCCAGGAAGACCAGCGCCGCCTTCCATTCACCATGCTTCATATAGAGCTCGAAGCTGAAGGGGTCGCCCGCGCCGGATTCCCCAGCCCATGCGGTCCGCCGCGGGAAAAAAGCCGGGACGTTCTCAGCGTAGTTGGGATACTCCGCCGGGAACCTGCCGAGGATGTTGAGCCGCTCCGCCTCGATCTTGGGAGCGTATACCAGCACGAAGAAGGCGATGACCAGCAGCAGCAGCGACCAGTGCGCGGCGATCGCGAACCCCGCCGCGATCAGGAAGCTACCGAAGTACAGCGGGTTCCTGGTGTACGCGTACGGCCCGCTGATGGCGAGCTGCTCGTTCTTTCTGATGTGCCCGCTGGCCCAGCCCCGCACGAGCACCCCGATGAGCGCGATGCTGGCTCCCACCGCCAGCGGCAATGGCTCAGGCACGGCGAATGTCAGATACAGCCCCCCGAGCAGGAACCCGAGCGGCATGCGGAGAGTTTTGGCCAGATCCTGATAGCTCATGGGAAAAAGCGCTGCGCACTGCGTATTTCCCTGTTCAATCCGCTATCTCCCGCAACACCTGCCGCGCGATCACCATGCGCTGGACCTCCGAAGTCCCTTCCCCGATCTCGCAGATTTTGGCATCCCGCATCATCCGCTCTACCGGATAATCCTTCGTGTACCCGTACCCGCCGTGGATCTGCACCGCCTTGATGGTCGTGCGCATCGCCAGCTCCGAGCAGAACAGCTTGGCGATCGCGGCCTCCTTGGTGAATGGTTTCTTGTGCTCGGCGAGCCAGGCGGCGTGGTACACGAGGTGCTTGCCCGCCTCGATCTCCGTCGCCATGTCTGCGAGCGGAAAGCTCACGCCCTGGAAGCTGGAGATGGCTTGCCCGAACTGTTTCCGCTGCGACGCGTACCGCAACGCTTCCTCGTACGCGCCCTCGGCGATGCCCAGCGACAGCGCGGCCATTCCGATTCTGCCCGCGTCCAGAGTCTGCATGAAGTTGAGGAAGCCGTGCCCTTCCTCGCCGAGCAGGTTTTCCTCGGGGATCTCGGCGTCCTCGAAGGTCAGCGATCGCGTGTCGGACGCGCGCCAGCCCAGCTTGTCTTCCTTCTTCCCGGAAGTGAAACCCGGCGTCGCCGTCAGCGAGTCGTCGTGCCCGAAGCCGGCCGCGTCCGCCTTGGCGCGATCAGCGGTCTCCTTGGTGATGATGAAGGAGCTGATCCCCTTCGTGCCGATCCCCGGCGTCGTCACCGCCGTCACCACGAACAGCTCGCCGACTCCACCGTGGGTGATGAAAACCTTCGATCCGTTCAGCACGTACCTGCCGTCTTTTTTCACCGCGGTCGTCTTCGTTCCGCCGGCATCGCTCCCCGCGCTCGGCTCCGTCAGGCCGAATCCCGCGAGCACTTTCCCGGCGGCGAGGATGGGCACGTACCGCTCGCGCTGCGCCGCGGTGCCGAAGTTGAAGATCGGCGACGTGCCGAGAGTGGTGTGGGCGGAGATCGTGATCGCGTGCGAGGCGTCGACCTTGGCCATCTCGTGGATGGCGCTGATGTAGGCGAGCAGGTCCAGTCCGGATCCACCCATCTCCTCCGGCCACGGAATGCCGAGGAGGCCGAGGTCGATCATCTTGCGGACGTTCTCCCAGGGGAACTCGCCCGACTCGTCGTACTTCGCCGCCGTCGGCGCGATCTCTCCGCGCGCGAAATCCCGGACCATGTTGCGAATGGCGAGGTGCTGTTCGGTGAAGTAGAGAGCGTCGTCCATTCAGGTCCGGGAAACGTGTTAAAGCATCGAGTGTCTGCACCGCGTGCGGGCGTCGCGTGTGCCTCTACACCCCGATACGTGCAATGTTACTTGACCGCGTCGAAGGGAACCAGCAAGTTTGTCGCGGCCCCAACCCAAAAATAGACATGATCGTCAACGCTCTGCTCGTTACGCTCGGCGTACTGTCGCCGGCACGACCGCTGTCCGCGGCTCCCGTCGATCCCGGCCTCGTGCGAGTGTCGGCCAACGACAACCGTAGCCCTGCGGGATCGCTGCTCGGTTCCGTCTGGAGCGTGGATCTCGTCGTCGGCCGCGCGCAGTGGTTTCCGGAGGCGGAAGACGGGCCGAGCGTGGAGGCGCTGGCGTTTGGGGAGCGGGGCGGAGCGCTGAGCATCCCGGGGCCGATGATCCGCGTCACGGCGGGAACACGCGTGCGCGTAACGATCTCGAACCCGCTATCCGACACCCTCACCGTTCATGGGCTGTTCGACCGTCCCGGCGTGCCCCGCCCAGTCGTGATCGCGCCCGGTGGACGGCAACAGGTTGAGTTCTCCGCCCCTGTCGGAACCTATTTCTACTGGGGAACGACGCGGCGCTCACCGCTCGGCGCGCGACACGCCGACGAATCGCAGCTGAGCGGCGCAATTGTCGTGGATCCCCTGGGCGATCGCCGCAGAGATCGCGTATTCGTGATCGGCATACGCCTGCAGGAGCCCGATTCGACTGCGGAGGGCGTACTGCCGTTTCACGAGGCGATGGTGATCAACGGCAAATCGTGGCCCCACACCGAGCGCCTCAGGCTCGTCCAGGGCGACAGCGTGTTCTGGCGCGTACTGAATCCCGCGCCCGCACCCCACCCGATGCATCTCCACGGTTTCTATTTCCGGGTGGACAGCCGCGGCAACTGGCGGGCCGACACCGTGTTCACCCCCGAGCAGCGCAGACCCGCCGTGACGGAGCTCATGTATCAGGGGAGCACGTTCACGATGGCGTTCGTTCCGACCGAGCCAGGTAACTGGGTGTTTCACTGTCATTTTGCCTTTCACGTGTCGCCCGATCGCTCACTCCTGTCGCTCGACCGCGACACCAGCGCGCATGCGCATTCCAAGCGTGGCCACATGAGCGGACTGGTCATGGGAATGCACGTGACTCCGCGCGGTCCCCAGCGCGTGAATCGCGCTGAGCCTCGCGACCTCCGGCTCTTCGTCAACTCCACCCCGCGGAAGTTTCGCGACAAGCCGGGCTTCTCCTTCGTATTGCAGGAAGGATCCACGGAGCCGCGCCCCGACTCGGGTCGCTTTCCAAGCTCGCCCCTCATCCTCACCAAGGGGGAGCGCGTCCGCATCCGCGTGGCCAACCGGCTACGGGAGCCGACGGCAATACACTGGCACGGGATAGAGCTCGAGAGCTTTCCCGACGGCGTGCCCGATTGGAGCGGCATGGGGCAGCGCTTGTTCACCAACGTGCCGGTCGATGGAACGTTCGACGCGATATTCACTCCGCCGCGCGCGGGAACCTTCATCTATCACTCGCATCTCAACGAGATGAATCAGATCATGTCGGGGATGTTCGGACCGCTGATCGTCCTGGAGCCGGGGCAGAAATTCGACCCTGAGCTCGACAGGATTTTCCTCGTGGGCGCCGCCGGGCCGATCAACGAAGGCGATAACGACATGGGGACGGTCAACGGCGAGCGCGAGCCGGAACCGATTGACCTCGTTGCCGGACGAACATACCGGTTCAGGATGATCAACATCAACCCTGAGTGGCGCGTGCAGTTCACGATCACGTCCGATACCGCGGTCGCGATGTGGCGCCCGGTCGCCAAGGACGGCGCCGATCTTCCGGAATCGCAACGGGCGCTGCGACCCGCGTTTCTGCTGACGGGGCCCGGTGAAACCGCCGATTTCGAGTTCACTCCCGCTGCGCCGGGGGAGCTAGAGCTCAACATCCGCACTCGGCGGGCCGGGTGGAACATCCCCCTGATTCTTCGCATAGGACCGGCTCAGGTAGCCAACAACTAAAACCGATGGGTTAGCGGGAGAAGATCATCCGAGGCAGTTGTCGCAGCCTCGGCAGTTACGAGTCTTACCGGCTGCCTTGTCTCCGAAGTACCTGAGCACGAACGCCCGCCGACAGTATCTGGTCTGCGCGTACCGCTGCATCATGTCGAGCTTCGACATCTCCGCGCGGCGGCGGGTCTCGAGCGCATCCCAGTCGACGTCCAGCGCCTTCACGTTGCGAGTGCCGGTGAGCGTCAGTCCGCCCCCGCTCCGCTCCCAGGCGATGAACTGTCGCGCGGCCAGAGTCTCCAGCACGGGCGTTGCACCGGACGGTCCGCCGAAGCCGGGCGGAAGCGCGTTCAGATCGTACGTCGCGCCCGCATAGAGATTGTCGCGCGCAGCAGTCCACAGCACGCGTAGCAGTCCGATCTCCAGCTCCGCGCCCGTACCCAGCTCCTGCTTGATTCGCGCGTGTGTCGCCAGAAGCCGCACGCTCACGAGCGAAGGCGATGCGCCAACGTTGGCGACCGCGCCCGCCGCGGTGAGCACGCGGATCGCGCTCTCGACGTCCTTGGCTCCGATTCCGGTGCCCGCCATCGCCGCGAGCCCGTCGAGATCTCCGCTCGCGATCCCCTTGCCGTTGGTCGCGCGGAGTAGCGCGCCGTACACCCGCTCAATCGTCTGCCGGTCCGGATGGGCGGTCTTGATGAAGAACTCGTGCGTAAACCGGTCCTGATACGCGTGCAGCAGCAGCACGTCCGAGTGATCGCCGTCGCGTCCCGCGCGCCCGGCTTCCTGATAGTACGCCTCTAGGGTGCCGGGCATGGCGTAGTGGATGACGAGCCGCACGTCGGGCTTGTCTATTCCCATCCCGAACGCGTTCGTCGCCACGATCACGCGCAGCTTCCCGCTCATGAAATCGTCCTGCACGGCCCGTCTGCGGTCGCCGGCCAGCCCCGCGTGGTAGGCTGCGGCGCCGATCCGTGCGCGCGTCAGCACGCCGGTTATCCGGTCCACCGCCTTGCGCGTCGGCGCGTACACCACGGTCGTGCCCTTGCTCGCCAGCAGGGCGACCACCAACAGCTGATCTTTTTCCTTGTCGCGCCGGACCGCTTGCACGGCGTACGACAGGTTGGTCCTGTCGAAGCCCGTGATTACGATCTCCGGCTCGCGCAGGCCGAGATGCGCGATGATGTCGCTCCGCACCTGCGGCGTGGCCGTCGCGGTCAGCGCGATGCACGGCGGCGAGCCGAGCCCTTCGCGCACCGTGCGGAGGCGCAGGTAGCTGGGCCGGAAATCGTGTCCCCACTGGCTCACGCAATGCGCCTCGTCCACCGCGAGCAGCGACACTCCAATGGAACGAAGCCGCTCCACGAGCCGCTCCGATTCCAGCCGCTCGGGCGCGACGTACAGCAGCTTGATGTCGCCGGTGGTCGCGCGCGCGAGGCGGTCGAGCGAATCGTTGAGCGAGAGCGTGCTGTTGAGGAACGCGGCGCCCACGCCTTTCCGCGTGAGCACGTCCACCTGGTCCTTCATCAGGGAGATCAGCGGCGAGATGACGACCGTTAGCCCGGGCAGCACCATCGCCGGCACCTGATACGCCAGCGATTTTCCTCCGCCCGTGGGCAGGACCACGAGCGTGTCACGCCCGGCGAGCGCGGACTCGACGGCCGACAGCTGGCCAGCGCGGAACTCGCTGTAGCCGAACGTGTCCCGGAGTACGTCGGTCGCCGTGCGGGGACCCGCGCCCCTTTTTGTCTTGCGGGTCCGAGTTGCTGCAACGCTTGTCATCGAGCTGGGGCGAACCGGTAGAGGGGAGGCTGGGGCGCGGCTACCACGAACCATAAGCCACGAACCACGAGCCGTCGAATCGCCTTATTCGGGGCGCAATCGTCCGCCCCCTGGATCAGACCCTGGGCGTCCTCCGGCCCGCGAATCGGAGGATCAGGGCCGCGCCAAGCAGGACGATTCCGGCCAGCCGGAGGTAGTTGGAATCGCTATTAACTCCCAACCCGAACAGGACCAGCGCCGTTAGAGCCAGCGAGAGGCGGATCGCCAGCAGGCGCGGCACTAAGGCTTTTCGCCCCGGCGTGAGAATCTGGCGATCCCTTCCTTGAACGCGGTGGTCGCGCGCGCCTCGGCGTTGCCGGCAACTCCGGCGGCGAGGCTCTCCGTGAAGCTCTTCCCTTCCGATTCGTAGAACAGCCGCTTGGTCAGGCGGACAGCCTCGGGGGGCAGCTCCGCGAGCTGCGCGGCGCACTGCTCGACCTCGTCCTTGAAGCTTGCCGCGGGGACGACGCGGGTGATGAGTCCGATGCTCTCGGCCTCGCGCGCGTCGATCAGACGCCCGGTCGCGACGAGCTCGAACGCGCGCTTCTCGCCCGCGCTGCGGCGCAGCATCGTCATCACCATCGCCGGTACGAAGCCCACACGCACCTCGGGGTAACCGAAGCGGGCGTTCTCGTGCGCGAGCGCGATGTCGCACGCGTTCGCGAGCCCGCACCCGCCGGCCAGCGCGTGGCCCTGCACTCCGGCGACGACCGGTTGCGGCAGATTCCGGATCGCGACGAACACATCGCCCAGCGCCTGCGCGTCGGCACGGTGCTGGTCGGGGGTGGCGTCGCGCAGCGCCGAGAGCGCCTCGAGGTCCGCGCCCGCGCAGAAGTCGTTGCCTTCCGCCGTTATCAACACGACGCGCACGGTCGGCGACTGGCCGATGTGCTCCAGGCACAGCGCGAGCTCGTCGGCGGCGACGCGATCGAGCGCATTCTTCTTCTCGGGGCGCGAGAGAATGATGTTCGCTACTCCGGCGCCTTCTTCGCAGACCAGGCGCTTCATGCGCGGGCTCCCAGGAGTTTGAGCTTGCTCGCCTCGGCGTCGGCAACGTCGAGGACCATGCGAAGCAGCGCGGTGGAGAACACCTTGCCCTGTGCGTCGGTCTTGAGCGAGATCGTTCCGCCGCCGTCCAGCGCGCCGTGCAGCAGGAAGTTCAGCGCCCCGAGATTCGGCAGCTCGAAGCGCTCGACCGGTCCGGTGATCATCCCCTCAAAGTGAGCGGATACGCGCGCCGCCGTCAATTCACGCGCGAGTAGCGGATACCATGCTGGGTCGAGCGCGATCACCCCGACGTTGGCCGTATCGCCCTTGTCGCCCGACCGGGCATGCGCGATGTCGAGCAGGCGTACCTTCACGCGATCACTTCCACTGTCGTCCGCACCTGGCCCTTGTCGATGAGCGCGGGCCAGTACGCGACGATCTCCTCGACCTTCGGCCTCCCGCCGGCAAACCCCGTCACGCTCGGCGGACCGTTCAACACGAGGGGGGCAATCTCGCGGGTGAACCGCTCGACCGCTTTCCTGTCGGAGCCGCGAACGCCGAAGCGGAGCTGCACTTCGGGCGCATCGTCGCCGGCGCCGGCCAGCGGTCCGTGCGTGGACGAGTGTCCGACGAGCTCCGCCAGGATGTGATCGAACCGGAGGCCCAGACGGTCCAGCCGTTCGCGCAGGATGCGCTCCGCGGCGCGGGCCTTGTCCACCGCGTCGGGCCAGGAGTACACGAGCGTGCCGACCGCCTTGAATCCGGCGCGATACGCAATAGAGACCTTGAGCTTGTCCGTCGGCGGCCGGCCCTTGATGCCGTGCACGCGCACGCGGTTCTCTCCGGCCTGCTCCAGCCGGATGCTGGTGAAGTCGGCGATGACGTCCGGAGTGATGTAGGACCTTGGATCGCCCATCTCGTACACCAGCTGCTCGCTGACCGTCGGCACACTCACGCGCCCGCCCGTGCCCGCGTGCTTGGTGATGGTGAACGTCCCATCGGGCGCGGCTTCCGCGATCGGGTAGCCCACGTTCCCGAGGTCGGGGATGTTCCGCCAGTCGTGCATGCAGTTCCCGCCCGAGCACTGCGCGCCGCACTCGATGATGTGGCCGGCGACGATTCCCGCCGCGAGCTTGTCCCAGTCGTCGGCCGCCCAGCCGAATTCATGGCGCAGCGGCGCCATAGTGAGCGCGGTGTCGGTCGAGCGCCCGGTGATTACGATGCTCGCGCCCCGCGCGAGCGCCTCCACGATGGGCTGGGAGCCGATGTACGCGTTGGCGGCGACGACGTCGGCGCGGACCATGCTCAGCGGCTCGCCGGTGTCCATGTTGGCGAGCTCGTGCCCGGAAGAGATCAGCTCGTCGATGCGGGGCAGCAGATCGTCTCCGGTGACGACACCGATCTTCAACTTGCCCGCGGCGCCGCGGGTCTTCGCCATCTCCATCACGGCCGCGGCGCACGCCGGGGGATTCACTCCGCCGGCATTCGCGATCACCCGCACGCCGCGCTCGGTGACGGCCGGCAGCACGCTCTCGATCGCCCCCACGAAGTCGCGTGCGTAGCCCATCGCGGGATCGCGCTCCTTCTGCTTCTGCAGGATGCTCATCGTGACTTCGGCGAGGTAGTCGAGCATCAGGTAGTCGATCTGCCCGCCCTCGGCCTGCCTTCTCGGCGCATCGAGATCGTCACCCCAAAACCCCTGCCCGGCAGCGACGCGGACGATGGTTTTCATGTTGGAAGGGGACGGTCAAGAGCGAGCAGCGAGCAGCGAGCAGCGAACTGCGAAACAAGGGCGGTGCTCATTCCAAGCTGCTCGCTGCTAGCTGCTAGCCGCCGACTCAAAGTACGAAAGCTCCGAGGTGCGGTCCCGGATTCTGCAGCGCCGCGGTGAGCGCCATGACCAGCACCTCGCGCGTGTCTTCCGGATGTACGATAGCGTCCACGAACCCGCGCGCCGCCGCGTACCTGGCGTCTAACTGGTGTTCGTAGTCCTCGCGCATCTCGTCCACGGATTTCTCGACGTCTGGCGGTAGCTTGCTCCCTTTCGTCTTGGCGGTCTCGAGTGCGCGGCCGTGCACGGCCTGAATAGCGGACTCTCCTTCCATCACGCCCATGCGCCCGGACGGCCAGGTGAAAATGAAGTCCGGGTCGAACCCCTGCCCCGCCATCGCGTAGTAGCCCGCGCCCGATGCGTGATTGATGGTGAGCACGATCTTGGGCGATCTCGCCGTCGCCATCGCTTCAACGAACCTCGCGCCCGCGCGGATGATCCCACTCTGCTCCGCCTCCGCGCCGACCATGAACCCCGACACGTCCTGCACGAACAGGATCGGCAACTTCTGCTTGTCGCACCGCTCGATGAAGAATGCGGTCTTCTCCGCGCTCTCCGTGTAGATGATCCCGCCGAAGCGCGGCTTTTCGCCCTCGCGCTTGACCAGTCCGCGCAGATTCGCGATTACGCCGACCGGAATCCCGCCGATCCGCGCGTCCGCGCAGATCATCTCTTTCGCGAGCTCCGGCTGAAACTCAATCAGCGCGCCATCATCGACGATCGCGCGCAACAGCGCGTGCATGTCGTAAGACATGCGATGGTCCGCGGGCAGAAGGTCGTAAAGCGCGCCCGCGGCGGACGCTTCCGGTGACGATGGTGTAGCGGACTCGCGGGCGGGGCGTCCTCGCAGGGTGCGTCTTAGGGCGAAGCCCGTAGCACCCGAAGAGGATGCCCCGGCTGCGGAGTCCGCGGAACCATCGTCACGCGCGATCACATCGACCTGCGGAGGCAGTTGCCGCACGAGCTCGCGGAGTCGCTCGAGGCATTCGGTATCGCTCTCGACCGCGTAATGCGCTACGCCACTCACCTCGGTGTGCATGACCGCGCCGCCGAGCGTTTCCGAATCCACGATCTCGCCCGTCGCGCCTTTTACCAGATTCGGGCCGGCGAGACCCATGAACGAGGTGCCTTTCACCATCAGGATCACGTCGGAGAGCGCGGGAAGATACGCGCCGCCCGCGACGCACTGGCCCATCACCGCGGCGAGCTGCGGCACGCGCAGGTAGCGGCGCATGATCGAGTTGTAATAGAAGATGCGCGCCGCGCCGTATTGTCCGGGGAACACGCCGCCCTGGTACGGCAGGTTCACTCCCGCGGAGTCTAACAGATAGATGATCGGGATGCGGCAGCGCATCGCGATCTCCTGCGCGCGCAGGATCTTGGGGATCGTCTCGGGCCACCACGAGCCCGCTTTCACGGTGGGATCGTTGGCGACCATCACGCACAGCCGGCCGTGCACCGCGCCAATCCCGGTGACTACGCCCGCGGCGGGCGCCTGGCCCTCGTACTTGTCGTGCGCGACGAGCATTCCGATCTCGAGGAAGTGCGTGTCCTTGTCGCGCAGCCCCTCGATTCGCTCGCGCGCGGTGAGCTTGCCCTGCTCGTGCACTTTCGCGGTGCGCGCGGCGCCGCCGCCTTTGGCGATCTCGCTCTCGAGCTTGCGGACTGCGGCGCTCAGCTCCCGGAGGCGGGAGGTCATGGCCCTCCTTCGGGCCGGTGTGTGCCGGCGGCCGCTGCATCCTCCTCGCGGCGCGACGGCAGGCAGAAGGCGAATACCGCCCCGCCTTCCTCCGGGAACTCCGCCCACGCGCTTCCGCCGAGCGACTCCACGGTCTCGCGGACGATGCTCAAGCCGAGTCCGGATCCCTCGATGCCGGTGATGGTCGCCGAGTGGGCGCGATAGAACTGGCCGAATAGCGCGTCGCGCGCATGCTCGGGCACACCCATCCCGTTGTCGCGCACGCGGACAGTCAGCTCTCCGCTATGTCCTCCAGTGACACTCGCGTCGCCGAAACGAAACTCCCCCTCGATCCGCACCCAGCGGTGCTTGGCGTCGATGGCGGAGTATTTGATCGAGTTGGAGACGTAGTTCATCAGACAGAGCTCGACCGCGCCGGCATCCACTTCGATCGGAGGAAGATCGTCGGTGATCTCGACGTGCACGCCCGCGGCGGTCGCGGCATCCCGCAACTGGCGCACGACTTCCTGGGCCGACTGCGGGAGCAGCACGTTCCGCCGCTGGCGGCTGTCTCCCTCGAGCCGCGACAGCGATACGAGATTCAGGAACGCGCGCTGGAGCGAATCGGAGTTCTCGAGTACCATCCTCTGAAAGCGCTGCCGCTGCGGGGCCTCCAGCCAATCCTCCTGCAGCAGGTGCGCGGCGCCGCGAATGGCGCCGACCCGGTTCTTCAGCTCATGGGACACCGTGCGGTTGAACCGTCGCAAGCGGTCCTCGCGCTCCTTTACCTTCTCCGCGGACAGCCGCAGAAAGTGCGTCATCGTCGCCTGCCGGATGAGCTCGATAGCCTGCCCTACGCGCTGCCAGGCGCGCAGGAAATCGCCGCGCGGAGCCTCGATCCCCGTCTCTTCCACCGCGTCGTACAGGAACGAGAAGACGACACCGCCCAGAATCTCATATTCCTTGAGGATCTGGTACGCATCGAATCCCTGGGCATGCCGCAGCGCGCCCAGCTCCATCGCCTTGGCCGACATCGGCGTGCCGTCGTCGGGATCGTCCGGCCGCTCGAGGAAATCCGCGATTCCCTCGATGAGCAGCGGGACGTGGTTCAGCAGTTCTTCGCTGGGAAATATCTTGTTGGCGTCCAGCGTCACCCGCGCGCTGATGCGCTCCAGCCAGCGCGATACGAGATCGTCCTTCGAGGCACGCAGCAGTCTGGCGAGCTCGGACGCGAGCGCGTTGGGGGAGTCACCGGGCAAGAGCGATCAGTCCGTCGGCTGGGAAGTGAGTGGTGCGAACGACTTCAAGAAATGAACGGACGCGCCGAGGCCCGCGCCAGTCCTTGTTTGCTGCTACTTGTCCCCGGCCTGGCGGTAGTGGCTGAAACGCTCGAGGATGATGGCCACGTAATTGACCGGCTCGATCCCGCGCGAGTAGCCGTACTTCACCACCGGGTTGGTGTACACCTCCTTCTTCGACTTCTGTAGCAGCCAGTACGAAACGTCCGCCCATTTGGTGGGATCGTCGCCCGCCGCCCGCGCGAGCCGTTGCGCGTCCTCGACGTGCCCCGAGCCGGTGTTGTACGACGCGAGGATGAACTTGAGCCGCTCTTCCGGGTCGTCGATCCGCTTGGTCCAGTAGTTGGTCAGCCAATCGAGAAAGCGCACGGCGCCGGCGACGTTCTCCGTCGGATTATTCGCGTTGCCGACCTTGAACTCCGCGGCCGTTCTCGGCATCAGTTGGAGCAGGCCGGTTGCGCCTGCCCACGATCGCGCCCGCGGCTGGAACTTCGATTCCTGGTACGCCTGCGACGCCAGCAGCCGCCAATCCCAACCGATCTTCTTGGCGCCTTCCTTGAACAGCGTGTCGTACTCGGAGAGCCGGCCGGTCTCGGATGCGAGGAACGGGCTGTCGAGGCGCTGGCCATAGCTCGCGCTGTGGATGAAATACTTCACGTACAGGCGCTTCAGTAGCGCTGAGTTCTCCGGCGTGCTCATCCACTGATTGAGCTGCGCTAGCAGCTGGGGCGCGTTCGGGCGCACCGCCCATGCGATCGGCGTGGCGTCGCCGAGCACGGGGCGGACGGCGAGATTCGTGTAATAGTCGCTCGAGATGTCGGCGAGGTTTCCCTGCGCGACCGTGTAGCGTATGGTTCCTTCCGAAACCGCCCGGATCAGCGCTTCGGACGAAGCGTCCACTTCGACGACGTGAATGTCGCCGGTTAGCGTGTCCGCCAGCTCGATGAGGGTGCGCGTGTACGGCGACTGCTCGGGGACGTCCACGCGCTGCCCCTGCAGCTGGGACGGGCGCTGGATCTGGCGCACACGCACGGTCGTTACAGGCGGCGGCGCTGGGACCGCTGGCTGCACTGCCTGCGTGGAACTGTCAGGCTTCGCGGTTGTATCGGCGGGCGCTGTAGCCCGCTCGCCATCCGCGCGCTGCACCAGTACCGGGTTGGTGCTGTAAAGCGCCTGCGTGTAGGCGACCAGCCCGGAGTCTTCGGGCGTCGGCACCATTCGCGCGGCGACGATGTCGCCCTTCCCCGCGCGTAGCAGCTTGACCATGCTGTCGCGCTCCGTCACCACGAGCATGCGGAGGGTGACGTCCAGGTCCTCCGCGAACTTGCGCAGCAGCTCGTACTCGAACCCCATCGGCTCGGCGCGGTACAGGAAGTAGGTCGTCGAGTTGTACGGCGCGATGACGGTGAGCGTGTCGCGCCGCCGAATGGCCGTCAGATCGTGCGCGACCGACGGGCCCATCTCCGCCCTGCGCTGCGCCTTGCGTACCACCTGGGAGAGGTACGGCATCTCGCCGCAGCCGAGGAGCCCGGTCAGGAGAGACAGCACCGCAACGCGACCGAGCTTTGGGAGGATGCGTGAGAGGGTCACGCGCCCTTCAGATGCGATTCTCGGGCCGTCAGGACGACCCTCCGGCGCGGCGGCGAACTACCGTAGCGATTTTTTTTGCTAGACCGGCTGGATCACGCTTCGCATCGCTCTCCCAGAATCGTAGGACTAGCCATCCATCTTGCTCGAGGCGCGCGGTGACTATCTCATCGCGAGCCACGTTCCGCTGCAGCTTGGGAACCCAATACTTTCTCTGCTTCGGAGTGTAGTGGGCAACCAAATCGTCGACGCCTTGCTCCCGAAGAACGCGTCCATGCCAATAATCGCCGTCCACGAACACGACCGTTTTCGACCGGGGGAAGATGATGTCCGGGCGGCCGGGCAAGGCCGACGAATGCAAGCGGAATCGCAGGCCTAAGGCGTGTAATTCGCTCCGTAGGGTGACTTCGGTTCGGTTGTCGCACGACCGAATCGCGGACATGTTGCGAGCGATTTCGGCAGTGGACTTGGGGCGATACCCGCGGTTTCTCCGGCGTTCGCTCACTGCTCGAGGATCACGGCCCGCAAGCCAAGATGGTCCTCTGGATCTATGAAGCAGCCAGTTCGAGCAATTCGACAGGCTCGCTAACGCCGAGCAGAGCCTGCCTAATGGCGGTGCCAACCGCACACGCTACTGGGGGTGGAAACGCGTTTCCTACCTGGCGGTACGCCGCCGTCTTACGGCCCGCGAATGCCCATTCATCCGGAAAACCCTGGATGCGAGCTGCCATTCGCTGCGTGATCTTGGGGAGGCCGTCCGTTGGAAAATCCTTCTCGGGAGCCGCATTGGCAATGCCCAACCCATCAACGCCAAGCGCACGCCACGCCTCGCGGGCACGAGTCGGCCCCAGGTCCGGTCCGCCGTGCTTTTTTGACCCCCCTACCAACGTGGGCGCGACCGCATTCGCGCGCTTCGCCCAAACCACAGCCCCGGGCCAACCGTTTTGTGCCATCAAATCCCGCAGTTCGCTCCCGACCGTCCGGCGAGTCATCATGCCCTGCGGCCAACGGAAACGCCTCGCGGCGTCGCCTTTCAGCGCGACAAGGACGTAACGCGGACGCAGCTGCGGGACGTTAAAGTGGCAAGCATTCAGCACGCGCCCATCAACATATGTGAATCCAAGCTTGGTAAGCTGAGCCCTGAGCAGCTTCCGGTATTCCGCGAAACGGGCCGAGGCCAACCCCGGCACGTTTTCAAGCATGACCGCCCGCGGTCGGGCGTCTGCTATGATCTGAATGGCAGCCGGGAAGAGATCGCGGTCGTCTTCCGCTCCAAGCTGCTTACCCGCAATGGAGAATGGCGGGCAGGGCGGGCCGCCGGCGACGAGATCCACGTCTCGATAATCAGCACCATGGACCGATCGCAGGTCAGCCAGCTGGGCATTCCAATGAGGGCGATTCTGTTGCAGCGTCGCGACAGCCCACTCGTCGTTGTCAATCGCCGCCATGTGCGAGAAACCGGCCTGCTCGAGCCCAAGGGCCTGGCCGCCGGCACCAGCGCATAATTCGACGGAGAGCAGGGGAACATCGGCGCCCGGAATCATTCGATCAATTTACCAACTGGAGCAGCGCACTCCTAGGGTCTGATCAGGCCTTTCTATTTCGCCGTGATCGTTCGATTTCGTAAGCACGAATGGTTGCGGTGGGATCGGGGGGCCAAGGCGCGGATCGAACCAGCCTGTACGCCGACTCCACTCGGCCGCTCGTCAGTTTTTTCTTCGTTACTTCAATCTCCCAGTCCAGGTACCTCAGCTCACGAAGGCGTTTCATCCAGTCCGATTGGCCAGCCACGAGGTCGAGCATCGGACTCGGAACAGGAGCACCCCCGTACGCTTTGAGCAGCTCGCCGATCCGTACATGCACGCTCTCATGGTTGATCGCTGCCCGCATCTCGGGAGAATCGATCGAAGCGAAGAAGTCCCTCTTCCCCTCATTGCAGGTTGAGCAGAGTGTCCAAAGGTTATTCATTTCTGTCTCTCCTCCCCATGCCCGCGGGATCCTGTGATCAACGACGAGCTTCACGCCGTCGCCAGCGATAGTCCGCCCGCACATGCCACAACGGCCACGCGCCGCGTGAAGAACAGCGGCGCGAAGTGTCTTGGTGATTGGGGCGTCGTCTAACGGTCGACTCTTACGCCCTTTCAGTAGATACAGGGTCTCCGAGCCGATCCTCTTCTTCTCGATCTCGAAGGACTTGTACAGGTCTCGGAACCGGCGGTTGAAATGCATCTGCTTTCCAAGATCAATCCCAAGCTCGATGGCAATCGAGTTGAGCGAGATGCCTTCTGGGTGTCGCTCGAGGACCGATAATATTCCCCGGTGCAGCTTGGTGAGGCCTTTGTCCCCCTCAGCCTCAGTCACGGCTTGCCGCCGGCCGGAAAAGCTGCTGAGTTGAAGCCGACTGCTAAGCGACAGATGCAAGAACTCTGTGTCACGGCGCCTACGCTTCCTGCTCCTGCCGCTGCGCGAACCAGTCCTTGATGTAGGCGATCAGCTCGCTGGTGTGCGTCCCCGGGCCGAACAGCTTGCCGATCCCCATGGCCTGGAGCGCCTCCATGTCTTCTTTCGGGAGGATCCCGCCGCCGGTGATGAGGATGTCGTCGCGCCCCTGCTCGCGGAGCAGCTCGACCACTCGCGGGAACAGCGTCATGTGCGCGCCGCTCAGGATCGAGAGTCCGACGACGTCCACGTCTTCCTGGACGGCGGCGGTGGCGATCATCTCCGGTGTCTGGTGGAGCCCGGTATAGATGACTTCCATTCCGGCGTCGCGGAGCGCCGCGGCTACGACTTTCGCGCCGCGGTCGTGGCCGTCGAGGCCCGGCTTCGCTACGAGGATGCGGATTGGGCGGGTCATGCGGTCAAGCTAGTCGTAGCGCCGGAGCCTTGCGGCCGGCAGGTTCAGGCGGACACTGCCCGGTCATGCCGGCACGCTCTTTGGTCGCGGAACGGCGCGACCCAGTTCTCGCGCCGTTTCGATCCATTCCGCGATCACGACTTGTGCATTCGCAAGTGCTTCGGCATGGGTACCCCCATCAGCCAGGCAACCTGGAAGTTCCGGTACCTCAGCGATGTACGCCTGGTCCT
>JBPCPS010000014.1:0-11936 GCA_050998915.1 Gemmatimonadaceae bacterium
CATCGTGACGAAATCGCAGACGGCGAGCGGTCGCGGAGAGATCGCCTTCAGGAACGGCGGCGCCAAGTCGGCTACTTTGTAACCAACACCTTGCCGGGTAGTGGGCAAACGCAAGCTGAGTCTGGAAAGCACACGGAGGCCGCCGTTCGGGGCTTCCGTTTTTATCAATTGCCCCTTCGATTCAGAGTACTGGTCGATCTTCGAAGCGATAGTCTTCTGCATCGTCGACTGTGGCTTCGTTCCGCGCTCCGCCCTCGAGCTTCCTGACTCAGGAGAAGTTCGGGTGCATAAGCTCCGGGATCTCATCCGCGGCTGCAAGTACGCGATCCATGACCTCTCCCGCATCGAGTTGAGTCAAAATACCGGCCTGCCGAGATTGAACATGCCTTTCGAGCTCGGCCCGTAGGTCTTGCGGGATTCGGATTCCGCCGTTCACAAAATGATTCGCGCTGCGCACGCAGGTCGGTGAATCTTCGGCCATGACGCTGGCAGTTTGTAACGGATACCGTTATAATAGATAGTGTGATACGTACGTTCGCCGATGCGGCCACGGAGGACGTCTTCAACGGTGTCGACAGCCGGCGGGCACGCGCGGCGTGTCCGATCGCACTCTGGGCGGTGGCGCGTCGAAAGCTCACGCAGCTTAATCGGGTCCGTGACTTGCGAGAGCTAGCCGTGCCACCAGGTAACCGGCTGGAGCGGCTACACGGGAACCGTGAGGGACAGCACAGCATTCGGATCAATCAACAGTATCGCGTCTGTTTTCAGTGGGAGGATGGCTATGCGGACCAAGTCGAAGTCACGGACTACCATTAAGCGCACGCCGCGGAAGCGCTCGCTGGTGCACCGTCGACTGCCCACCGAACGGCCTCCGGTGCATCCCGGCGAGATGCTGCTGGAGGAGTTTCTCAAACCGCTCGGCATCTCGCAATCGGCCTTCGCCATTCAACTCGGCGTGTCGTTTCCGCGCTTGAATGAGATCATCCGCGAGAAGCGGAGCGTCACCGCGGATACGGCCCTTCGGCTTGCCCAGGTAACCCGAATGAGCGCCGATTTCTGGCTTGGTCTTCAGTTG
The DNA here is from genome assembly GCA_050998915.1 of Gemmatimonadaceae bacterium. GTDB lineage: Bacteria > Gemmatimonadota > Gemmatimonadetes > Gemmatimonadales > Gemmatimonadaceae > JACDCY01. The sequence goes on from JBPCPS010000014.1 coordinate 1,076, forward strand.
GACTGGGACCTGTGGCATGCGCTACGGTCGAAAACCGTCACGCGCATCGCTAAGCTCGAACCGCTTCGGCGTACGGGTTGATTCCGGCACGGATCGAGACCTTGCTCTCCGCATGAAGCTGAAGCCCGTAACCGCCGACCGGCCCCCAAAACTCCGCGACGAGGACGCCGCCGCGCCGCACGGCGCTCCGGCCGGCGATAAGCTCGAAAAAGCGCTGGAGAAACAGGCCGACCGCTTGAAACAACTCCAGCAGCTGTTCTACGCCGATGGACGGTACGCGCTACTCGTGGTGCTGCAGGGACGCGACGCTTCCGGCAAGGACGGTGTCATCAAGAAGGTCATCGGCGCCGTGAACCCCATGGGCGTCGAGCTCTCCAGCTTCAAGGTGCCGTCCGACGAAGAGCGAGCCCACGATTTTCTCTGGCGCATACACGCGCGAGTGCCGGCCCGCGGAACGATCGGCGTGTTCAACCGCTCCCATTACGAGGACGTGCTCGTCGTCCGCGTGCACGGTCTCGTCCCCAAAAAAGTCTGGTCTAAACGCTTCGATCAGATCAACGCGTTCGAGCGCATGCTTTCGCTCAACAACGTCGTCATCCTCAAGTTCATGTTGCACGTCTCGCGCGACGAGCAGAAAAAGAGACTCGAGGACAGGCTCGCCGACAGGACCAAGAACTGGAAGTTCAGGGCCGGCGACCTCGAAGACCGCGCCAAATGGGATGAGTTCACCCGCGCTTACCGCGACGCCCTGACCAGGTGCAGCACACCCTGGGCGCCGTGGTACGTCGTGCCGGCGGATGACAACGATGTCCGGAACCTGCTCGTCGCCCGCACGATCGCGGATACGCTCGATTCGCTGGAGCTGCGCTACCCGAAACCGGAGAAGGGAGCGCGGGATCTGCGGATTGAGTGACACGCGTTGATTTGATGGAGCTTGTCCGGATCAAATTCAGCGCGGCGTAGCTATCGCGTTTCCCGCCGGGCGGCGCCCGGTGCGACGCTTCGGAGGGTCCCGCGTTACGGATAGCAGCGCCGCCGGATACGCCGCAGCGACACGCAGCAATACCTTCGCAGGTCCTTCCGGCTGCCGGCGACGCTGCTCCCAGTTTTGAAGCGTGTCGATGCTAATCCCGAGCAGCGCCGCAAATTTCGACTGGCTCAAGTTGAAATGCGCGCGCAGCGCAGCCACGTCGGGAGTACTACCGCTTACCAATTCTTCAGCGCGGGTTACCCGCGCCGCCTTGCGGCGGCCTGCCTGGATCCCCTTCATCTCCTTCACGCTCTCGACGAGCTGGTCGAACAGGTCCTGCCGCATCCAAGCCTCCTTCGCTAGTCGCCCGCCACAAGGCTCCGCAACGTCCGGAGTTGGGACCGGGACAGGTCGCTGCGAACGTTCTTGGGGTACAGAAACGTCGCCCCGACTTGTTTCGTAAACACGGGCAGTCTCAATCAGACCAAGATTAATATACGTCATAGGCGTATATCCGTCAATGGCGTATATAACCGACTGGGTGGGAAGTCCTGTGGAACCGAATTCGCCATCGTCAACGGCGCCTCACGACTGACGCGCCTGGATCCTCCTGGACGATCAGGCGGGTGGAGGCCCCGCGTACTCGAACGGCCCGACCCCCATGTACTTGCCGGAATGGTCGTACCCGATCCCTTTCGTGACCCGGAACCGCGTCGTCGTGCCGAGGTCGAAAGCCCAACGTTCCGCCGCGGGACAGATTGGTTGCAGGAACTACTTGGTCAAGGTGAGATTACAGATGAACTGGCGCGGGGGTATAATCAGGCATGCGAACATTTACCGCAGTCGTTGAGCGAGACTCCGATACTGGGCTCTATGTTGGCCACGTACCGGGGTTCCCCGGGGCTCACAGCCAGGGCGCTACGAAAGAGGAGCTCCGTGAGAATCTGCATGAGGTCATCGAAATGCTCCTGGAGGACGGTGATCCGCGGCTCGAGACTGAGTTCCTCGGTACTGAGCTGATACAAGTCGCCTAAGCGGCGTGGGCTCCCTGCCCGTCCTGGGTGTTGGAATATGAGGCTACGGCCAAGAAGCAGGCACGAACGCTTGGGTTGACCCACGCCGAGATAGATAACGTCCTGGATTACATCTGCAGTGAATCGAATCATCGGGAGATTTTCTACCTCTGGCGCCCGTTTTTACGGGATCCCAAAGACGACCTGGTCCTGGAACTCGCTGTGGAGTCAGAAGCGGATTTCATCGTCACGCACAATCTGCGGGACTTCTCCGGAGTAGGTCGATTTGGTGTTGCGGCCGTCGCGCCCAGGGACTTCCTGGCGCGTCACAACTTTTTTCGGGCACGCAAATGAGCACGATCAGCCTTCGTCTTCCCGAATCCCTTCACAAGAAAGCACGCGATCTTGCGGTCAGGGAAGACATCTCAATCAATCAACTAGTCGCTACGGCGCTCGCTGAAAAAATGTCGGCGTTGCTCACCGGCGAGTATCTCGCGGAGCGGGCTGCCCGTGGCGATCGCCGCAGCTTCGACCGCGTGCTCAAGAAAATCCGCGCCCGCAACGCCGAGCCCGCCAGCGGAGACGAGCTCTAGCGCATGCTGACGCCGGCGGCTGTCGCTGCTTTGGATCGGCTCTCCAAGTCACCAGGACTCTCATCCTGCCGGTGGACGCTGTGCTTGTCCTCGTGTGGGCGCACCCGTCGCGCACCCCGTGGAGGGAGATTGGCTTCGCGCGACCGAAGAGCTGGCTCCGAACTCTCGCTGCGGGGATCGCCGTCGGCATCGCCCTCAAGCTCCTGATGAAATCTGTCGTCATGCCCCTGCTCGGCGCCGACCCGGTCAACCATGCATACCACTTTCTCGCGGGAAACCCGGGGCGATTCACCATCGGTGTTGGAAAGCGTCTTTCTCGGCGTGTGTTCGGCTACGGAAATACTCTGCCGTAGGTTCAGGGCATTTCCCAACACTCGTCCGAAAAGCAGCGCACGAGCGTGAAAGTGCCATCGGCGATCAGACCGCTCTCCGTCGCTGGGGCCACCGGCCCAGTTAGGGGATAGAAGTTCATCCTGCTCGCCATCAGCTCCCAGAAACCGAGCGCATACTGCAACACGATCTTCGTGCCCGTCATCGTGTACGTGCCACTTCCCGTGATGTCGTTCACGTACGTGGTGAACGTCCCGTCGGCCGCAAGGAAAATCTGGCTCGGCACACGGTATGGGAAATCACTACCGGTCTCAATGTTCTGAAGCTCGTACCTGGCGGGGACCGGAGGAATCGATGGGCCGGCGTCCGCGATGAATCTCACTGCGGCGAGGCCGCTGCAGACGCAATGACTGAATTGACCCCGAGAACACCGAGCTTCCAGAGCGCGCCCGCTTCCCCAAGCACGTTCGTAATCGTCGGCGATGGTGCGACTGTCCCGGCCCCGGTCTCCACGGAGAACGTGACCGTGGTACCCTCGATCGAGTTGCCGAACGAGTCGGCAACTCTTACGCGCACAGGCAACGGCAGCGTGTACCCCGCCGGCCCCGTTTGATTGTCACCGCCGACCGGAGCCATAACCGCGGTCGGTCCGGGAAGGGCAGCAGCGTTGAAAGTGATCGGCGAAAGAGCTTGGGCCCGCGCGGTCATCGTCTGCGGACCAGCTCGCGTGCCGAGCTTCCACGTGCCGAGTTGCGCGATCCCACCCAGGTCCGACTCGACAGTAGCGAGAACGGGGATGCCACTCTGATCACTCGCCTTCTCGAACACGACGGCGACCCCGGCCAGCGGACTCCCGTTCTTGTCTTCCACTCTCACCGCGGGACCGGGGCTCACTTCACCGCCCACAACTCCCGAGAATTCCATCGGCGCGACTGCGACCAGTCGCGCAGGAACTGGCGCTTGTACTTCGACCGCTCCGTCGTCGCAACCGGCCAGCGACGCCACCGTCAAGCCCAACAGGGCCGCGCGCGCGGCCAGGTACCATCGTGAGTTACGCATGCTGCATCTCCCTTTCACGGTGAAACAACGCCAACCGCGCTTCGGCCAGCAGGCAGGGCCACATTTGGTTCTTGAGTGTGCGCGTCCCCGGCTGTAGCGTCTCACTGACTCACATCACACCGGGCTTCTGTTCAAAGGGGCCATGCAGGGCAGAAACGATGGATCCATCGGCAGAGGATTCCATTACCGGGCTGCTGCGGGCGGTCGACCGCGGAGACCGCGCTGCGCTCGACAGCCTGTTTCCGCTCGTGTATGACGAGCTGAGCCGGCTCGCCCATCATCAACGCAGGACGTGGCACGGAGATCTCACGCTCAACACGACGGCGCTCGTGCACGAGGCCTACCTCAAGCTCGTCGATCAGAAACGCCTGCCAGCCGAGAGCCGCACACACTTCTTCGCGGTGGCCGCGAAGGCGATGCGCCACATTCTGTGCAACTATGCCCGCGATCGTCACAGGCAGAAGCGCGGCGGCGACGCACGCCACGTGAGCCTGGGCCCGACGCACGACCTTGCCGCGCAGATCGCGATCACGGACGAGCACGCCGCCACGCTCGACGCGCTCGACGCCGCTCTCAAGCGCCTGGAGCAGGTTGCCGAACGGCAGGCGCGCGTAGTGGAGTGCCGCTTCTTCGGGGGCCTGAGCGTGGAGGACACCGCGACCGCGCTCGGGATTTCCCCGCGCACGGCCAAGCGCGACTGGACCTTCGCGCGCGCGTGGCTCCGTCGCGAGATGCAGCTCGAATTCGATACGGGAACCTGAGCTGACGCGCATGGAAGATTCCCGGTTCGAGCGACTCGCCACGCTGTTCGACCAGGCGCTGGAGCTGCCGCGAGCGCGCCGCGGCGAGTTCCTGGAGGCGGCGTGCGCCGGCGACACCGCGCTCAGACAGGAGCTCGACTCCCTGCTCGAGGCGCACGACTCCTCCAGCGAGTACTTCGAGGACCTCGGCGCGAAGATCGTCTCGCCTGCGTACGCCGCGGTCACCGGATCCGCCGGCTCCAGGGCCGACCCCGCGTTGCCCGCGCAGCTCGAGGCCGCGCTGGCCGGCAGCTACCGGATCGAGCGCGAGCTCGGCGGCGGAGCGATGAGCCGCGTCTTCCTGGCGGAGGAGATCAAGCTCGGCCGTAAGGTGGTGATCAAGGTGCTGCCACCCGAGCTGGCGGCAAGTGTGAGCACGGACCGGTTCCGGCGCGAAATTCAGCTCGCGGCGCAACTGCAGCACTCGCACATAGTGCCCGTGCTGGCGAGCGACTCAGGGGGATCGCTCCTGTACTACACCATGCCGTTCGTCGCGGGCGAGTCACTGCGCGCGCGGCTGGCGCGCGACGGTGCACTCGAGACACGCGATGCGGTACGGATCTGGAGCGACGTGCTCGACGCGCTAGCGTACGCGCACGGCAAAGGAGTGATTCACCGCGACATCAAGCCCGCGAACATTCTCGTGGGCGAGAGGAACGCGCTCGTCACCGACTTCGGGATCGCGCGCGCGCTCGAGGCCGCGACGGGTGACGCCGACGCCACCGCGACCGGTCTCACCATCGGGACTCCCGCATACATGGCGCCGGAGCAGGTCACCGGGGACCGCGACGCCGACCATCGCGTGGACATCTACGCCGCGGGGCTTGTGATGTACGAGATGCTGGAAGGACGGTCTCCCTTCCAGGGTGAGTCCACGCGCGAGATCGTGCTCGCGCGCCTCAGCGCCGAGCCGCGTCCCGTGAGCAGACCGGACTGTCCGCCGGAGCTGGCGGAGTTGGTGCTGAGCTGTCTGGCGAAGGAGCCGGCGGCACGCCCGGCGAGCGCGGCGGCGGTGCTCGCGAGGCTCGAGTCACTGCCCACCGACGTGCCACGGTTCGCCGGCTCGCCAGTCACCGCGAACGGCTCGACGTCCCCGCATTCGCGGCGAAAGATGGCGTACGGACTCGGCGCGCTGGCGCTGGTCCTGGCGCTGGCGGTGTTTGGCGCGACGCAGCTGCACCGCGCGTCACCTGAAAGAGCTTCGCCGGCGGCGCGCACGGCACCTTCCCTCGCAGTACTGCCCCTCACGAATCTCAGCACCGACGCACGCGGCGCGGCGCTGGCGGACGGCATGACGGAAGAGCTGATCGCGACGATAAGCAGAGCCGGCAACGTGCGGGTGATCGCGAGCACTTCGGTTTTCGCGCTACGGGGACGGCGGATGGATGCACGACAGATTGCCGACAGCCTGCGTGTGTCGCACCTGCTCGAAGGGGGAATTCAGACGGCCGGGTCGCGGCTGCGAATGCAGATTCGGCTGGTGGATGCTCGCGACGGCTCTACGCGCTGGTCGGAAACCTACGACCGGGAGCTGGGCGACCTGTTCGCGATACAGGACGAAATCGCGCGCGCCGTCGCGCGCGAGCTCGACGTGCGACTCGTGGGCGCGGGGACCTCTGCTGCGAGCGTCGGCGCGCGCGTGCCCCGCCGTTACACCCCGAACATCGTGGCATACGAGTGGTACCTACGGGGGATGGACGTGGCGTTGCTGCGCACCGCCGAGGGCCGGCAGCGGGGCCTGGATTACTTCAACCGGGCCATCGCGGCCGATTCCAACTTCGCCGCCGCGTACGCCGGCCTGGTGCGCATTTATCTGGGGCTGACCGGCCCGGCGTCCGAGGCTCCGCGCGCATGGACCGCGAAGGCTCAAGAGGCAGCGCTCAAAGCGGTAGCGCTCGACAGCTCCCTGGCCGAAGCGCGGGCCGCGCTTGGCTGGGCGCTGGTAGCCAACCAGCAATACGCGGCGGGCGAGGCGGAGCTGAAGCGCGCCGTCGTGATCGATCCGAATGTGCCGCGCGGGCATGAGGGCCTCGCGCGAGTGTACATGTGGCTCCAGCGGCCCGCCGAGCAGTTGGCCGCAGCGATGATCGGCGAACAGCTCGACCCGTTCTCTCACTCGGCGATACGGGAGCTCGCGCTGGCGCTGGCCGTAAACGGTCGCTGCGACGAAGCGCTGCAAAGACTGCTTCCGCTGAAAACCCTGAGCCCGCCGGCCAGCGTCGCCGGCGTAGTACGCGGCCAGTGCTACGCCCATAAGGAGATGTGGCCTGAAGCCATCGCCGAGTTCCGCTGGGCCATGGAGGCATCATCGGCGGCATCCGCGCTGGCATTTCTCGGATACGCGCTCGCGCGGTCAGGCGAGCGTGCTGAAGCAACTGCCATCCTCTCGGACCTGCTGGCTGGACGCAGGCGCAGTAACGGTGCCTTCGGAATCGCGACGATTTATGCTGGGCTCGGTGATTACGACAGCGCCTATGCCTGGCTGGACAGGGCGGCCACCGAGGGGACCATCCGCATATACATCATGGGCCCGATGTTCGAGGACCTGCGCCGCGATCCGCGGTTCGAACGGATCAAGCGGCGAATTGGAATTCCGATGTAATAGCGCTACGGCCTCCATGCGGGGCTACCCGCGGACAAGATGATATCCGTCGCGGCGCCGCCACTCGCTGCGACATATGCGATGGAAGAGCCCCGCATGAACGCTATCCGGGTCCCATCGGGCGACCAGTCCGGACTCCACGCATCGCCAAGCTGCGTGAGCTGCGTGACCTGCGCCGGCGCATTCGGCGTCGCGCCATCCGGATCAACGGAGTACAGATCGCACACGTTCCGGATGCATTTGGAGACCACGATGCGCTTGCCGTCGGGCGACCAGCTCGGTCTGTTAATCCCGCCTTCGTCCCGCAGCGTGACCGCCGAGACTCCCGAGCCGTCGGAGTTCATCACGTGGAGGGCGTGATATCCGTCATCGCCGCTGAGGCTTACGAAGGCGATTTTCTTCCCGTCCGGCGACCAGGCGGGTTGCGCGCCCATCTCTGTGACGAGGACGGCATTCGCGCCATTGTCGCGTACGCTGAGCAGGTAGATTTCGCCGACGTATTCGTCGCCCGACGCGACGGCCAGCATGTCGCCATTGGGCGACCATTTCGGGGAATGGAAGCCGGCGTTAACCGTGCGACGCACGAGATTGGAGCCGTCAGCGTTCATGATATAAATGTCCGACCGATAGCTGGCATCGTACCGCGCGAATGCAATCTGCTTGCCGTCCGGGGACCATGCCGGGTCGCGATTTAGCCTGTTGAACGTGAGCTGTACGAAGTCCGACGTGGCGAGATCGATCGAGAAAATGTCTCCGTGCCGCGTGAACAACAGCTGCGGCATATGCGACCGGCACGGCTCGTAGCACGCACGCGCGGTGGCGGTGAACGTCACCTCCGCCCCGTCAGTCCAGGCCTTGACTTGCTGCACGCCAACCGACGCGCCGAGTGTCCAATGCCCCAAGATTGCGATACCATCGTAGCCGGAAAGCGCAGAACCGCCGCCGATCCTGCCATCACCCGAGACAACAGCGAAGTTCACCGTCGCGCCGCTGACGGGATTACCGTACGAATCGCCGACTTTCACCGATAACCAGCCCGGCAGCGTGGCTCCAACAACGGCTGCCTGATCGTTACCGCTGGCGTGCGTCAATCGTGCGACGGGCCCCACCCGCCCGATTGCAGTGAACACGACGTCTTCGGAGCCGTAGTAGCGCGCGACGAGGGTATTGCGTCCGGGGACAGTGCGCAGCGTCCACGTCCCCGCCGTAGCCAGGCCGCGGTCATCCGTGCGAACAGCGCGATTGACAACCTCGCCGTCGGTAACGAAAGAAATTTCGATGTCGCGCACGGGGTTTCCGTGTTGGTCCTTCGCGAGCACCGTAGGAAGTGAGGAGGCTGCGGTTCCCACCATTCCCGTCATACTCGTCGGGGTCGTCGCCTCAAGCCGGACAGTAAGAGGAAGCTCGCTCAGCGGCTCGGTCGAGTCGGTACAGCCTGCGGCGGCAATGGCGATAAAAACGGAGAAAACGGCCGTCTCTATCGCTGAGATCGAGACGAAGGACTTGCGCATATGACGTTGCATTTTGGAGAACTCCCGGAGGTTGTGACCGTTGGATTCGTCCCGCCGCCTGCTGCGGGTCTCACCACCAAGCACACCGCCGCCATCAAAATGGTGCCACGGCGACGGTGAACCTCGGGATTCGGAAGCGGTAGCGCAGCGCGAACTGGAGCTGGAAAGCTGATTCGCCCCGAATCGTTGTCCACTGCGCAACTCCGAATTCCCAGGCAGTAACGCTACGGCCTCCACGCCGGTTGGCTCCCGGACAAAGGAATCTCGACCGCGGCTTCGCCGTCCGGCGTGACATACGCGATTGAGCCCCCCAACCAGCCCCCGCGCATGAACGCTATCCGGGTCCCATCGGGCGACCAGTCCGGACTCCATGCGTTGCCAAGCTGTGTGAGCTGCGTGACCTGCGCCGGCGTATTCGGCGTCGCGCCATCCGGATCAACGGAGTACAGATCGCACACGTTCCGGAGGCATTTGGAGAACACGATGTGCTTGCCGTCCGGCGACCAGGTGGGACTGTCGAGGGCTCCCTCGTCCCGCAACGTGAGAGCGAAGATTCCCGAACCGTCAGCGTTCATCACATGCAGTGCGCCGTAACCATCATCTCCACTCAAACTCACGAAAGCGATCTTCTTCCCGTCCGGCGACCACTCGGGTTCAGTTCCCATTCTGGCGAGGAGAATGCCATCCCCCTGGTTGTCGCTCAGGCTGAGCAGTCGGATGTCGCCGTCGTAATGGTCTCCCGTCCCCACAGCCAGCGTGTTTCCATCGGGTGACCACGCCGGAGAATGCAAGCCGGCGCCAGTCGTACGACGTACGAGGCCGGACCCGTCCGCGTTCATCAAGTAGATGTCCCGCCCGAAGTTCACGTCGCGCCGCACAAATGCAATGCGATTGCCGTCCGGCGACCATGCGGGCTCATAGTCCCGGCCGCTGAACGTGAGCTGCACGGTATGCGAGGCCTCCAGGTCCGTCAGGAAGATGTCTCCATTGCTTACGAACAACAGCTGCGCACCCCGTGGGCACGGCTCGTCGCACCCGCGAGCGAAGAACGTCATCTCCACGCCGGCGGCGCGGGCCTTGACCTGCTGCGCGCCGGGGGACGCGCCCAGTGTCCAGAGTCCGGAAGTCGCAACGCCCTCGGCGTCGGAAACAGCGGGATCGCCGCCGATGCTCCCGCCACCGGAGACAACGGCGAATTCCACCGTCGCGCCGCTGACGGGATTGCCGTACAAATCGCTGACCTTCACGGATAGTCGCTGCGGTAACGTCGCTCCGAGGCCCGCTGCCTGTTCGTTGCCGCTGACATGCGCCAGTCGCGCGATGGGCCCCGCGCGTGCAATCGCGATAAACACGACATCCTCGGAACCTGAGGCGCGCGCAGTGACCGTGTTCGTTCCGGGAAGCGCGCTCAGGGTCCACGTGCCCGCGGCCGCGACGCCGTCGGCGTCGGTGCGAGCAGCACGCTTCGCTATAGCGCCATCGGTGACGAAGGCGATCTCGACTCCCGCGACGGGTTTTCCGTTCTGATCCGTCGCCCGTACTGCTGGGACGACCGGCGCCGCGGTCCCCACCGTGCCGGTCACGTTCGTCTCCGTCAGCGGCTCGAGTCGGACGAGGAGCGGAGCGTCGTTCAGCGGCCCGGTTGAGTCCGAACATCCCGCGACGGCCAACGTTGCGACCAAAACGAAGGCCATGATCTTCCGCGCCATGAGGACGGGAATGGCTGGTTCCTGCACGTGACTTGGCATTGAGAACTCTCAGGTAGCGGCTGTTGTTCGCCCGCGGCTCGCGTCGGGCTCTACTTCCAACACACCGTGCCCGGCGGGAGGGGCCATCCGGGCCGGCGCGCGCTGCTTTCTCTAGAAGCGGTACCGCAGCGCGAACTGGAGCTGAAAGGCGGACTCGGCCTGGATAGTCGTCCACTCCGGTCGCGTTTCGTCGAAGCGGAAGATGGGCTGCGTCGTTCCCGCCGTGCCCGTTGTC
>JBPCPS010000063.1:0-6928 GCA_050998915.1 Gemmatimonadaceae bacterium
TTCTACTGGCCGCTCCACCGGTGCCCGCCCGACGCGTGCGCGGACCGGGGTGGGCGACGGCGCCGTCTTAGCGAGCGACAGCTCGCGTAGGCGCCAAAGCCCACCTCGAGTCCAGCACGCGTCAAGCAGAGATGTAGCAACCGGAACCCGCACTGTGCGGAGCGGTTTGATTCAGATGAGCAACCCTCTCAACGACGCAGGGGCGTCGGTTGAAAACGTGCGCGTCGCGATGCTGGAGAAGCATCTCCCGATGATCGAGGAGGCAGGGCGCAAGGGCGTGCAGATTCTCTGCCTGCAGGAAATCTTCAACGGGCCGTATTTCTGTCCGAGCCAGGATGCGCGCTGGTGCGACATCGCCGAGGCCGTGCCCGGTCCGACCGTCGAGCTCATGCAGAAGATCGCGAAGAAGCACGAGATGGTGATCATCGTGCCGATCTACGAGCGGGAGATGGCGGGTGTGTACTACAACACTGCGGCCGTCATCGATGCGGACGGCACGTACCTGGGGAAATACCGCAAGAACCACATTCCGCAAACGTCGGGGTTCTGGGAGAAGTACTTCTTCAAGCCCGGCAACCTCGGCTATCCCACATTCCAGACGCGGTACGCGAAGATCGGCGTGTACATCTGCTACGACCGGCATTTCCCAGAGGGCGCACGACTATTGGGATTGCACGGCGCGGAGATCGTGTACAATCCGTCGGCGACGGTGAAGGGGCTGTCGCAGTACCTGTGGAAACTCGAGCAGCCGGCGCACGCGGTGGCGAACGGGTACTTCATGGGTTGCATCAATCGCGTGGGCACGGAAGCGCCGTGGAACATCGGCAAGTTCTACGGCACGAGCTACTTCGTGGACCCGCGCGGCAACTTTCTCGCCGTCGGGAGCGAGAACGACGACGAGCTGGTCATCGCCGACCTCGACCTCGACATGATCGAGCAAGTCCGCCGCACCTGGCAGTTCTACCGCGACCGCCGGCCGGACACTTACGGCGATATGACCGAGCAGCTGCCATGATTGGAGCGGTGCAGCGTGCGCGGCCGAAGCGCGCGAACCGCCGGCTCGGCGCGGGCGCCGACATGATCCGCCCGCGCGAACAGCGGAAGAAGGCGGGTCGGAAATGCGGAGGCTCTCCCCGGATACAGCTCGCGCGGCTTCGGGTCCCCGAAGGTCGCGTCTTAGCGCGCGTAGTTTGCGCGCGTAGCGACCGGAGCGGGACTCGAAGTCGTGTGAGCGGTCAACCCGCGATGAACCCACCGGCAACTCTGAACTGACGTGGCCCTGCTGATAAGAGGGGGGCGGATCATTACGGCGACGGATGACTATGTCGCGGACGTGTATTGTGCGGGGGAGACGATTACGCGCATAGAGCCGTCAATCGATGCGAACGAGCTACCGCCGAAGGATCTCGAGGTCGTCGACGCAACGGGGAAGTTCGTGTTCCCCGGGTTCATCGACCCGCACGTGCACATCCACCTGCCGTTCATGGGGACGCACGCCGCCGACGATTACGAGTCGGCGAGCAGGGCCGCGCTCGCGGGCGGGACGACGACGGTGATCGAGATGATCTGCCCCGGGCCGACCGATGAGCCATGGGATGCGTTCGAGACCTGGAAGTCGAAGGCCGACGGCATCTCCGCGATGGACTACACCTTTCACATGTCCGTCGTGCGGTTCGACGAGTCGGCGCGGCAGCAGCTTCGCAAGATCGTCGACGCGGGCGTTGCATCGTTCAAGGTGTTCCTCGCGTACAAGGGCGCGCTCGACCTGTCCGATGAGGATCTCTTCGCCGCGATGAAGCTCGCGCGCGAGCTGGGCGTCATCGTCACGGCGCACTGCGAGAACGCGGAAGCGATCGACGCAATGCAGCAGTCGCTGCTCGCGGAAGGGAAGACCGGACCGGAATGGCACGGCCCGTCGCGCCCGCCCGTGGTAGAAGCCAGCGGCGTCAACCACATCTGCTCCTTCGCCGCGCTGCTCGGCACGCACGTGTACACCGTTCACACCTCCTGCGACGACGCAGTACGCGAAGCGCTCGCGGCGCGCTACCGCGGCGTGGACGTCTGGATCGAGGCCGTCGCGCCGCATCTCGTGCTGGACGAGAGCTACGCCGCGCGCGGAAAGTTCGAGGGTGCCAAGTACGTCATGTCGCCGCCGCTCAGGGAGAAGCGCAACCAGGACGTGCTCTGGAACGGGCTCAAGTCGCGCGCGATCAGCACGGTCGGCACGGACCACGCGCCGTTCCGCTTTGCGGACCAGAAGCAGATGGGGCGCGATGCGTTCACGAAGATTCCCAACGGGATCTCGAGTATCCAGGAGCGCGTCGACCTGATCCACACGCACGGCGTCATGCCCGGGCGGATGGATCTCAACACGATGGTAGACTCGTGCAGCACGCAGGCCGCGCGCATCTTCGGTATGTATCCCCGGAAAGGGACGGTACAGGTGGGCAGCGATGCCGATCTCGTGGTCTACGATCCGTCGTACCGTGGGAAGTTTTCCCTGGACGAGAGCCACTCGCGGGTGGACTACAACGCGTTCGAGGGTTGGGACCGACACGGCAGGCCGGTCGTCGTAACTGTGAGAGGAAAGATTCAGGCGCGCGACGGGCAATTCGTCGGCACGCTGGGACGCGGACAATTCATCGAGAGGGAGGCGACCCACTGATGCGGTGGCTCATGCGGTGCCGGTCCACGCGGCCGGCCAGTTCGCCGGCACGGAGGTGAGCTGCTCATGAAGCCCGCCGACGGAAACGCGGTCAATGCCGCGGAAGTGCGCGCCAAGCACAAGGAATTTCTCTTTCCGTGCGTCGCCAACTATTACGAGGAGCCGATCGTCCTCACTCGGGGCGATGGCTGCTGTGTGGCCGACGCCGACGGGCGCGAGTACCTCGATTTCTTCGGGGGGATACTCACTGTCGGCCTGGGGCACTGCCACCCCGAAGTCACGGCGGCGGTGGAAGAGCAGATGGCGCAGTTGGGCCACACGTCCACGCTGTACCCCACGCAACCGATCGTCGAGGTCGCGGAGCGCCTGGCCAGGATCACGCCGGGTAAGCTCAAGAAGAGCTTCTTCACGACGAGCGGGACGGAGGCCGACGAAACCGCGATCCTGCTCGCCAAGATCTTCACGGGTCGCGACGAGATCATCGCGCTGCGTCACGGCTACAGCGGCCGGAGTCTCAACGCGCTCTCGCTCACGGGCCATTCCCCGTGGCGGCTGATTTCGACGCAGGTGGCCGGGATCAAGCACGCCATGTCGCCGTACTGCTATCGCTGTCCGCTCGGCCTCGCGCCCGATTCGTGCGGCGTCCGCTGCGCCAAGGACATCGAGGAGCTCATTCAGACCACGACGAGCGGACATCCCGCGGCATTCATCGCCGAACCGATCCAGGGAGTGGGCGGGTTCATCACGCCGCCGCCGGAGTATTTCGAGGTCGCGGTCGGTATCGTGCGGAAGTATGGCGGAATCTTCATCTGCGACGAGGTGCAGACCGGATTCGGCCGGACCGGCGATCACTGGTGCGGCATCGAGCACTGGGGCGTCGAGCCCGACATCATGACGTTCGCCAAGGGGATCGCCAATGGCGCGCCCGTTGGAGCCACGATCGCGACGCCGGAAGTCGCGGACGCATTCACGGGACTCACGATCTCCACCTTCGGCGGCAATCCCGTGACCATGGCGGCGACGCGCGCTACGCTCGACGTGATGGAGCGGGAGAATGTGCCGAAGCGTGCCGCCGAGCGCGGTCGGCAGCTGCGGGGACATCTCGAGTCGTTCAAGGAAGAGTTTTCGTTTATCGGCGACGTGCGCGGCATGGGGCTGATGCAGGCGATCGAGCTCGTCGAGGATCGCGCGACGAAGGAGCCGGCCAAGGGCAAGACGAATCAGCTGATGGAGGCCGCGAAGCGGCACGGGCTGCTACTTGGCAAGGGTGGACTGTACGGCAACGTCATCCGGATAGCCCCGTCGCTGCTCGTGACGGAGGCGGAGATCACAGACGGCGCGGCGAGGATGCGGCGCGCGCTGGCGGAGGTGAAATGACGACGGAGCAGCGCGGCATTCCAAGCCTGACCTACGAGATCGGCACGGGCGGCGCGTACGATCCCGGCCTGTACAACACCGACCTTGCACCCGTCCCCGCTAATCAGCGGACCTGGAACTGGGTTCATTACGCGGCGCTGTGGATAGGGATGGCGATCTGCATTCCTACGTACACGCTGGCGTCGAGCCTTGTCGAGGGCGGCTGGAGCTGGCAGGCGGCGGTCGGGTCGATCGTGCTCGGCAACTTGATCGTGCTGCTTCCGATCGCGCTCAACGCCGAGGCGGGCACGCGCTACGGAATTCCGTTTCCAGTGTTCGCGCGCGCGTCGTTTGGGGTGATGGGCGCGAACATTCCGGCCCTGCTGCGCGCGATCGTCGCGTGCGGCTGGTTCGGGATACAGACATGGATCGGTGGCTTTGCGATCTTCAAGCTGCTCGAAGCGTTGTGGCCGGGTATCGCTTCGCTGGCACCCGTGCTTCCCGGCTGGGTCGGACTCGGGACCGGCGAGCTGATCTGCTTCTCCATCTTCTGGGCGATGCAGGTCGCGATCGTGCTGCGCGGAATGGAGTCGATCAAATTCCTGGAAACGTGGGGGTCGCCGTTCCTGCTGGTGATCGGCGTCGCGCTGCTCGCATGGGCGTACGTGCAGTCCGGCGGCTGGGGCCCGATGCTGGCGAATCCGGCGCCGACCGGTCAGCGCGCGGGTCCGGCGCTGGGTATCCTCGGCGCGGGGCTGACCTCCGCCGTCGCGTTCTGGGGGACGATGGCGTTGTCGATCCCCGACTTCTCGCGGTACGCCAAGTCGCAGCGCGATCAGGTTGTGGGGCAGGCGGTTGGACTTCCCGTCACGATGGCGCTGTTCGCGTTCATCGGGGCCGCCGTCACCAACGCGACCATCGTCATTTTCGGCACGCGCATCTCCGATCCTATCGCCTTACTCGCGCGAATCGGCGGTCCGGCGATGGTGATCATCTCGATGATCGGTTTGACGGTTGCGACGCTGACTACGAACATCGCGGCCAACGTGGTCTCGCCCGCCAACGCGTTCAGCAACCTCTCGCCCAGCAGGATCTCGTTCAGAATGGGCGCGATGATCACGGCCGCGATCGGCGTACTGATGTTCCCGTGGAAGCTCTACAACGATGCGTCGGCGTACATCTTCACATGGCTGATAGGCTACGGCGCGCTGCTCGGGCCGGTCGCGGGGATCATGATCGCGGATTACTTCCTCATCCGCCGGCGCCTGCTGCGGCCGGACGCACTCTTCCTGCGCGGCAGGCAATACGAATACACCCGCGGCGTGAATCTCGTCGCGGTAACGGCGCTGGTGCTCGGGATTCTTCCGAACCTTCCCGGTTTCCTCGGCGCAATCGGGGCGATCGACGCACCGGGCTGGGCTACGGCCGTGTATCAGTGGGCATGGTTCGTCGGCCTGCTGATCGCCGGGGCGGTGCATCTGATCGGGATGCGGCTGTTCTATCCGAGTCACCGGGTCAAGGGACCGCCCGCGCTGGCGGATACGCTCATCTACTCGAGCCAGACCGGGCAGGCGCTAAGTACGAAGACCGGAGAAGAACAGATTCCATGAACTGCGCTGCGTCCTGCGTGCTGCGTGCTGCGCACTACGTGCCATAGATGCTCACGGCCGAGGAGCTGGAGGGCAGTTTCGCGGACATTGCGCCGCCGCTCACCCCGGATGCGGCGCTGGTGGAATCGTCGAAGTGTCTGTTCTGTTACGATGCGCCGTGTACCATCGCGTGCCCCACTCACATCGACGTTCCCGCGTTCATCAAGAAAATCATGACGGGGAATCTCACGGGGTCCGCGAGGGTCATACTCGACGCGAATCCGATGGGCCACTCGTGCGCGCGGGCGTGTCCGGTCGAAGTGCTGTGCGAGGGCGCGTGCGTGCTAAACGACCGCGATGAGGAGCCGATCAAGATCGCGCTGCTGCAGCGATACGCGACGGACCACGTGCTGGCCCACGACCTCAAGCTGTTCTCGCCCGGTGTGGACAACGGGCGCAGAGTGGCGATAGTAGGCGCCGGTCCCGCGGGACTGTCCTGCGCGCAGGATCTGCGGCGCTGGGGATACGGTGTGACGATGTTCGACTCGCACCCCGATCCTGGCGGGCTCAATACGTATGCGATCGCCGAGTACAAGATGCGCCCTCCCACCGCGCTCGCGGAGGCGAGGAAGATCCTGGAGCTGGGAGTCGAGCTGCACACGAACGTGACGATCGGGCGGGACATTCCCTTCGCGGACCTGGAGCGGGACTTCGACGCGATCTTCGTCGGCATCGGCGTCGGCGCGACGCGCGAGCTGGAACTTCCCGGGGAGGAGCTCGCCGGAGTGCAGGACGCGCTCTCGTTCATCGAGCATCTCAAGACGCACGCTTATTCCGAGACTGTGGTCGGCAACGACGTGATCGTCGTGGGCGCCGGCAACACCGCCATCGACGCCGCGACGCAGGCCAAGCGTCTGGGCGCCGGGCGCGTGACGATCGTGTACCGGCGGGGCGAGGAGGAGATGCCGGCTTATGCGTACGAGTATGAGCTCGCCAAGCGCGACGGCTGCGAGTTCCGGTTCTTCACCGTGCCCAAGCGCGTGCTCGGAGAGGGCAGGGTGGCCGGGCTCGAGTGTGTGCGCGCGGAGCTCGGCACGCCTGATGCGCGCGGAAGGAGATCTCCCGTCGAGATCGCCGGCAGCGAGCACGTGATCAAGTGCGACATGCTCCTCAAGGCTACCGGCCAGCTCCCACGGAACGAGTTCGCCCGCGAAGCCGGTCTGAGGATCGAAGGCAGCAAGATCACGAGCGCCAAGCCGAACGTGTTCGTGGGTGGCGACGCCGCGAGCGGCGGCGCCGAGATTGTGAACGCCGCGGC
>JBPCPS010000079.1:0-28090 GCA_050998915.1 Gemmatimonadaceae bacterium
TGCTGTTCACGCTGGGAAACTCCACCGACGCGTTTCTGTTGCTCAGGGCCACCGATCTCGGCGTGCCCGTGGCCTGGGTGCCACTGCTGTGGGCGTACCTGCACGTCGTGAAGGCGGCCACCGGAACAGCCGGCGGAATGCTCTCCGACCGGTTCGGGCGCAGACCGCTGCTGGTGGGCGGGTGGCTGCTGTACGCCGCGGTGTACGTCGCGTTCGCGTTCGCGACGAAGGCCGGGCATATGTGGGCGCTGTTCGCGGCGTACGGCCTATTCTATAGCCTGACCGAAGGAGCCGAGCGCGCGCTGGTGGCGGACATCGTGCCGGCGGCACAGCGGGGCTCGGCGTTCGGGTGGTTTCACCTTGCGATCGGACTGGGGGCGCTGCCTGCATCCATATTGTTCGGACTGCTTTGGGACCGATCAGGTGCCGCGACCGCGTTCCTCACCGGTGCCGGACTCGCGGGTGGAGCTGTCATCTTGTTGCTCGGCAGTGGAGTGGGCCGAGCGCGGGCTGGTACCCCTCAGCAGCAGCGCGCTCCTGGCTTGGAGTAGCGAGCGTGCAGCCTGCTGCACACGAATTCCTCGCGGTCGAGCGGCGTCTGATTCGGGTGCGCGAGCTGCATGTGCTCCAGATAGTGCTCGTAACTCGGCGCCCCGATGACGGCGCGCATGAACTCACCGAGCTCCTCCCAACGATCCCGCCACGCCGGCGTCACGGGACCCGGCGCACCGGCAGGTTGTCCTGGAAGATCTCGTATATCCGCCTGTACTCGTCCGTCCACGACGACGGCCGCACGAAGGCGTGATCCTCCACGGGATACACTGCCAGCTCCCATCCGGTCTTGCCCAGCTCGATCAGCCGCTGCGTCAGGCGCACCACGTCCTGAAAGTGGACGTTAGTGTCCACCATTCCGTGCAGGATCACGAGCGGATCTTCCAATCCCTCCGCGAAATAGATCGGCGACGAGCGGCGGTACGCGAGCGAATCCTCCTGCGGCCGGTTCAGGATGTTCGACGTGTACCCCTCGTTGTAGTGTGCCCAGTCGGTCACGCTCCTGAGCGCGGCGCCGGCCCCGAACCGGTCGGCTTCGTTGAACAGCGCCATCAACGTGATGAATCCGCCGTAGCTCCCGCCGTAGATGCCGACGCGGTCGCCGGGAATTCCGTGCTCCCGCTCCAGCCAGCGCGATGCGTCCACGTTGTCCTGGAGATCCCGCCCGCCGAACCAGCGATAGATCGCGGTGCGCCAGTCTCGCCCGTGACCGGCCGATGCCCGGTAGTCGAGGTCCAGCACGACGTACCCTTTGGACGCGAGCAGTTGGTTGAACATGTACTCGCGCGGATACTCCGACCAGAAGTTGCCGACGTTCTGCAGGTACCCGGCGCCGTGCACGAAGATGACGGCCGCGCCGTTGGGCTGCGCGCCGAAATCCTGCGGCTGGTAGATGTGCGCGGGAACCTGCACGCCGTCGGACGCGGGGATCATTACGATCCCGGGTTTGATCCAATTGAACGACCGCCATTCCTCGGAGGGAGACAGGGTCAGCCGGTGCATCGCCGCGCCGGGCCGGTTCTCGGTCAGGAAGAGATCGGGCGGCTGGTTCACGTGCGAGTACACGTCCGCCAGCCACCGCTCGTCGCGCGAGATGAAAACGAAATGTCCGCCCGACCAGCTGGTGATCCGCGTGCGCGGCCCTCCGTTCACCGACATCCTGTAGAAGTGTCGCTCGAACGGCGAAGGCTCATTGGTATGCAGATAGAATGTGCGTTCATCCTCCGACAGTTCGGCGCTTCTGACCTCCCATCTCCCCTGAGTGAGCTGCTGCTTGTCGGTGCCATCGGGACGCGCGGTGTACAGGTGCGCGAAGCCATCCGCTTCCGAGGTGAACCAGACCCGCCTCCCCTCGTCGTACCAGCCCACGCAGTCGAAGCAGGGCGGTCCACCCACCCAGGCGCTGTCGCGAAGGACGTCCACGACCTTGAGGTTTCCCGACGCGTCCACCGAATGAATGACCCGCGACTTGTTGTCGAAGCTGCGGGAGAAGAGCAGCGCGCTGGTGCCCGACCTGTTCCAATCGGCCGCGCGGGTGAAGCCGATCGTGGTGTCGCCACCGAACACGCGGAGCCAGCTGATTCTGCCCGACGGAAGAGAGATCAGGCCGACGCGCGACCGGCCTTGCGCGTCGCCGACTTTTGTGCGGGGTTGGAGCTCCTCGGTATAACCGGACTCGGTCACATACCGGGGCACCGCCGCGATCCGCGCGCCTTCCGGCTGCGACGTCAGTACGACGACCATCGCGTTCGCGGTGGGCGAGACCGACATCGAGCTGATCCGCTCGTTTTTTCCGAGGAATATCGGCGAGAGACGGCGGGAGGCGAGCGAGATAGAGTCCACGCGCCTGATGCTGTCCGCGCGGGCGCGATCCCGAATCGCCTCGAACAGCTCCAGCTGCTGCGCCTCGAGGAAGCCGCGCTGCGTCACCCGCCTCGCGGAGTCGGCACGGCGGGCGGAATCAGCGGCGGGACCGAAGCGAATGTCCGTGTGCTGCCGCAGTGAGCCGCCGTTTACATCAACCGAGAAAACGTTGTTGTCTCTTACGAAGAAGATTCGCGTACCGTCCGCGCTGAACCGCGGGTCACCTTCGCGGGCGACGGTCTCCGTGAGCCGCCGCACGTTGCCGGACCCGACGTCCACCACGAAAATGTCCCCCTGGTACTCTACGACGCGCTTGTCACGCCTGGCCGACAGCACTCCAGTCGCGAGCAGAGGTCCCACTGTATCGAGTTGCGCCTCGGCGACACGCTCGGGACGGGAGCCCGGCATCGCGCGCACGCGATAGGGCTTCGGCGTCTCCCGCCAGTCGGAGCCGGGCTCCACCCACCGGAAGTAGATCCACCGGTTGTCCGCCGACCACGCCACCTGCTGCGGCGGGCGGCCGTACAGCTCGGGCCCGCGCATGATGTTGGCGATGGAAAAATCGAAGGGTTCCGCGCGCGAGGCTGCCGGCAACGGCGGAGGAGCCACGATCGGCACCTGCGCAGCGAGCGGCGAGGCGAGGAGGAGGGAGACCAGCGCGAATCGAAGCATGGAAGGCATCAGTGATGAGTCATGGGTTGAACGACGCAGCACGCAGCGCAGTTCTCATGCAGCCTTCCGGAAAGGTACCTCGGTCGTCACCGCAACCTTCCTGCCGGTCAAAACCATCCACCATTCACGCGCCGAGGCGACGATCACCACGACCACGGCAACCATGAATGTCCCGGCTACGGCCGCATTCAGGTAATCGTTGAAAATCATGTTTCGTCCGGCGGCCACGCTGGCGATGCCGGCTGGCAGATCTCCCGCCGCGATCCGCTCCGACAGCCACCGGGCGTGCGAGATGAACCCCAGCCTCGGCTCGGCGGCAAAGATCTTGATCCACCCGGCCGATAGCGTGACCGTCGCTACCCATGCGAGCGGTACGAGAGTGACCCACGCGCACCGCGCCTTGCCCATCTTGATGATGATCGTCGTCCCCACGCACAGCGCGACCGCGGCGAGCAGCTGGTTCGATATCCCGAACAACGGCCACAACGAGTTGATCCCGCCGAGTGGATCGATCACTCCCTGATACAGGAAGTGGCCCCACATCGCCACGAAGATCGCGCTCGTGAGGATCACCGACGGGTACCAGCCCGTGCGGCCGATCGGCGCCCACACGTGCCGCCCGATGTCCTGCACGATGAACCGTCCGATCCGCGTCGCCGAGTCGAGGACCGTGAGCACGAACAGCGCCTCGAACATGATGGCGAAGTGGTACCAGACGGCCATGGACGACGCGCCGCCCAGCACGCTCGAGAAGATCGTCGCCATTCCAATGGCCAGGCTCGGCGCGCCGCCGGTCCGCGACAGCACCGTCTGCTCCTGAATGTTGCGCGTGAGGGCGTCGATCTGGTCCGGAGTCACCGTGAAGCCCCAGGAGGAGATCGCCTGCGCCGCGCTCGCGCTCGTCGTTCCGATCGCGGACGCGGGCGCGTTGATGGCGAAGAACAGCCCGGGCTCGAGCACGCACGCGGCGATCAGCGCCAGGATCGCCACGAGCGATTCTGTGAGCATGGCGCCGAAGCCGATGAAGCGCGCATCGGCCTCGTTCTCGATCATCTTCGGCGTCGTGCCCGACGCGACGAGCGAATGAAAGCCGGATATCGCGCCGCACGCGATCGTCACGAACGCGAAGGGGAAAATCTTTCCCGCGAAAATCGGCCCTGTGCCGTCGGTGAACTGCGTCACCGCGGGCATCCGGAGCGGTGGGAGGAGGATCAGCACTCCGATCGCGAGCGCCAGCACCACGCCGATCTTGACGAACGCTGAGATGTAGTCGCGCGGGGCGAGCAGCAGCCAGACCGGGAGCACGGCCGCCGCGAACCCGTAGCCCATGAGCGACCATGCCAGCGTCGTCCCGCTCCAGGTAAACATCGGTGCGAGCGTCGGGCTGTCTGCGACCCACTGCCCGCCGTACACCGCGAGTATGCACAGCACGAGGCCGATCAGGCTGGCTTCGATGATGCGTCCGGGCCGGATGAACCGCAGATAGACGCCGACGAACATCGCCACGGGCATGGTGAAGACGACCGTCGCCGTCCCCCACGGGCTCACCTTGAGCGCGTTGACGACCACGAGGCCGAGCACCGCCACGATGATGATCATGATCCCGAGCACGGCCAGCAGCGCCGCGGCTCCCGCGACCGGCCCGATCTCCTCCTTCGCCATCTGCCCGAGAGACTTGCCGTCGCGACGGATGGAGCCGGCGAGGATGACCATGTCCTGGACGGCGCCGGCGACCGCCACGCCGACGATTATCCAGATCGCACCCGGGAGAAAACCGAACTGGGCGGCGAGGGTGGGCCCGACCAGCGGACCGGGTCCGGCGATGGTGGCGAAGTGATGCCCGAACACGATCCATTTGTGCGTGGGCACGAAGTCGCAGCCGTCGGCGAGCCGCATGGCGGGCGTCGGGCGCGCGGGATCGAGTGCGAAGATCTTCGCCGCGATGAACCGGCTGTAGAACCTGTATGCGACCAGGTACGTGGACACGGCCGCGACCAGGAGCCAGGCCGCGCTGATGGTTTCGCCTCGCGACAGGGCGAGCCAGGCGAAGGCCACAGCGCCCACGCCGGCTATTGCGGTCCAGAGGAGGACGGAAGGAAGCTTGCGCATTAGTTGAGGGAAGCTGCCGCCAAATTGAGTCGCGGCTAGTTTTCCCGCAATGCGAACAGTGCTCCGAATTTCAGCGGCCGCGGCAGTGCTGCTTTGCGGCGCGTGCGCCACGGCTCAGCAGGGACCGACCGAGGAGGAGCAGGCCAACGTGCGGCTGGGCGGCGACGCGGTCGTCGTCCTCCCGCTCCAGCGCATCTCCCCCGCGGCGAGCGCGTCTATGCCACCGGAGCTCGCCGGTCTGAAGTGGCAGGCGCTGCGCGAGAGCTTCAACGACACGCTCCGAAGCGCGTTCACCACGCGCGCCATCGCGGAGACCTGGGTGTGGCCGGCCGACTTGCGGCAGGCGTATCGCCGGAATCCGGCGATGCTCCCGGATCCGTACGAGCTTTCCGTCGGCGGCCTTCGGGGGATGCGGCTCGACCCCGACACCGATATCCCCGAGCGGCTCGGCACCGAGCTGCGCACGCTGTTGGCGGTGTCGGAAGGGCGGCGGTTTTTCCTGCTCCCGCTCGACGTGATCCTGTCGCATGGCGCCGCCGGGTTCACCACCAGCGGCCAGTTGATACTCGTGGACGGGCGGCGCCAGCGCATTCTGTGGGCGCGGCGCATGACCGGCGCGCCGGCGCCGACCGCCGACGGGGCGCTGTCGGCCTATGCCGGGGCCATCGCCGTGCTGTTCATGGAGACCGCGGAATAGCATGAGCGCGGACGCCGGCACGACGATCTTTCACGTCTCGGACCTGCACTTCGGCAGGCCGGCGGTGCCCGAGCAGATCACCGCGATCGAGGGGATGGTTCAGGAAGGCAAGTTCGACGTCGTCGCTGTCTCGGGCGACGTCAGCCAGCGCGCGCGCGCCGGGGAGTTCCAGCGCGCGGCTGTCTTCCTCCGCGACGCGCAGAGGGTCAGCCAGACCATCATCGTCCCCGGAAACCACGACGTGCGCTGGTGGCGCGCGCCGGTGGGCATCGGACCGTATCCGAAGATTTTCGACGCGTACAAGAAGTGGGTCTTTCACGACCTCGAGCCGGTGCTGAGCATTCCCGGCGTCACGCTCGTGGGGCTCAACACGTCCCATGGAGTGACGTACCGCACGCTCACGTGGAACGTGCGCGACATCTCCATCATCGGCTACGTGACGCGCGCTCAGCTCGGTACGCTGCGCGAGAAGTTCGACCGCGCGCCCGCGAGCGACGCCCGCGTGGTCGTGATGCATCACAATCCCGTGAAGGGTGAGCTGTCCCAGCGGCACGGGCTCAAGAACACCAAGCGCATACTTGGTGCGTTCGCCGACATGGGCGTGGACGTCGTGCTGTGCGGACACGACCACCAGGAAGCCGTGCACTACATCGAGCACACCAGGAAGGGCACCGTGATCTCGACCGCGGGGACCGTGTCCAACCGCTCGCGCGGCGGCCGCCCGTCGTCCGTAAACCTGATCACGGTGCTGCCCGAAGCCATCGAGGTGACGACGATGGTGTGGTCGCAGGAGCAGGGGAGGTTCATGCGCGGTCCGCACCAGTCGTTCAAGCGCGCGGTCCCGGCGAAGACCACGTGACGGCGGCGGTTCAGCTCGGACTCGGGCTTCCCGTCGGCGATGGCGACTTGAAGTTCAGGCTGTACGCGCTCGGGCTCGATCCTGAAGTGCGGGTCGCACTGACCGACAACGGCACGACCATGGTGAGCTTCGGCGACGGGTGGCTGCGAGTACATCGCGGGTATGCGTCGGCGGGAGACGAGGTCGTGGGCGCCATTGTCCGATTCGCGGGAGCGAAGCGGCGTGACACGAGGTCCGAGGCGAAGCGCGTGCTCCTGAGCTACGCATCTGTCCTGCCTGGCCGCCGCTCGCGGTCGCGTCGCGAGCTCACGCATCCGGCCGACGTGCCGTACGCGAAGCGACTCACGGACGCGCACGCGGAGCTGAACGCGCAGTTCTTCGGCGGAGCCCTGAAGCCGAGGACTATCCGCGTTTCCCGGAGGATGAAGCGCAAGCTCGGGCACTATTCACTGGCCTCGACGGAGCGCACGGCGGACATTGCCCTCGGCCGCCGGCACATCCGGCGCGATGCATGGGATGACGTGATTCACACGTTGCTGCACGAGATGGTGCATCAATGGCAGCAGGAATCCGGACTGCCGGTGGCGCACGACAGGGCGTTTCGCGCCCAGGCGCGCGCGGTGGGCATCGATCCCCGCGCGGTGCGCACGGCCGATTGAGCGGTTCGGGCCCACTACTACTAGTAGTGGTAGTGTCCGTCTCTGGACACCGCCCGAGCGCAAGACCTCGTGACGGTGGACCACCGGCGCGGCTAAATTAGCTCCCGTCGCCATAGCGCGACCCAAACCGCCGCCCCGAGAGCCGTGAACGATTTCTACGCAATAGACAGCAGCCTCTCCGAGGACGAGCGCGCAGTGCGCGACACCGTCCGCCGGTTCGTGGACGACCGCGTCCTGCCGATAATCGGCGAGTGCTACATCGACGGGCGGTTTCCGCTCGAGCTCGTGCCGGAGATGGCGGAGCTCGGCGTGTTCGGCGCGAACCTGCCCGAGGAATACGGCTGTGCAGGTCTGAACAACGTCGCGTACGGGCTGATCATGCAGGAGCTGGAGCGCGGCGATTCGGGCGTGCGCTCGTTTGCGTCGGTGCAGGGCGCGCTCGTCATGTATCCGATCTTCGCGTTCGGCAGCGAGGAGCAGAAGCGCCACTACCTGCCGAAGATGGCGCAGGGCGAGGTGATCGGCTGCTTCGGACTCACCGAGCCCGATTTCGGCTCCAACCCTTCGGGCATGATCACCCGCGCGAAGGAGCAGAAGGACGGCACGTGGGTGCTCAACGGATCGAAGATGTGGATCACAAATGGCTCGACCGCGCACGTTGCCATCGTCTGGGCCAAGACCGGGGACGGCGACAGCGACAAGTCGATCCGCGGCTTCGTCGTCCCCCGCGAAACGGCGGGCTTCTCGTCGAAAGACCAGAAGGGGAAGCTCTCGCTGCGGGCGTCGGATACCAGCGAGCTGGTCTTCAGTGATTTGCAATTGCCGGCGGACGCGATCCTGCCCAAGTCGGGCGGGCTCAAGAGCCCGCTCATGTGCCTGACGCAGGCGCGGTACGGCATTTCCTGGGGCGCGCTCGGCGCCGCGATGGCGTGCTTCGAGGAGGCCGTGAGCTATGCGGGCAACCGCGTGATGTTCGGCAAGCCGATCGCCGGCTTCCAGATACAGCAGGCGCGGCTGGCGGAGATGCTGACCGAGATCGTGAAGGGACAGCTCCTCGCGCTGCACCTCGGAAGACTCAAGGACGCCGGCACGTACACTCCGCAGCAGGTGTCGCTGGCCAAGCGCAACAACGTGAGCATCGCGACCGACATCGCGCGGGAAGCGCGGCGGCTGCTCGGCGCGAACGGAATTCTCGCCGAGTACGCGTCCATGCGGCACATGGCGAACCTGGAGAGCGTGTACACGTACGAGGGGACACACGACATCCATACGCTGGTGTTGGGGCAGGCGGTTACCGGGATCAGCGCATTCGAGTAGTGCATCTGCGCACGTGAGACTCGCGCGGAAGATCGTCCCACGCACAATCGCGTGCGCGGTTCTCTGCACTGCGGCGGCCGCACAACGGGCCGGCGCGCAGGGCGTTCAGCTGCGAGTCGTGGATTCCACGACGATGACAGCCTTGGGCGGCGCACTCGTCGCCCTGCTGGACCGGGGTGGAGCCGCCGTAGCGGAGGGGCTGACGTCGGAGAACGGCTTTCGAACTTTTTTCGTGCCGCCCGGACCCTACAGCGTGCGCGTGCGGCGGGTTGGATACCGGCCGTACGTTTCCGCCGCGTCGGAGATGTCCCACTCGCGCACGCTGACGATCGCGGTGCAGAGCGACCCCGTCGTACTCTCCACGATAGTGATCTCCGCCCGGACGCGGTGCAGCAGCCTTCGCTCGACGAACTCCCAGGCACTCGGGACGGTGTGGGGTGAAGCGACCAAGGCAATCGAAGCTTCCAAGCTCACACTGTCCGATCTCCGGGGCGTGGGCCGCGCATGGAAGTACACCAGGACCGTGGGAGTTTTAGGCACGCCGCCCCGCGGCGATACGGCTCATTTTACCGTCACGAACCTCCGCCCATTCACCGCTCTCGATCCGGATTCGTTGGCGAATGCCGGATACGTTATCGGCGACGCGCAGACCGGGTGGACGTATTTCGCGCCCGACGAGACGGTGCTGCTGTCGTCGAGCTTCGCGCGTACCCACTGCTTCAGGCTCGTGCGGGACAGGTACGCGCCGGACCTCATCGGAGTAGCCTTCGAGCCGGTGCGAGGGCGAACGGCGGCGGACATCGCGGGGACCGCATGGCTAGATCAACAGACGAGCGAGCTCCGGCGAATCGTCTTCCGATTTGTGAATGCAGGGTTGATCTCGCGGCACGGCGGTGGCGGCGAGACCAATTTTCGGCGTCTCCCATCCGGCGCATGGATAATCAGCTCGTGGCACCTTCGGGCGCCGATACTGATAATGCGGCGCGGCGTCATAGGCCCGGAGGGATCGGTGGAAAACGGGGGCGGCCTGCACCCGCCTGGCTAAGTTGATCGACCGCAGCGAGTACGCGCCCCACGAATCCGGTGTGCGCTCCAATGTGACGGCTCGCTGACGTACGATAGTATGATCGTTCCGCGTACCCGATTCGGGGGAAGCGGAGCGGGCATGTGCTGGCGAGGGGTCCGGGGCACCGGACCCCTTTGCGTTCGGGTGGCTAGATTTCGCGCTGAAATCCATCCCCCCAGAACGGAGTAATTCGCGGTGAAGATTGCCGTGTGCGTCAAGCGCGTACCGGACATGGACGCGCGCTTCAGGATCTCGGCCGATGGCACAGCGCTCGACGAGGCCGGTCTCAAGTTCGATCTCAACGACTTCGATGCCTGGGCTGTGGAGGCCGCCCTCCAGCTCAAGGAGAAAGCAGGGCAGGGTGAGGTCGTGGTCCTTTCGCTCGGGCCCGCCGCGGTTCAGGAAACGATCCGCAAGGCGCTGAGCATGGGCGCCGACCGCGGCATCCACCTCGCGGCCGATCGCATTCCGTTCGACGGCTTCTCGATTGCCCGGGCCATTGCGGCCGAGCTGAAGGACGGGTCGTACGACTTGATCTTCTTCGGCAAGATGTCGCCGGACTCGTCCAACGGAATCGTCGGAGCGATCGTGGCGGAGCTGCTCGATTATGCGTGCGTGACCGCGATCTCGGGACTGGAGATGGCCGACGGCCGCGGCACGGCGAAGCGTGAGCTCGAGGGCGCGCAGGAATTCGTCGAGTTCGCGCTTCCGGCTGTGCTCACCGTGGACGAAGGACTCAACACCGCGCGGTATCCATCGCTCAAGGGGATCATGGCGGCGAAGAAAAAGCCGCTCGAGAGCAAGCCTGCGCAGCTCGGCGATCCGACAGTGATGATCAAGTCGCTGGCGATGCCGCCCGACAGGCCGCCGGGAAAGATCGTGGGTGAAGGCGCTGCAGCCGTGCCCGAGCTGGTCCGTCTCCTCCAGAACGAAGCGAAGGTCCTCTAATGGCGAACATCTTTGCATTCGCGGAGCAGCGCTCCGGCGAGCTGCGCAAGGTCGCGCTCGAGAACGTCACCGCGGCCCGCGCGCTGGCGGACGCCACCGGCGGCGAAGTGCACGCTCTGCTCGTCGGAGCCGCGGGAATCGCGCAAAAGGCGGAGCAGCTCGGCAAGCATGGGGCGGATGTGGTCCACGTGTGCGAGCACGACGCGTTCAAGGACTACAACGCTGAGGCGGTGGCGGCACTCGCTGCCGATCGCATCAAGTCCGGCGGCTACCGCGTCGCCGTGTTCTCGACTTCGGCGCAGGGGCGCGATCTGCTTCCGCGCGTCGCGGCCAAGCTCGGCGCCGGCATCGTGACCGATGTAACCGACGCGCGCATAGAAGGCGATGCCGTGATCGTGAAGCATCCGATCAACATCGGCAAGGTCATTGCGACCGCCTCGATCGCGAGCACTCCGGCCGTCATCGGGTTGCGGCCCGGCAACACGACGCTCGTCGAGACCCCGAAGGCAGTGAAGGTCGAGCAGGTGCAGCCGGTGGGTGATCCGTCCGCCGCGCGCGTGAAGGTGAAGGAGATGAAGCAGGGCGCGTCGGCCAAGCTCGACATCGGCGAGGCGCCGGTGGTGATTGCGGGCGGCCGCGGGCTCAAGTCGGCCGCGGGCTTCAAGCTCGCCGAGGATCTGGCGGCTGCGTTCGGCAACGCCGCCGTCGGTGCGACGCGTGCGGTGTGCGACGACGGCTGGCGGCCGCATTCGGAGCAGATCGGGCAGACCGGGCGCGTGGTGAGCCCGGATCTCTACATCGCGGTCGGCATCTCCGGCGCGATCCAGCATCTCGCCGGCATGCGCACGTCGCGCACGATCGTGGCGATCAACAAGGACAAGGAAGCGCCGATCTTCAAGATCGCGGACTACGGCATCGTCGGCGACGTCGCCGAGGTCCTGCCCGCGCTCACCGCCGCCGTGCGCGAAGCGCGGAAATCGCACTGATGGCAGTTCGCTCTTCGCTCGTTCCGGCCAGGCATCAGCCGGAGCTGCCGGTCGAGCGCTTCATCTCCGGCGGGGCGCCCGATCCCGAGCACGTGCCGATGGACGTCGTGTTCGTGGGCGGAGGGCCGGCGGGGCTCGCGGGCGCGATCGAGCTCGCGCGGCTGATCAAGCAGGACAACGAGAACGGCGGCACGCTCGGTGACGTGCAGATTGCCGTGCTGGAGAAGGCGCAGGCGCTGGGTGAGCACTCGCTATCCGGTGCGGTCGTGAATCCGCGCGCCATTCGCGAGCTGTTTCCCGCTCTGTCGGACAAGGAGTTTCCCTTCCGCGGTCCGGTGCAAGGCGAGCGAGTCTATTTCATGACGGGCTCGCAGGCGCTGCGGATCCCGACGCCCCCCACGATGAAGAACCACGGCTACTTCATCGCGTCGGCGTGCGAGGTTGTGCGCTGGCTGGGCGAGCGCGCGGAAGAGCTGGGCGTCAACATCTTCACCGGTTTTCCCGCGGCGTCGCTGCTGACGGAAGATGGGAAAGTCACCGGCGTGCGTACCGCCGAGGCGGGGCTCGCGCGAGATGGACAGCACGGGCCCGGCTACGCGCCCGCGACCGACATCACCGCGCGGGTGACGGTCCTCTCGGAGGGGACTCGCGGTTCGCTGTCCCAGGCGTGGATGCAATCGCAGGGGATCGGATCCGAGAACCCACAGATTTACGCGCTCGGCGTGAAAGAGATCTGGGAGACGAAACGGCCGCTCGACGCGATCGTACACACGCTCGGCTGGCCGCTGCCGACGACCGCGTTCGGCGGGAGCTTCATGTATCCGCTCTCGCCCACCACGGTGGCGCTCGGTCTCGTGGTCGGGATGGACTACAAGGATGCATCGCTCGACGTGCACGAGCTGCTTCAGCGCATGAAGCAGCACAAGCTTTTTCGCCAGGTTCTCGAGGGCGGCGAGATGGTCGAGTGGGGCGCGAAGACGATCCCCGAGGGGGGCTACTACGCGCTGCCGCGGCGGAAGAGCGGAGACGGCGTGCTCGTCGTCGGCGACGCCGCGGGGTACGTGGAGGTCGCTTCGCTCAAGGGCGTCCACTACGCCATGCAATCGGGGATGTACGCGGCGCGCGCGATCTTCGACGCGCTGAAGCAGGGCGACACGTCCGCGGCGGCGCTCTCGGCGTACGATCGCGCCATCGATGCGAGCTATGTGACGGAAGATCTTCGCAAGCGGCGCAACATGCGGCTCGCCTTCCAGAAGTACGGGTTCTACGTAGGCGGCGCGATGGCCACGCTGATGACGCTCACCGGCGGCGCCTTCCCCGGAGGCAAGATCCAATCGCACGCCGATTCCCACGCGCCGCGGAGGATCGGGACGCGTGAGCGCTTCGTACCCGATGGCAAGCTTACGTTCAGCAAGCTGGACGCGGTATACAAGTCGGGGAATGCTACGCGCGACGACATTCCCTCACATTTGATCGTGGGCGGCGATGTGCCCGCGGATGTCGCCGAGCTGTACGTGCACATGTGCCCGGCGGGCGTGTATGAGCGCGACGGCGAGAGGTTGGTGGTGAGTCCCGCGAACTGCATCGATTGCAAGGCCACGGATGTGATCGGCCCTCGCTGGACTCCGCGCGAGGGTGGCAGCGGTCCGCGTTTCCGACAGATGTGACCAAGCTGGTTCGAGCCCATTCGAACGGAGGGTGCGAGCCGGCGCCTACGGATGCTGGCCCTGAATCCGGTAGATCGTGATCGTCTGCTGGATCTCGCCGGATCTGAATTCCCGCACGTCCCTGTGCGTCATGGCGAGGCCGCGGGCAGAGGCCTCGGTGATGAAGTCCGGAAACGCGATGCGTCCCGGGTCGGCGAGCAGGGCATGGCCGCCGGGCGCCAGCAGCCGGTCGATCGCATTCGCCACCATCGCGGGATAACGCGGCTCGTACATCACGTCGGCAGCGAGCACCACGTCGAACGTTCCCGCGTCCGCGGGGATCGCGGACCAATCCACATGCCGCGTGTGGACCGCGCGCTTCGCATTGACGCGCGCGTTCAGCTCGGTGAAGCGCAACGCGTCGTCGTAGTAGTCGGTCGCCGTCACGTCGAACCCGGAGATGGCCGCCGCGCACGCGCACAGCCCCGAGCCGCACCCAAGCTCGACCAGTGTGCGTCCAGCTCCTTTTTCCTCCAGCAACCGCTCGGCGAGCATCATGGACGACGGCCAGATGTCGGCCCAATACGGCAGCCGCTCATCTTTGACGTAGTCCTCTTCGGTGATGAGATCGTCCGCGTTCCGCGGGCGGAGCAGCAGGAACTCACGGCCCGCGATCGTGAACACTTCCTCGATGGTGTCGAACTCGCGCTCGAGCCGCGAGCGCAGCTCATCCGTCACGCGTACAGCTCGAACCGATCGGTCAGGTGGGCGTCGGGGTCGAGCGGCAGCGCCGTGACGATCTCGCCGAGGTCTATCGTGCGCCCGGCCGGCACCACCAGCAGCGCGTTCGCGGCTGCCATGGACGACAGGATCCCCGAGCCCTGTGGTCCCGTAGAGCGCGCGTGCAGCTCCCCGTTCTCGGCGCGGGTCAGCACCGCGCGAATCAGATGCGCCATCGACTCGGAGCCCCTGAACCGCTCGGCCGCGATCGCGGTGATCGGGCGGGGATACGGGCGCGGCGATCCGGTCATCTTCCGCAGCATGGGACGGATGAAAAGCTCGCCGCCGATGAGCGCGGACACGGGATTGCCCGGCAGGCCGAGCCACGGCGTGCCGTTCACGGAGCCGAACGCGATGTTCGCGCCGGGGCGCACTCGAATCTTCCAGAAGGCGATCTCGCCGCCCATCGCCTGGATCACGTCGCGGGTGTGATCGAACTCGCCCACCGAGATACCGCCGCTCGTGATGATCAGATCGCTTCCCGACGCTTCCTCGATCGCCGCGCTGAGCGCGGCCGGATCGTCGGCGATGAGCCCGTTGTCGATGGGCACGCCCCCGCTCTCGCGCACGAGCGCCGCGAGTGAATAGCTGTTGCTCGAGACCACGTTTCTTCCGCCTTTGGCGGCCGCGAGATCCTCCACCCGCACCAGCTCGTCGCCGGTGCTGAGAATCGCGACGACCGGCATGGCGTGCACCGGAACTCTGCTCATCCCGATCGACGCGAGTACGCCGATGTGCGGCGCGAGCAGCCGTGTGCCGCGCGTGATCACTGTCTGGCCCTCGGCGATGTCCTCCGCGCGCCGGCGCACGTTCCTGCCGGCGTCCCGCACGTCGCTGATCGTGACGACGCCGTCCTTCTCTTCCGTATCCTCGATTCGAATCACGGTATCGGCGCCGTCGGGGACAGGCGCACCGGTCATGATCTTCATCGCTTCACCGGGGCCAACCGCTCGATCGGCCACTCCGCCGGCCCGGATCGTCGCGAGGACCCGCAGCGTAGCGCCAGCTGTGACGTCGCTCGCGCGAACGGCGTAGCCGTCCATCGAAGAGTTGTCCCAGGGCGGGATCGCGACGGCCGACGTCACGTCACGCGCCGCGAATCTGCCGAGCGCGTCCTGGAGATGTACTTCGGCCGCGTCGAGCGGGGAAGCCGCCGCCAGAACCGTTTCGACGGCTTCAGCGACGCTGAGCATCAGCGCGACTGCAAAGGGGACTCGGCCATCCGGCGCACCATCTCCTGGATCGCGGCGGTCACCGCCGATGTCGGCACGAGATAGTTGTTCGCGATGAAACTGTAAACGAGGGTCGCGCCGCCGGCGGTGCGCACGTACCCGCTGAACGCGCGCACCGCGCCCAGCGTTCCCGTCTTGCCGTGCGCGTTGCGCTCGGCGCTGGTGCCGCGCAGCCAGCTCTGGACCGTGCCGCTGACGCCGACCACCGGGAGGGCCTCGCGAAACGCGGTACCGTTCGGGTGCTGCAGCATGACGGACAGAACGCGTACCATCGTCGCCGGGGTGACGTAGTTGTGGCGGGACAGACCGCTGCCGTCGCGGATGGAGAACTCCATGCTGTCCGCGCCCCACTCGAGCAGTTGCCGGCGAACGACTGCCGCGCCGCTGTCGGGCCGCCCCACGCCCGTCCGCTCCAGGCCGATCGTGCGCAGGATGATCTCGGCGATCTGATTCTGGGACGGCTTGAGCATCGCGCCCAGTATCTCGCCCAGCGGCGGGGACTGAATCACGAACAGGGTCTCGGCGGGCGCGAGCAGGGCTTCGGCGCGCGCACTGTCGCTCGGCACGATGCCGTCGTGCGCGATCCCGCCTTGGCGGAGCGCGACCGACAGCGCCTTCAGATAAGCCTGACGTGGGTCCCGCGCTGGATTGACCGACTCCACACCGGGCCCCGAACCGGTCAGCATCTCCACGGCTTCCAGTCCCTCGTTGAACACGAGATCGTCGATGCCGGCGCCGTAATCCTCACCGAGGTCGTCGTACTCCCAGCCGTAGCCGTAGATGGATCCGGGGAATGCGTCCCCGCTCGCGACGAGCGGACCGATGAAGCCGGTGACGCCGTGTGCGCGCAGCGAATCGGCGATAGCGCGCAGCGGCGTCAGCGGATCGGCGTGGAACCGCGCGCTGACCGTGGGATCGCCGCGGCCAGTGACCAGCAATTCGGTGCAGCGGCCACGCGCGGCAGGGCACCGCACCGCGAACGTCGTGCGGAACCGGAAGTCGGGGCCGAGCAAGTGGAGCGCCACCGCGCCGGTGATGACTTTCATGTTGGACGCGGGCATCACGAGCTTGCGCTGGTTCAGCGAGTAGAGCGTGTCACGAGTCGCGGGATCGATGATCAGCGCGCCCCAGGCAGCCGTGCGGAACTTGGGATCGTGCAACACGGAGTCGGCTGCGCGCGCCAGGGAAAGCCGAGCTGCGACCTCGGGCGGAACGACGATGGCCGGCGCAATTTCGATCGAAGGCACCGCGGCCACCGGGCGAGCAACGCGCGTGGCAGGCGCGCACGCGCCCGGCAACAGCGCGGCGGCTACCAGGAACCACGAACCAAGAACCGGCTGTCGGTGCCGCACTCTAGTCTCCGGTGTATGTCGCGCTGAGGGTCGCGTCTTCCGCGACCGTGACCTGCGCCACAGACGCGCGTCCGTTCAACCGCTCCTGCACGCGCGTGAAAATGAAGCGCGCGAGATTCTCCCCGCTGGGGATGAGCTTGCCGTCCGCGAACTCGGGCACGTCCGCGTTGATGTTGCGGTGGTCGAAGCGCTCGCTTACTTCCTCGCGCAAAATCGCGTCGAGCGCGCCGAGGTCCACCACGAAGCCCGTCTCGGGATCGATCTCGCCGGAGACCGTCACTTCACAGGCGTAGTTGTGCCCATGATAGCTCGGCCGCGAGCAGGAGCCGAAGACCTCGAGGTTTTTTTCCTCGCTCCAGTCGGGGCGGCGATATCGGTGCGCTGCGGAGAAAGTTACGCGGCGGGTGAGGGAGGCGTGGGGCACCGAGAACTCAGTGATTGGTGATTGGTGATTGGTGACAGCGGCGGAGCGAGGAGCAAGGAATATTAGCTGTTAACCAATCACCAATCACCAATCACCAATCACTAATCACCAGCCACTCTCAGCGCTCCCCTCCCCGCGGCGAGTCGTCCATCCCCTCGGGCGTCGGACCAGTCGGCGGAGTCCACGGCGTCCCGCTCTCGGTGGCTTCCGTCACGTCCGTCGTGCCGAAGAGATGGGAGTCCAGGTCCTGCCCCAGGTGCTCGGCCTCGTCGCTCGATTGTGGCGGACGGTCGCCGAGCATGCGGCCTTCCTGCATCTCTTCGTTGGCGATGTGGTCGTCGATCGCCTCCGGGCTCTCGGCGCGCCGGATCGGATCCACGACGACCTCGTTGTCGTAATCGGTCAGGCCGATGCCGTCGCTCAGGATGTGGTCGGCGATCCTGCGCTCACCGTCGGTGCCGACACGGCCGGAGAGTTTTACCCGCCCATCGCGCACTTCCACGAGCAGGTCGTCCGCGTCGATCGCCGTGTCGTCGGCCAACCGGTCGCGCACCAGACGGTGCAGCTCCTGGTCGTCCAGGTCACGGATCTCGTCCGTGTTGTCGAAGTCGTGTTGCATCCTGCTCCCGTGTTAGCGGAAGAACAGGTACGACGCTCCTATCGTCAACGCGACGTTGTTCTTCCAGAAGTTTGTCGACTGCCGCGGGCCAATCACGGCAGTGCCGTCCGAGGTCGTGACAGAGTAGGCGCCCGGGTATTCCAGCTTGTAGAGATACGAGTCCACTCCCAAGCGTACCGCGAACCGTCCTCCCGGCACGTACCGCAGTCCGGCGCCGTAGGTAATCGCAAGGGGGGTGCCGAACCGGTAAGGATCGTTCTCGACGTCCTTGCCACCGCTTACGACGCCGATCCCGGCGTTGACGGTGGGGACCAGCCGCCGCCAGCTCTTCTGCCCGGTGAGGTTTACCGATATGCCGGCGTCCAGCATGAAGAGCGGCGCAGAGTGGATCCCGAGATCCCGCGAGTCTTCCGGTTGGGACGGGTCCAGGGCCTGGCGCTCGGAGCTGACGTAGGCGGCGCGGACCATGAGCTGCGCCGGTCCGCCGACGCGCAGCTCATAGCGCAGCCCGCCCATCGGGCCGCCCGTGGGCGCGACGCCGGCAGGGTCATCTGCGGCGATGTATGTGCCGCCGAACAGCGTCAGCTCGTGCTTGTACTCGAGATCCCGGAAAGGCGAGCGCTCCGGCGGATAACCCACCTGGGCGAACGCCGAACCGGGTAGAGTGAGCGCGGCACCCGCGAGTGCCGCACCGATAACGAACGATTTAGTCGAATTCACGCAGGTCAACTCCGGTCATTTCTTCAGGCTTATCGATACCCATCATCGCCAGCAGCGTCGGTCCAACATCGCAGAGCGCGCCGCCCGCTCGCAGCGGGCGAGGCTCCGCGCCGTACAGCACCAGCGGAACCGGGCTGGTGGTGTGTGCGGTGTGCGGCCCCCCGGTTGCGGGGTCGAGCATCAGCTCGGCGTTGCCGTGGTCCGCGGTCACGATCAGCCGCGTCCCGGTCCGGTCGCACGCCTGCATTATGCGGCCAAGACACCGGTCCACCGCCTCCACCGCGCGAATAGTAGCGGGAATGGAGCCGCTGTGCCCGACCATGTCGGCATTTGCGAAGTTGCAGAGCAGGAAATCATGCGACCGCTTGTCAATCGCGCCACAGAGCGCGTCCGCGACGCCGCGCGCGCTCATCTCCGGCTTGAGGTCGTAGGTCGCGACTTTAGGGCTCGGAACGAGGACTCGCTCTTCGCCGCGGACCGGTGGCTCGTCGCCTCCGTTGAAGAAGTAGGTCACATGCGGGTACTTCTCGGTTTCCGCGGTCTTGAGGATCGACTTCTCGCGCCCGGCCAGGACCTGGACGACGATCCGCGCCATCGACTGCGGCTCGAACGCGGCCGGAAGGTTGAAGCGTGGATCGAACACGGTCATCGTTGTCGCCATGACCGCAGGCCGCGGGCGCACGTCGAACCCGTCGAAGTCCGGCTCCACGAGCGCGCGCACGATCTGCCGCATCCGGTCCGAACGGTAGTTGAAGCAGATCACCGCGTCCCCGTCGCGCATGGGGGCCCGCGGCGTACCGTGGTCGGCGACGACCACAGGCAGCATGAACTCGTCTGTCAGGCCCGCTGCGTACGATGCGACAACGGCGGCGCGCGGGTCGGACACGGCCGGCCCCACGCCGCGGACCGCCGCGCGATGGAAAAGCTCCGTCCTGTCCCAGCGCCGGTCGCGGTCCATGCCGTAATACCTGCCGCCGATGCTGGCGATGAACGCGCGGCCGCGCGCGCGCGCGATCAGCTCGTCCAGATAACCGAGTCCGGAAGTCGGCATCGTGTCGCGGCCGTCGAGCATCGCGTGGATCGCCACGCGCCTGACTCCGGCCCGTTCGGCGAGATCGATGAGCGCGAACAGGTGCTGGTCGAGAGCATGGACTCCGCCACAGCCGATCAATCCGAGCAGGTGGAGCGTGCCGCCGCGCGTCCTCACCTCGTCGCACGCCGCCAACAGCGCCGGATTGGCGAAGAAAGACCCGTCCTCGATCGACGCGTTGATCCGCACGAGGTCCTGCATGACGACGCGGCCCGCGCCGAGATTCAGATGTCCGACCTCGCTGTTGCCCATCTGTCCGCGCGGGAGTCCTACCCTCAGGCCCGACGCTTCCAGCAGGGTCTTCGACGGCAGCGACCAGAGGCCGTCCCACGAAGGCGTGTCGGCGAGCGCGATCGCGTTGCCCTCACGGGCCGCCCGGTAGCCCCAGCCATCGAGGACGACGAGCGCGACTGGACGGTGCAAAGTGATATTGGCGGGGTATGATGACGGTGGTAAGTTCGACCGCCCGTGAGTCGCTCAATCTAACTCCAATTCAACTGCCCTCTCCAGCGTTCCGGCCGCTCCTCATTGCGCTGTCCCTCGTTGCCAGCGGAGCTTCGGCGCAGGATACGCTTCGCCCTCCGGCCACGCAGACAGTGATCCCTGCACGCCCCGCGGTGTTGCGCGCCTGGCCCGCCGGCAAGCCGATCGCGCGCGCGGATACCGGCGTCCGGCTCGAGGTACTTGCGCGCGACCGCAACTGGCTCCGCGTTCGCATCGATGGGTGGGTGCTGGCGACTGATGTGGTCCCGGCCGACTCCGGTGGACTCACCCGCATGAGCGCCGCGGACCTGCGCGCGGATTCCGCCGGTGCCAGAGGCAAGCTCGTGCGGTGGGAGGTCGAGTTCGTCTCGCTGCACACCGCCGATCCGCTGCGGAAAGGGCTGGTCGACGGCGAGCCGTACATGCTGGTGCAGGGCCCGGGCGACGAGCGCTCTCTGCTCTACGTCGCGGTCCCGCCTTCGCTGATCGGCATGGCTCGTGCTGTGCCTCCCCTCGCACGTCTCACCATCGTCGCTCGCGTCCGTTACGGACGGAGCGATCCAGTCGGGGTTCCAGTGCTCGACCTCCAGGCCCTCAGCAGAGCTCAATGACCGATCCTGATTCCGACCGCAGAGGCGGTGAGTTTCGCAGCGATCGCCGCCGCGGCGGGTGGCGCGATTTCAGGCGCAGCTACCCGGGATTCATCTTTACGATGATGATCGGCGTCGCCGCCCTGGTCGCGATCGACGCATGGCTGATCTACAAGCGGTACGCCTACACCAGCGAGGTCGAGCGCTTGCGCTCCAGCATGAGCGCCGCGGAGCGCCAGCGGACCGACCTCATCATCGACGCTGAGAAAGACAAGCTGAGGATGGCGGTCGAGTTGGCGCGCAGGCAGGCGCAGATGGACAAGCGCATCCACCTCTCGATCCCGGTGGACAGCGGCCGGATCTATCTCGAGCGCGAAGGCGCCATTCTGCGGGAGATGCCCGCGCAGGTCGGACCGGAGCGCACCGTCGGCACGCCGCCCGATACGATTCGCATGGCGACGCCGCGTGGCGAGCGCACGATAGTCGAGATTCTGACCAACGGATCGTGGAGCGTGCCGGCGTGGGTGTATGCGGACAGGAAGCTGCCGGGGTCCGGCGGCGCAGTGCGGGGCGCGCTCGGACCGATCGCGCTGGTGCTCGACGGCGGCACCGTCATCTACTCGTCGCCGGCCTCGGGCCCACTGGCCGATTCCACATACGTGCTGCCTGGGAGCATTCGCGCGAGCGAAGCCGATTTAAAGGCGATCGTGGAGAACCTTTCCGCAGGGACAAAGGTATACTTCTACTAACATGGCCATCGTAGACGCATTTCGATTCGGCGGGCGTAACGCCTGGTTGTTGATCGGTGGGTTCACGGTCGCCGCCGCGGTCAGCGCGGTCCTCGTCACGCGCACGGCCGAGCTCCGGTACGAGCGCGACGTCAATCGGATGGTCTTCAACGACAACCTCGGCGTGCTCGAGGAAGTCCGGGCGAAGATCGGTACGACAACCGACAGCCTCAAGAGCGTGTTGGCCAGCGCCCCCGTGGCCGCAGCCGACCAGCCGTACCTGGTGGTCAGCCTCGCCGAGCGGAGGCTCTGGTTCAAGCAGGGCAACAAGACTCTGTTCGAGGCGCCGGTCGCGACCGGCAGCGGGAAGGAGTTCGTGTCGGGCACCAACCGATATCGGTTCAACACACCGCGCGGCCGGCTCGTCGTGCGGCTGAAGGAAGTGAACCCCGCGTGGGTTCCGCCGGACTGGCATTACCAGGAGCAGGCGCGCAAGCGCGGGCTCGGCGTGGTGAAGCTGGCGCGCGGCGAGAGCGTGCCGACCGGGGACGGTGGGCTGATCTACGCTGCCGGATCGGAGCTGGTCAAGCGCACGGCGAGCGGGAGCGTGGTCTCGCTTGGCGGTGGCAAGGAGGACCGTGAGGTCGTGGCGGGAGGGAACATCATCATCCCGCCGTTCGGCACCAACGCGCGCAGGTACGAAGGGGTGCTCGGCACCCGCCGCCTGAACCTGGGCGACGGTTACGGGATTCACGGGACCAACAAGCCGGAGACGATCGGCCAGGCGGTCAGCCACGGCTGCGTCCGCATGCGAAACGAGGACATCGAGCGGCTGTTCGAGCTGGTCCCCGTGGGGACGCCGGTCTACCTGTATTGACGGCTTTGGAGTGACCTCGGCGGGGTCTGGCGCGTCATTCTTTTTTACCCTGCCCCAGCCATAGCCAACTATCTTTACCAGGATGTCTTTGAACACGCCCGATAGGCGCATGCCGCCACGTCGCGCGCCTAAACGGCCGCGCTCCAATGCCAGGGAAAGCGTCATGACGCTTGTCCTGTTCGTCGCGGCCGCCGTCGGGGTCATCCAATTCAACGCCGGCAGGTCCATGGGGACCGCGCCCTTCGCCTCGTTCCTGATGAGGCGAGCGATGCCGGCCGCCAGCCCGTCCATGGACGCGTACGGGGCCAGCGGAGAGGTCAAGGTCAGGTTCGCTCTCCCGGGCCAGACTCTCGAGTATCCGCTCCAGATCCAGGGCGATCCGACCGGGCTGACGTACACCTGGGTCCGGGTCGGCGACAGCGTGGCTCTGGGCCCGCCGAAGCCGCTCGCGGGGGCCATCCTGGACGGGCCGGAGAAGCCGGGCTTCTACCGCGTGGTGCTGGTCAGGGGCGCGGAACAGCGTGTGATCGACGGCCTGGCCGTCGCGGTGCTGACGCCATTCGAAGAGAAGGTCGGCGGGGTCCTGAACGGTTACCGGATCGGGACTTACCTGAGCGAGAGGGTCGCGGGGAATCGTGCTCCTCCCGAGGGGTTCATGGAGATCATGCCGGGCGACCTCAAGCTCCAGATCACGAAGCATCTGCGCGTGTCGGATTTCGTGACGCACGACAACCAGAAGTCCTGGCCCCGGTACGCCGCCGTGAGTCCGCGCCTGCTCGACAAGCTCGAGCTGGTCGTGGCGGAGATCGAGCGATGGGGTGAGGGTGAGATCGACCTGGCTCTCAACGTGAGATCGGGATTCCGCTCCCCCGACCACAACCGCACGATCCGGCGCGCCGCGCGCGATAGCCGCCACCAGTACGGTGACGCCGCCGACGTGGCCGTGGACGTGAACGGCGACGGCAAGTTCAGCTCGTCGGACATTCACATGCTCGGGCTGGCCGTGGAGATCGTCGAGCTCAAGCACCCGGGCCTCGCCGGCGGTCTCGGGATGTATTCGCGCGCCAGGACCCCGTACGTCCACATCGACACGCGTGGCAAGAAGACTCGCTGGCGGGGCTGAGGCCGCCGCGGAGTGAACGACATCATGCGCGAGCGGATCGTCAGAAAGCTCGAGTCTCTGCCTGACGATCGCGTGTACGAGATACTCGATTACATCGACTTTCTCGAATCCAAGTACGCTCGCCGCGTTGCCCCCGCTCCCAACCCGATCCAGCGGCTCGCCGAGAACGTGGAAGACACGCTTCGGGCCGGGAAAGTGTCGGCCGGCGCCATCGCTGGGACCATGAACATCCTTAGCAGGGCGGCGGGCGTAATCAACGGTGTCGCGAACGTTGGCAAGTCTGTTGCAACGGACGTGGTCAACGTGGTGACGAAGCCCTCGTCGCAGCCGCCAGCGCAGTCGCAGCCGCCTACCGGCGAGTAGCGATCCGCGCGGCGGACGGACCACACCGCCCGGAGAACGCCCGTGAGCACGCAAGCAGAGAGAGCAGCAACCCGCAGGACCCGTCAGAAGCGAGCCGCGAGCAAGGCGGCCAGCGGTGATGAGCGGCCGCGCACGGGCGCCAGGAAGGCCGTCACCGACACGCTCGCCCAACTCCCGAATTTTCTCCGGCTGCTATACGGTCTGGTCACCGATCCGCGAGTCAACGGCGTGGACAAGCTGCTCGTGGGAGCGGCGATCGCGTACATCCTGATGCCGCTGGACATGATCCCGGATTTCATCCCTTTCTTCGGTGAAGTGGACGACGTATTCGTGCTGGTTATGTCGCTCAAGCGGCTCATCGCGAATGCGGGGCGGGCGGTGGCGCTCGACCATTGGAACGGGGATCCCAAGTCGCTGGATTCGTTGAACCTGCAGCACACCCTCATGGCGGCGGCGTTTTTCTTGCCGCGGAGAGTGCGCCGCAGGCTTCGGGCGATAGGGCGACCGCTGTAGGCCTCGAGGAAGCTGAGAGGGAATCCAAGTTTGGAGTGTGGCAGTGCGGAGTTAGCAGTGGGAAGTACTAGCTCGGAACTGCCAACTCCAAACTGCCACACTCCGAACTTGGATTCCCCATGGCCCCACGCCGGACTTGCCCGGTCGCCTCTGGCAGCCAACCCCTGATCAGCATACCTTGGGCTATGGCCCCCCAGACTCGTCAGACAAAGCGACCCGCTGCACCGGCACTCCCGGCGCGCGGGTCTTCGCGCATTGAAGACCCCGAACCCGAGCAGCTCGCGGGGGGATATTCCCGCGTCCGCACCCAGGTGGCGCTGACCTTCGACGATGTCCTGCTCACCCCCGGGCACTCGCAGGTCCATCCGCGCGACGTGTCCACCGCCTCCCGCGTGACGCGCGGCATCACGCTCAACATCCCGCTGCTCTCGGCGGCGATGGATACGGTTTCCGAATCGGAGATGGCCATAGCGATGGCGCGTGCCGGCGGGATGGGCGTGATCCACAAGAACATGTCCGTGGATCGCCAGGCCGCCGAGGTGGATCGCGTGAAACGGTCGGAGAGCGGAATGATCCTCAATCCCATCACGCTGTCGCCGGGTGGGACGCTGCGCGAAGCGGTCGGAATGATGAACCGGTTCAAGATCTCCGGCGTTCCCATCGTGGACTCTGCCGGCCAGCTCGTCGGCATCATTACCAACCGGGACCTCCAGTTCCAGCGAAACCTGGACCGGCCGCTGAGCGAGGCGATGACGTCCGAGGGGCTCGTCACGGCGCCGCTCGGCACGACGCTCGACGAGGCCGAGAGAATTCTTGGCGAGCACCGAATCGAGAAGCTGCCGGTCGTGGACAAGGACGGGCGGCTCAAGGGGTTGATCACCGTCAAGGACATCCACAAACGGCGGCAGTTCCCCAATGCGAGCAAGGACAGCCACGGCCGCCTGCGCGCCGCGGCGGCGATCGGGGCGACGGACTATCGCGATCGCGCGCGCGCCCTCATCGATGCGGGCGTGGACGTGCTGGTCATCGACACCGCGCATGGACACAGTGAGGGCGTGCTGCGCGCGACGTCCGACATCCGGGAGATGTTCCCCGACGTGCAGCTCGTCGTCGGTAACATCGCCACGCGCGAGGGCGCGGCGGCGCTCGTGGAGCGCGGTGTGGACGCCGTGAAAGTCGGCGTCGGCCCCGGCTCCATCTGCACTACGCGCGTCGTCACGGGCGTGGGCGTTCCGCAGCTCACGGCGATCCTCGATGCCGTCGAAGGCGCGGGCGACGTGCCGGTGATCGCCGACGGTGGAATCAAATATTCCGGCGACATCGTGAAGGCGCTCGCCGCGGGCGCGTCCACCGTGATGATGGGCTCGATGCTGGCCGGGACGGAGGAGAGCCCGGGCGAATCGATCCTCATGGAAGGGCGCCGCTTCAAGATGATCCGCGGAATGGGCAGCCTCTCCGCGATGCAGGACGGCAGCGCCGACCGCTACTTCCAGGAAGGCGAGATGTCGGCGAAGAAGCTCGTTCCCGAGGGGATCGAAGGGCGCGTGCCTTACAAGGGCCCGGCGGGCGACGTACTCTTTCAGATGGTCGGCGGACTCAGGAGCGGCATGGGGTACGTCGGCGCGCGGACGATCGATGCGCTGCGCACCGAATCCAGATTTGTCCGCGTCACCGCGGCCGGGCTGCGCGAATCGCACCCGCACGATGTGACGATTACCCGTGAAGCCCCCAACTACTCGACTGGATGAGCCTCGGGACACGGAAATCGATAGGGCAGCTACAGGCTGAGGCTGCCGGGGAAGGGATCGAGGAGCAGCATACACTCCGGCGGGCGCTGGGCCCGCTGAACCTCACCACACTCGGCATCGGCGCGATCATCGGCGCCGGCATCTTCGTCCTGACGGGGACAGCGGCGGCGCAGTACGCGGGGCCCGCCATCGTGTACTCGTTCGTTCTGGCGGGCCTCGGCTGCCTGTTCGCGGGTCTGTGCTACGCCGAGTTCGCCGCGATGATCCCCATATCCGGTAGCGCGTACACGTACGGCTACGCGACGCTGGG
Organism: Gemmatimonadaceae bacterium; assembly: GCA_050998915.1. GTDB lineage: Bacteria > Gemmatimonadota > Gemmatimonadetes > Gemmatimonadales > Gemmatimonadaceae > JACDCY01. The sequence continues at coordinate 26,327 of JBPCPS010000079.1, forward strand.
TGAGTTCATGGCGTGGATCATCGGCTGGGATCTGATTCTGGAGTACCTGTTCGGCGCCGCGACGGTTGCCGTCGGATGGTCGGGCTACTTCAGTGCGTTCATGAAGGAGCTCGGCGTGAATCTGCCGGCGCAGCTCACCAATTCTCCGTACGCATACGTTGACGGCGAGCTGACGCGCACCGGCGCGATACTGAACTTTCCGGCGGTTTTCCTAGTGGCGATGATGACGGCGCTTCTGGTCATCGGTATTCGCGAGTCCGCTCGGTTCAACAATTTGATCGTGCTCGTGAAGCTGGCGATCGTGCTGCTCGTCATCGCGTTCGGATTCATGTACGTGGATCAGGCCAACTGGCACCCGTTCGTGCCCGAGAACACGGGGAAGTTCGGGGAATTCGGATGGAGTGGCATCGTGCGGGGCGCCGGCGTGATCTTCTTCGCGTACATCGGCTTCGATGCCGTATCCACTGCCGCACAGGAGGCCAGGAATCCGCAGCGAGACATGCCCATAGGAATTCTGGGCTCGCTCGCGATCTGCACGGTGCTTTACATCCTCATGGCGCTGGTGATGACTGGTCTGGCCAACTACACCGAGCTCAACGTCCCGCATCCTGTCTTCGTCGCGATCGAGGCAGGGGGTCCGGGTCTGGCGTGGCTCGGTCCGATCGTGAACATCGGAGCTATCGCGGGTCTTGCATCGGTCGTTCTGGTCATGCTCATGGCGCAACCGCGGATCTTCTATGCGATGTCGCGAGATGGGCTGCTTCCGCCGGTTTTCGGGAAGATCCATCCCCGCTTCCGAACGCCGCACGTCACCACGATACTCACGGGCGCGGTCGCGGCGTTCGTCGCCGGCGTCTTTCCGATCGGAATTCTCGGTGAGCTCGTGTCCATCGGTACGTTGCTCGCGTTCGTAATCGTGAGCGCCGGCATACTCGTGCTCCGCTACCGTGAGCCGAACCTGCCGCGGCCTTTCCGCACTCCGTTCGTTCCCCTGGTTCCGATCCTCGCGATTCTGATCTGTGGCTACATGATGGTCAGTTTGCCGCCTGATACATGGCTGCGACTTCTCGTCTGGATGGCCGCGGGCCTGCTGATCTATTTCCTGTACGGCAAATCACATTCGAGACTCGGGCGGGCGGAGGGAAGTGGCTGACCTCCTAGCCATTCCCGCCGGACGCAAATCGGCGATAGAGCGTCTCGCGACGGAGCTGCGTGCGGGGCGCTCTGTCGCATTGTCCACCCACATCAACTCCGACGGCGACGGCTGCGGCTCCGAGGTGGCGCTCGCACGCCTGCTCTCCCAGCTCGGCATCGAGGCCCGCATCGCCAACCCGACCCCGTGGCCGGGAATGTTCGAGTTCCTCCTCGGCGACGACGTGCGCAACGATTCCGACGCCGCCGAGAGGACGATCCGGAAGGCGGACGTGATAGTCGTGCTCGACATCAGCGACCTGCGGCGGCTCGGCCCGCTCGGGCCCGTCGTGCGAGAGTCCGGCGCGACGAAGATCGTGATCGATCACCATATCCCTTCGGACGTGGCGATCACCGAGCTGGCGCTGTGCGACACTGCGGCTTGCGCCACGGGCGAGCTGATCTACGACGTGGCCGCGGTGCTCGGCCTCGAGCTCACCGCGCCCGTCGCCGAAGCTCTGTACGTAGCGCTGCTGACCGATACCGGCGGCTTTCGCTTCAGCAATACCAGCGCGCGTTGCCACGCGATCGCTGGCGCGCTGCTCGCGGCCGGCGTGGATCCCGAAGCGATGT
>JBPCPS010000013.1:0-9950 GCA_050998915.1 Gemmatimonadaceae bacterium
AGTTCTCGCGCCGTTTCGATCCATTCCGCGATCACGACTTGTGCATTCGCAAGTGCTTCGGCATGGGTACCCCCATCAGCCAGGCAACCTGGAAGTTCCGGTACCTCAGCGATGTACGCCTGGTCCTCTTCGTTCCAGTGAATCGTGATCTCGTAGCGGGAGTCGTGGCTCACCGTTTCCCTCCAGGAGTGATCCTGTACCGGTTGAACAGATCGCGGACCTGAACCACCTGATATTGTTTCGCGTAACCATCCGGGCGCGGCTGCAGGTTAAGAATCTCTGCAATGTCGCCTCTGGTAAAGATATGATGGCTGCCGCGGACTCGCTCCTCGAATCCACAAGAGCGAAGCATGGCGCGAAGATCATCGAAGCGGATGCCTGAAATGGTGTCCGCATCCATCACGCGCCGGAATCGCTTGTCCTTTCTGGACATGCGCGAGGATTGTGCTTGTTCTCAACGGGACGCTCATCGAACGGCTGAGACCCTATTCAAATAGTTGCTGAGGCTTTCGCCTTCGTTGCGGTGGAGGAGGGCTTGGCCACCAGGAGCGGACTAGGCGGGGTTACGGCGTCGAACTCACCGCCTGGGCGGGAACGGAACAGGCCGGCCGCGGGTATCGGCCGATATGAAGAACATTCCGCGGTCCCTGAGGGGCGCGTTGCTGGCCGGTCCCGCGCTGCTGCTGCTGGCGTGCGGCGACTCCGTCACCGATCCCAGGTTGCAGACGTTCATGGGTTGCCCTGTGCGCGAGATCGTCGTGGACGAGAGCCGCGCCGGCACACTGTCCAGCGGCGATTGCCTGCTGGAAGGCGCCTATACCGACATGTATTACCTGGAAGTCTTCAACGACAGCAACCTGATCATCGATCTGGAGTCGTTCGACTTCGATGCGTACCTCGTGCTGTATGACCGCGACACGGGTGAGTTGCTGGCGGACAACGATGATCTCAACAGCTTCGATAGCGACGCGCGGCTATCGGGCTTTCTACCGCGAGGTCGGTACGTGATCGCGGCTACGTCGTTCGATGTGGGGGAGACGGGGCAGTACATCCTAACTGTGGATTGATCGCGTCAGCGGGGTGAGCGGCGCCTTGGGAGCCGAGGCAGCGAGTTTCTCGACTGCCGTCTCTTAACATCGGATGCATGCACTGTGGAAAACTGCGCCATGCAGATCATCGAGCACCACACGCCGAAAGCCACCCTGAACCCACCGCTCTCGGCACTCCACTCGTTACCGGCGCAGGCTGTCAGGGCGATTCATCCCGGGCGTCAAACATTCTATATGGGCGCGAACCTAGCAACTCCGAAACGCAGGACCCCACGAGTGTCGCGGTTGCATGCCGATATACAAGCTGATCCCTGTGGCGGGCCTCCGGCGTGCAACACCGTGACACGAGAGTATCCGCAACACAAATTATAAAAGATTCCCGACTCCGGGCGATACTGAGCGGCATATCCTTTCGGAAGTACTCTAAAAATCGATTACGATGTAGACGCCTTACCGCTAATAGCAAAGTGCGCCTATTTATGCGTTCAGACCTCATGAGTGAGATCGTTTCGTCGCACCAGCGCACTCCTAGGCCGTGTATCAGACTCGCAGAGAAATCAGACCAATCGTCTCCTAGACATTCGAATGCAAGTCGTTCAGTGAACACTCCAAGTGCGAGGTGCAACTCCAGGTGGAGAAGTTGATCCCGCCGATTGTATACAGAGCCCCAGAGGTTTGTGAGCATCGGCGCGTAAACCGCCGCCACCAGTCGGACCATGAGACCAAACGCTATTGGCTTTGCGGCTGGGGCGCCAAAAATCGGTACTGCTTCGAGTCTTTCCCTGCGCCGTACGATCATGGAAAGTATCGTGGCTCGTCAACCATTCACATATTTATGGTTTCCGACAGCTTTTATCCTGGTTATGTCGTCACGCGAGAAGTGAAAACCATCGACCGCACCTTCTTCCTTGCGTAGCATGATCGCGTGGGTTCTCCTAGGACTGGCCGCAGGGATCGCAGTTCGTGAACCGTGGGTGTGGACTGTCGTCGTTCCTATTGCGGCTTGGAAATTCGCTCAGTTGAAGAAATCTGCGGGTGAACCGTGGAGGAGAATTCATTTTCCTGCGATGCGACTTGCGGCTCGCGCGATCGGATTAGAATCGGCCGTGGCCGAAAAAGAGCAGCGTAATTTTGACGTTCGCAATGCACTGGTGATGTTAGCCGTTCAGTTTCACCCCGAGCGGAACGAGGAGCAAATAACGGCGTTCGTAAAGAAGGAACTAGGCCGCCTGACAAATGAAAGTGAGATCGGAAACCTGATCCTGGAAATGTGCCGCGCCCCTGAGACATTGCCACTGATCACGCAAATTGAGCCTGCGGTGAAGGCCATCGGGATCAAGCTTGCAACGAGCGGCGCCGATACTACTAACCCTTCAGAAAGGGCATTCCTATATCGCTGGCTTACCTCAGCAATCATTGAAGAGCGAGTCGGTGGTGAAGAGCGATATAAATACCTGCGTGCGGTCTTTACAGGCCGGGTCACTTAGGTCTCTCCGCTTATTCACTGCATCGGAGTTTTTCTCCGTGCGCTCACTTGGGGGAAGCGTCTTGGGCGCTTCCCCGATTGCTTCCTGCATTACGCGGAAAGCAACTTCGGCAGCGTCGGGCCGAAGCTTCTCCGGGCTGCTAGCCGATTTACGCTTGCCCATCGCCATGACGGTACTCAAGAATGACAAGTGATTCAGGACCGTACTTGCAGATCAGCACGAGAAGTCTATCTCCAATGTCGAGATAGGACGGAAGGCGTCGCTCGGTCCCCGTCATTCGCAACTGCCGGTACGCACCCCGCTGCGCGGTTTCGCCGGACCTGATCGAATAGCGGTAACCGGCCTTCCGCTCGCCACGAGGGAAAACCACCGCCAAGTCCCCGAGATCGATGCCAGAGGAGTCGAGATCAGTGTAGTCAATCTGTTCCTTTGGCACCGTGATCGGATGTCCAACGGGGCCGAGAAAGGCTTGTCCAACGTTGAACGCGAACAGAAAGGACGGGCTGGCGACCATGACGGGCAAAATAACCGTATCACGCCATCGCCGCCTAATTGTCACGAGTGAAACTGACCCACTACCTCCGGCGGCAGCGGCCCACTCCACCGAGACAATTTGCGAAACGTAGCTCGCTCCTTCTGACCAACCGTGGATAGATAGTCCCAAAACGTGAATCCGACGTAGGCGGGATCGTGCGCAAGCACATTGCGTAGTGCATTAAATGACCGAACAAACGAGACATTCATCTTGTCGAGGAGGTCCCACTTTCTGGCGATTTCTAGCTTGCCGAACGGCCAGCTCACGGGCAACCGTTGGATAAGGGGGCGAATCTTCTCAACCCTGATGTGGCCAACCAGAAGATGCGCAAGCGCGGCCTCAACAATTGCCTGTGCCCGTATGACAAACACCCAGTCGTTGCTCTCCAGAGGTAGATCGGCGAGACTCCCACCCGGAAGCGCCAGTGTCTCTTCAATATCCCGAAGGGCTCGGTGAATATCGGCCGACCCTAACGCTGGTTGAGTCTCTTGGTTGCGATCCTGATCGGCGCCGCCAATCGTATTTTGTGTCACCCTCAAAAGAACACGGGCTCCCTATACGCCCCGAACACGTCCTCCAGCGCCGCTCTGATCTCGTACAACGTGCAGTACGCCCGCGCGCAATCGAGAATAAACGGCATCAGGTTCGCGTCCGTACGCGCGGCCTCGCGCAGCTCGTTCAACCGGCGATCCACCACCGCCTGATCCCGCTTCGCTCGCATCGCGGCCATCGACTTCCGCTGCTCGGCCTCGGCTTCCTTGCCGATCTTCAGTAGCGGAATCGTCAGCTCTGGCTCGTCGGTCACGAACTCGTTCACGCCCACCACCAGCTTGCGGCGCTGCTCCAGCTCCCACTGCTGCCGCGCGGCCGACTCGGCGATCTTCCGCTGGAACCAACCCTTCTCCAGCCCGGCCACCACCCCACCCTGCGCCTCGATGTCGGCGAAGATCCGCTCGGCCTCCGCCTCCAGATCGGACGTGAGCCGCTCGACGTAGTACGAGCCGCCGAGTGGATCGCTGACGTTCGCCGCGCCGGTCTCGAACGCGAGCACCTGCTGCGTGCGCAGCGCGACCTGCACGGCCTCCTCGGTCGGCAGGGCGAGCGTCTCGTCCATCGAATTGGTGTGCAGCGATTGCGTACCGCCCAACACCGCCGCGAGCCCCTGGTACGCCACGCGCACGATGTTGTTCATCGGCTGCTGCGCCGTGAGCGTTACGCCCGCGGTCTGCGAGTGGAAGCGCATGATCCAGGACCGCGGATCCTTCGCACCGTACCGCTCCTTCATGTGCCGCGCCCAGATGCGACGCGCCGCGCGAAGCTTGGCAATCTCCTCGAAGAAGTCGTTGTGGATGTCCCAGAAGAACGACAGCCGCTTGCTGAAGCCGTCCACGTTCAGCCCGCGCGCGATCCCGCGCTCGACGTACGTGAAGCCGTCCGCCAGCGTGAACGCCAACTCCTGCGCGGCAGTCGCGCCGGCCTCACGGATGTGATAGCCGGAGATCGAGATCGTGTTCCATTGCGGCACGTGCTCCTCGGACCACTCGAAGCAATCCACGATCAGTCGCAGCGCGGGCTCGATGGGAAAGCACCACGCGTGCTGCGCCATGTACTCCTTGAGGATGTCGTTCTGAATCGTCCCCCGGAGCTTCTTGGCGTCGATTCCCTTCTTTTCCGCCGCGGCAATGTAGAAGCAGTACAGGATCACCGCGGGGCCGTTGATCGTCATGGACACGGAGACTTCGTCCAGCGGGATCCCGTCGAACAGCGTCTCCATGTCCGCGAGACTGGAGATCGCGACGCAGCACTTGCCGACCTCGCCGAGCGAGCGCGGATGGTCCGAGTCGTACCCCATCAGCGTCGGAAAGTCGAACGCCACGGACAGGCCAGTCTGTCCGTGCGCGAGCAGGAACTTGTACCGCGCGTTGGTCTGCGTTGCCGTGCCGAAGCCGGCAAACTGCCGCATCGTCCACAGCTTGCCGCGATAGCCGGTGGCGTGCGACCCGCGCGTGAACGGGTACACGCCCGGCAAGCCAATCTCCGCCGGATCGATGTCCCCGGTGTCGAGCGCGGTGTACACGGGCTCGACGGCTTTCTGCGAGTTCTGGAAGCCGATGTCGCGCTTGGACGCAGCCTCGTACTTCCGCCGCCACTCGGCGACTTCCTCACGCAGGCGCTCGAGCTCGGCGTCGCGCTCGCCCGCGGGCTTCAGCTGCTTGTCGTCGAATCCCTTGATCGCGGTCATGAACCTGGCCTCGTGTCTCGTTTGGCGATCAGCTCGCCACTCTGCTCAAGCAATTCGTCGGCGACAGTGAACGGCGTCGCGGACCCGCTCTCCATCTCCCCGACCCGCCCGTCGAGCCACTGCTGCGTGCCGGAATCATTCCACAGCCGGCTCCGTACGCGCTGCTCCACGACGTCTTCCACCCGGTCGCGTAGCCGGCGCCGGCGCCGCTCGCGCAGCCCGCCGCCCGTTTCAAGATAGGCAAAATGCGCGTCGATGGCGGTCAGCAGCTCGACTACCCCTTCCCCTTTTGAAGCGATTGTGCTCAACACGGGCGGAGTCCACGGGGAACTGCGCTGTTGGCTATTGGCTGTTGGCTGTTGGCTGACTGCTTCAGTTTCCAGTTGCGCTTTGGCGGCCTGGCGGGCGAGACGGGCGGGGTTGAGTGATTTCATGTCCACGCCGTGGTGCGCGGGCATGTTCTTCATCGTCGCGCCCGTGCGCAGGCCGAGCATCAGCTCGATGTCCATGCGCAACCTATCGGCGCCGGGCCGGTCCGCCTTGTTGACCACGAAGATGTCGGCGATCTCCATGAGCCCGGCCTTGAGCGTCTGAATCGAGTCGCCTGACTCAGGCACGAGCACAACGACGCTGCTGTCAGCGATGCGCGCGATGTCCAGCTCCGATTGCCCGACGCCCACGGTCTCGACGATGATCCGCTCGAACCCGAACGCGTCGAGCACGTCCGCGACCTCACGCGTCGCCGCCGCGAGCCCGCCGAGCGAGCCGCGCGTGGCCATGGAGCGGATGAAGACGCCGGAGTCGAGCGCCACACTTTCCATGCGCACTCTGTCGCCGAGCAAGGCGCCACCGGTGAACGGCGAGGTGGGATCCACCGCAACGACACCGACGCGGTGGCCCGCGTTGCGTAGCTCGCGCACGAGCAGCGTGCTGAGCGTGCTCTTCCCCGCTCCCGGCGGCCCGGTGATCCCGATCCGCCGCGCGCGCCCGAGCTTGGTGTGCAACCGTCCGAGTATCTCGTCGAACCCCGGGCGGTGATTCTCCACGATGCTGACTACGCGCGCGAGCGCGGCCGCCTTCCCCGCATCGAAGTCCGCCAGCAGCTGGTCGAACGCCGCCGAGCGCGCGGGCGCCACGCTAGAGGACATCAGCGAGAATCCTCTCCTGCTTGCGCCACATGTCCGAGCTCACCCGGTCTTCACCTTCTTCATGATCGTAGCCCATGGCGTGCAGCGTCCCGTGGACGACTACGCGCGCGAGCTCCTCGCGCATTCCTACGCCGAAGTGGCCGGCGTTCTTCCGCACGACATCCGGGCATATGTAAATGTCGCCGACGACGGGCCCACTCCCGGGGGACGCCCGCCCGAGGGCAAATGAGATCACGTCGGTCGGTCCCGCACGGTCGAGGTGCTCGCGGTTGAGCTTCGCGATCTCACGGCTGGAGACGAGCGCCACGGAGATCATCGACTCGCGCACTCGTTCCGCGAGCAGGGTCCGCCGGACCAGATCGCGAATTCGATCGGCGGACAGCGGTACCCGCTGGCCACCGAGCGAGATGTCCACCGCGAGCCGCGACGCCGGCGTGTCAACCGCCCGAGTCGTCGGCGTAGGCCTTGATGATCTCACGCACAAGCCTGTGCCGCACGACGTCCGACTCGTCGAGATAATGGAATCCGATTCCCTCGATGCCGGGGAGAATGCGCTCCACCTGCAGCAGCCCCGATTCCTCGCGATGCTGCAGATCGATCTGCGTCTTGTCGCCGGTGATCACCGTCTTGGAGTTCACGCCAAGGCGCGTGAGGAACATCTTCATCTGTGCGTTGGTCGCGTTCTGCGCTTCGTCGAGGATCACGAACGCATCGGACAGCGTGCGCCCGCGCATGTACGCCAGCGGCGCGATCTCGATGGTACGGGTCTCGAGCGCCTTCACCACGCGCTCCTGCGGCATCATGTCCTCGAGCGCGTCGTACAACGGGCGCAGGTAGGGATCGACCTTCGCCTGCATGTCGCCGGGTAGGAAGCCGAGCGACTCGCCCGCCTCGACGGCCGGCCGCGCGAGCACTATCCGCCGTACGCGCTTCTTGCTGAGCGCGTCAACCGCCGCGGCGACGGCGAGATAGGTCTTCCCTGTGCCGGCGGGACCGATACCGATCACGATGTCGTTCTCCATGATCAGCTTGAGGTACTCGTTCTGCCCGCGCGTCTTCGGCCGGATGACCTTTCGGATGCCGGGCAGCACGATGCGCGTCTCCCCGTCCTCGATTCCAACGGAGCCGTTGCCGCCCGGCTCCACGCCGTCGTCGAGCGTCATGCGCAATACGTCGTCCGCGGTGAGCGGGATGCGCTGCTTGGCGGCGTCGATCATCCGCTGCGCGATCGGCGTGGCGCGATCGATCGAGTCCTGCGAGCCGCTCACGGTCAGCGTGTCGCCGCGGAGCGCGACCTTCGCCCCGCTCTGCTTCTGCAGCTCGATCAGGTTCTCGTCGTTGACGCCCGCGAGCGTCAGCATGTCTGCGCCTTCGGTGGAGAGCTTGTTGGTCTGGAAATCGTCGCTCATCAAAAACGCTGTTGGCTGTTGGCTGTTGGCTGTTGGCTGTTGGCTTTTGGTAGTTCCTAGTCACTAGTTACTAATCACTAGTCACCGCTTTTCGTATGTGCAGTTCCTGCAAGTCTTCGTCCGCGACGGGCGACGGGGCGCCTTCGAACAGCGCGCGCGCGGCGGTCGTCTTCGGAAAAGCGATGACGTCGCGCAGGGACTGAGCCCCCGCGAGCATCATGGCGATGCGGTCGAAGCCGAACGCGATGCCGCCGTGCGGAGGCGCGCCCGACCTCAGACCTTCGAGGAGGAAGCCGAAGCGCGTCTGTGCGTCGGCTTCGCTGATTCCGAGCGCCGAGAACACGCGCGACTGCACGCGGGGGTCGCTGATCCTGATGCTCCCGCCGCCGAGCTCCGTGCCGTTGAGCACGAGATCGTACGCGAGCGAGCGAACGTGCTCGGGGTCGCTCTCGACACGCGCGAGATCGTCCGGGTGCGGCGAAGTGAAGGGATGGTGCACCGAACCGAGCGCCCCGGTCGCCGCGTCCCGGATGAACAGCGGGAAGTCGGTGATCCACACGAAGGCGTTGGCGCCGTCGCCGAGCCCCAGTCTGCTCGCGACCTCCTGCCGCACGCGGTCGAGCGCGGGATTGGCGGTCGCATCCGGCGCGGCCGCGAGCAGGCACAGGTCCCCTTCCTCGATCCCGAGCTGCTCGGCGGCACCCGAAGACAGGTGCTTCGCCAGCGGGCCGTCGAGCGCTCCACCGGCGCGCTTCGTCCGCAGCAGCCCCGCGACGCCGGCGGATTTCGCGATCGCCTCCAGCTCGTCAACCTGCTTGCGGGAGAACGACGCGCCGCCCGGGATGCGCAGCCCCCGCACTCGCCCGCCCGCTTCGATCGCAGACCTGGTAATCCCGAAGTCAGCCCCGCGCACGACCTCCGTCGCGTCGAAGATCTTCAGCTCGTAGCGGAGGTCAGGCCGGTCGGTACCGTACCCCTCCATCGCGTCCGCATACGTCATCCGGTCGAACCTCTCCGGCACCCCCACGCCCGCGACGCGGAAGAGCGCCGCGATCAATCCCTCGGTCAGCCTGTAGATGTCCTCAGACGCGATGAACGACGCCTCGATATCTATCTGCGTGAACTCAGGCTGCCGGTCAGCACGCAGGTCCTCGTCGCGGAAGCAGCGCGCGATCTGGAAATACCTGTCGAACCCCGAGACCATGAGCAGCTGCTTGTAGATCTGCGGCGATTGCGGCAGAGCGTAGAACTCGCCCTGGTGCACCCGGCTCGGCACCAGATAATCGCGCGCGCCTTCCGGCGTCGGCTTGGTGAGGATCGGAGTCTCGATCTCGAGAAAGCCGTGCTCGTCCAGGTACCGGCGCGTCGCCTGCTGCAGCTCGTGCCGCAGGATCATGTTGTCGCGCAGCTCCGGCCGGCGCAGATCGAGGTGGCGATACCGCAGCCGCAGCTCTTCCGACGCGAGCTTCTCCCCCTTGCCGAGCGAGACAGGGATCGCCGGCGTCTCCGCGGGTCCCACGACGCTGACGGACGACGCGCGAACCTCTACCTCTCCGGTCGGCATCTCCGGGTTGCGGCCTTCCGGCGGGCGCAACGCCACCTCGCCCTCGATCAGCACGACGCTCTCGACTCCGGCATTGGACGCCGCGGCGATCGTCTCCGCCGAAGCCCAGCGCGGATCGAACGAAACCTGGACGAGTCCGGAGCGGTCCCTGATATCCAGGAAAAGCAGCCCGCCGAGGTCGCGCGTGCGGTGGATCCAGCCGCCAAGACGGACGCGCGTGCCTGCGTCCGCGGCACGAAAGCCGCCGCACATGTGCGACCGGAGCGCGGTGCTCCGGGAGCCCGGCTGGGCCGAAGAGGTCTTGGCGGTCAATTCGACCGGGCTGAGAACGTCATCAGGATGAGTTAAATTTAAGGCCTACAACGCTTTATTGTGAATACTTAAAGATGAATCAGAAGGAAAACCTCCTCAACTTGACCCCCCCCGACGCTGCCGAGCGCCGTTGCCGGTTCGCCGTCGAAATGGGCCAGCCCGCGTACCGGGCGGCTCAGGTCGCGCGGCATCTCTGGCAGGTAC
>JBPCPS010000117.1:0-3528 GCA_050998915.1 Gemmatimonadaceae bacterium
GTGCTACGTTAGGCCTGTTAGTCCCACCTTAACGTTCCCGGCGAGACATAGTGTCTGAACGCGGTCTAACTACGTCCGATTTCGAGCTCCGAGCACAGGTCGACCGGGTGCTCACGACCAACTATGAGCTGGCGGAAGAAATTGGTCGAGGTGGCATGGGGATCGTTTATCGTGCCCGCGATAAACGATTGAAGCGCGACGTTGCGGTGAAGCTTCTGCCGCCCGAGCTCGCGTTCCGCTCGGATATTCGCACGCGGTTCCTGCGGGAAGCCGAGACAGCGGCGCAGCTGAGCCATCCCAACATCGTCCCCATCTATACGGTAGGCGAGGAAGGGAATCTCGTCTATTTCATCATGGCTTTCATTGGCGGGGACAACCTCGCCAAGCTGATCCACGACCGCGGCCCTCTCGATCCTGCCGAAGTGCGCAGGATCCTCGTCGAAGTAGCGGGAGCGCTCTCCTATGCTCACGGACGTAAGGTCGTGCACCGCGACATCAAGCCCGACAACATCCTGCTCGATTCCGATACGGGCCGGGCGATGGTCACCGACTTCGGCATCGCGCGGGCGGTGATCGAGGGATCGGGCTCCAGGCTCACCGCGACCGGGATGGCGCTGGGCACTCCTGCGTACATGTCGCCGGAGCAGGCGGCCGGCGACAGCAACATCGACGGCCGGACCGACATCTATTCGCTGGGTGTCGTCGCGTACCAGATGCTGTGTGGCGAGCTGCCGTTCGACGCGCCGAACACTCCCGCGATGCTGGTCAAGCATCTCTCGGCGCTGCCGCGACCGATCTCCGACCGATGCCGTGGTCTCCCACCTGATCTGGCCCGGGCCGTGATGCTGATGCTGGAGAAGAGCCCGGACGCGCGTTTTCCGAGCGCGGGCGCGCTCGCCGTGGCGTTGGAGAGCGGGAACGTGCCCGAGCCGCAGCGGACCGCCTGGTCGCCCACGATGCCGGCGTTGGTGGCGAGATATGAGTCGCGGCCCGCGGCTGTGTCGGCGTTGGAGACCGACGAGGAGATGGAGCGGTGGGAGGCTGGGCCCGTGCGAAGGTTCCGCAGGAAGCTGGCGCCGTACATCGCCGTCAACTCCGTGATCGTCGTCGCGTCGATCATCAGCGGCGTGGAGGTCTTCTTCGTCACGGTGTTCTGGTCCATCGGCATGGCGATCCAATACTCCAAGCTCTGGTCGGCCGGCTAAGACTGGCGCGATGTGTTCCGCCAGCCCCGCGACAGGCTGTTCGTGGATGTCGCCGGCGAGACGCTCGATGATGCGCGCGCGATCTTCGACTCGAACAAGCGCGAGGAAGTCCGCGCCAAGATGCGGGCACGCCGGGTCACGCCGCAGCGGACCATCGCCTCGCCCGGGAGAAATGAGATCGCGCGCGACCGGGATCGCGGCGATCGCAATCGCGGTGACCGAGGTGCCCGAGGTGCCCGCGGTGCCCGTGACCGAAGCATCTCGGACTCTCCGCGCGGCCCGGAGCTGCCGGTCGTCGCGCGAGCGCGGGCGGACCGGGACGAGATCCGGCGGCTCGTGAATTCGCTTCCCGAAGAGGACAGCCGGATGATTCCGGAAGTCGTTCCCTCCGCGGAACAGCTTTTCGACAAGATCAAGTCGCTTTCCAATGCCATGGCGGCGGTCGAGAGCCACGGAATCGAAGGGTCGGCCGCCGACGTCGAGCGGGAGATCGAATCTCTCGAGGCCCAGGCCAACCCACTGGAGGCTGCGAGCGAGCAGCGGGTTCGCCGGCTCGCGGGACTCAAACGTCGCAGGCGCGCGCTCATGGACGTCAAGAAGCGCCGCGACGAAGCCATGGCAAAGATCGAGAGCTGCGGGATCGCGCTCGAGAACATGCGGCTCGACGTACTCCGGTTCCGGACGGGCGGCCAGACGCACTACAACGTGACGCTGCTCGCCGAGCAGGCCATGCGCCTCGCGCGTGATGTGGATGTGCTGGCCTACGCCGCGGATGAGACCGGGCGCGTCAGCGCCACACGCTGACCGTGTCCAACAGGGTGACGGAAGAGCTGCCGCTCGATCGGCGCCTGCGCAATTTCAAGCGATCCTTCTGGCAGGCGGCGGGCACGCTGGCGCTGTTGATTGGCGTCAACCTCGTGTTCACTCCTTCTTTCCCCTGGGTGATTATCGCGGGAATAGCGCTGGCCATCGGGTTGGTGCGCCAGGCTGCCGCGCTCTGGGCAGACGGCGTGGGGTTCCGCGACCTGTGCGCGCGGGGCCCGGTTTCGTTCGAAGGTCGCGAGGTCAAGGCCGACTCCCACCGGGCGCTCCCCGATCGCTCATATCGCGGCAAGCGCGAGGTCGGCGGCTACCGCGCGCTCGAAGCCGCTCCGCTGTCACCAAACGCGGGGCCCGTCGAGCGGGCGATGGCGCGCGCGCGCGAGCAGCATGCCGGAATCGTGCAGACCATGCGCCAGCTCTCGACCGCAGATCGCGAGCTGATCCCCGACGTCCGGCCCACCATCGACGCGCTGCTGGAGCAAGTGTTGGTGCTCGGCGACGCGCTACGACGGCTGGATGAAAACGTGGGATCGACCTCGCTGGACGAGATCGGCTCCCGAATCGCGGCGATCGAGGGGGAAACGAGCCGCACTGCCGAGTGGGAGCGGAAACGCGATCTGCTCGAGCGCCAGCGGACCTCGATCAAGGAGCTGCAACAGCGGCAGGCGGATCTGAGGACGCGGTTTGAGCGGGCGACGCTGCTGCTAGAGAATCTCAGGCTTGATGTGCTCAGGCTACGGTCATCCGGCGTGCAGTCGGCAAGCGAGGATGTCGCGGGCGCGACGCAGGCGGCCCGCGCTCTCTCGGCGGACATTCGCCACGCCCTGGAAGCGGCGGATGAGGTCAAGACGATCCGCTAGGGGTAATAACTGCCACTGAGAACTGACAAGCTGGTAGCTACCAGCAGGAAGCTGCGAGCTGCGAGCGACTGCCAGTGGCAACCGGCAACTGGCAAACTGAGAGACTGCAGTGCCAAGCCCGTAGCTCGTGGCTTCCGGCTGGCAGCTACCAGCTTGTCAGTTCTCAGTGGCAGTTCTCTTTGGCAGTTCTGTGTCTAGCCCCAATTATCCTTCAGTCATGCCCAGCGTCTTTTTCTTCTTGGTTGCCGTCGCTCTAACCGTATTCGGGTGTGATCAGCGCCCAGGTGCATCCGATGCGATCGCAGCCGCGCCGGTGCCTGAAGGGCCGGATGTAGTGACGGACACTGTCCCGCGCGTATCCCACATGCCGATGCCGCGGATCGTACGCGGGCTGTACGTGAACCGCTGGGCAGCGCTCGGCAACAAGATGAACGAGTTGATCGGACTGGCGAAAACGACCGAGGTCAATGCGCTGGTCATCGACGTCAAGGACGACCGGGGCTTCGTGCTGTACCGATCGCGCGTGCCGCTCGCGCGGGAGATCGGCGCGGACACGAATTCACCGATGAGCCAGACCAGGCTCCGCGCGATCCTCGACACGATGCGCGCGCACAACATCTACCCGATCGCCCGAATAGTGG
>JBPCPS010000148.1:0-12949 GCA_050998915.1 Gemmatimonadaceae bacterium
CGAAAGGTTCGCTCCGAATCGCGCGCGAAGGTGGCGAATCCGCCCACGAGAAGATTCGTAAAGGTGAGCGCGATGGCGAGCGAAGCAACGGTTTCCCAGTCGGCGGAATTGCCGTAACCCAGCCCGAACAGACGCTCTCCGAGAATGAGTACGACGGTGGATACGGCCAGCGCCGCGGCGCCTTGAGCGCGACCGCGCACGTACGTGAAGAGCGCCACCGGGAGCACGTGTATCCACCACAGCAGATGGGACGGCACTCCCACCAGCGATTGCAGCATGGGGTGCAGCGCGGGTACGAAAAAGAGGAGCGCCGCCGGGACGAGGGATCTGTCCCCGATCGAGACTTGATTGTGCTCCTGTTTCACCCGCCAGTCCATGCGGAGTTCTCCCCGAAGATTGTCCATGCATGCCACCGACCCTATTTCATCAGACACCAGGATCGAGCAAATCCTTCGTTGTGGCCGCACTGCCCAGCCATCCGCCCGTGAAACCGGCGCGGCGCAACCCATCAACGACGTACGGGCACTCGCGCATGAGCCGCCACAATAACCCCGACCGGTAATTCTCGATCATCAAAACCAGCGGTCCCTGATCGATGGCGTAATGTCCCTGTGAGATCCACCCACCTGTACGCGCCGGGAAGGTCGGGTTGAAGCTGCACTTGTAGCCGTACTTTCCCGTCAGCGCGGGGTACGCATCATTCATGTGCTCCAGCGCCGGAACCACGATCTCAGGAGCGAAGGGGAGTGACGCGGCCACGGCCCACGGTGCAAGCGTGCCGTCGTCCGGACCGAACGGCACCCCGCGGGCAGCATACCCAGAGAAGCGCTTACGCACGCCGCGCACCGTGCGAACCGCGGGGCCAGGCCCATCACCAGCAGTAATCCCCCAGACGTCCGGCCCGTAACCGGCCAGCCCTTTGGGATTCCTTATGCCGTATTCGCGTTGCACGAAGGTCGCGCGCCGGCTGTTCTCGAAGTAATCGATCGCTTTGCCGCGCATGTATTCATCCTGGATTCCGCGAAAGTCGATCCAGATGTGGCTGAACTGGTGCATGAATAGCGGGCCCCCGAACAGAAACTCGTAGCCGTAGAGCTTTTTCCATTTGTAGGTCGAGGTCCATCGAGCATATGAATCCTCGGGCACTGGATGTGTCGGGGAGCCGAGCCCGAGTATATAGAGGAAGAGCGCCTCGTTATAACCGCCCCATTGGTAGCGGAGGAAACCGGACTCCGGCTTCCAGCCGTGCGACAGCAGGCCGTTCGGGGCGAGCATCCATGTCCAGTCGACGCGAAGATAAAGCTCCTCGGCGACCTCGCGGATCTCCCGCTCTTCCGGCCTGTCAAAAAATGCGCGCGCCACGAGCGCACCCGCGATCAGGATTCCGGTGTCGATGCTGGACAGCTCGGACGCCCAGACCCGCCGGCCGCTCACCGCGTCGAGAAAATGATAGAAGAACCCCCGGTGACCGGTCTCGTCGGTTCCACCATCCTGCGGTGCGTCTCGGAAGAAACGGAGCGTGTTGCGGACTCGCTCGGCGGCGACTTCTCGAGGGAGATAGCCGCGGTACGCCGCCACCACGTAACAGGCGAGAGCGTAACCCGATCCGGCGATGCTCGCCGGCGCGTTCTCCCGAGTGTTGTCCTTGACCAGACCGCGCTCGTGATTCATGTAGCGCTCGAAGTAATCGAACGTGCGCTGCTGCAGGTCGGCGAGCATTGCGGCACGCGAGGCCGAAATTCGGCCTTCGGCGGTTTGAGGTCGGGTTACCACGCGAGTCTGGCCAAGGCGACGGAATACGGCTGCATCGTCCATTCCACTTCCACGGCCTGACCCTGTCTGCGCCACGTGAGAACGCGCTCCTGGAGCTCGGAAGCCACTTCCAGTTCGGCGAGTTGGCCCGCTGTCGGATATGTCGGAGATCCCATTTCGACCCACAGCTGTTTCGCGTTAGCGCTGCCTTCGTCTATGACGGTTAGAGTGACTGACGCAGGGTCCCGGTCGGTCTCGATCGCGAGGACGACTCGCTCGCTCGAAATGTTTTGCCCGGGCATCGCGAAGTTGGTGATCATCGCGCTGGCTCCCGCCTGATCGACAAAGACGCGCGCCTCAACGGTCTCGTGAATCCCGTCCACCACCGCGAGCATGTCCTCACCGAGGCGGCGTAAGAGCTCGAACGCCCGATAAACCGGTTTTGGTGTCCCGTACAGCGTCAGCAGGCCGAACCCGCCATGATACGGAACCGACGGAAGGTGGCTTTCTTCGAAGAGGTCGCTGAAAACCCAGAAGGAGTAGGCATCGACCGACGGCGCCGCATCGAGGCAGGCCTTCACCGCGAAGCATGCCGCGTACGGCTCGTCGTGCAAAGGATCGCGCGCGTTGGAGGACGAGTTCCATTCCGTGTAGAAGAGCTGCCGGTGCCCCACGCGACGCCTCGCATCCTGTGTCTGTTGGCGCAGAACGTCGCGCGGCGTAGCGGCGAGCACCGCGCGCGTATCCAGCGGAGTGGGTCCCGGCAGATCGGTGGGATAGTGGTGCGTGCTGACGAAGTCCATCGGAACGTCGTTCCTGTCGCAGTACCCGATAAATTCCTCGAGCCATTCGTTCTTCGCGGTCGCCGGACCGCCGACCCGGAAACGGGAATCAACATCCTTGATTGCAAGGGCCGCCTCGCGATACAGCCGGAAGTAGTCGCTCTGGCTGCCGCGCCAGAAGGCGCGCAGGTTCGGCTCGTTCCAGACCTCGAAATACCATTCGGCGACCTCGTCCGCCCCGTACCGGTCCACGGCCGCTCGCACGAGCGCACCGTTCAACCGGCCCCAATCCCGGTAGTTGCGGGGAGGAGTGACATTGCCACGGTAGCTGAAGACGGTCGCGTGCCCGGACGCCAGGTCGCCCGGCATAAAGCTCAGCTCGACGAACGGCCGTACGCCGAGCGCGAGCAGCGAATCCCAGATGCGAAACACGTTGTACCACGAATACTCTCGCCGGCTTCCCTGGCGGGTCACCACTCCGACGTCGTCGGAGAGAAGACCGTGAAAGCGAAGGGACTCGAAGCCGAGCTGTTCGTGGGCGCGGCGGAGATGTGCCTGATAGTCCGCCCGCAGAGCAAACGTCGCGTGTTCGCCGCCGACGATCCGTTCCCAGACGTGCGGCACTCGAATCGTTGCACCGTCCGCGCGGCAGCGGAACACGACCGCTCCATCGCCGGCACGGGCGCGCGGCCGGACGGTGCGCTTCGCACTTTTCTTCCTCGGTCTCGTCCGCCGGCCGCTGCCCGTCAATGGGCGATGACCAGCGCGATCAGCGCGATCAGCGCGATCGTCACCTCCGTGGTGGCGCCGAAGACCAGATGTCCGACCAACCCCCGCGCCGCATTTGCAGCTGTCACGACGCAGTGAACGTCGACTTTTCCCACATGATGTGCAGCACTCCGCCGGGGACCTGGTACGGCTTGCCCTCCGCCGGCATGAGCATGAGGTGCAACTGCTCGATCGGCTCACGCGTGCAATCCCAGCACTTATACGCGAAGTCCTCCCCCCGCGTAGCGGACGTCAGCATCGTATGCACCCCGGCGTCCCGGGCCACCAACTCACCGTTGCGATAGACGTCCGCCATGCCCCACAGGGAGACGGCGCTCTGCACCGTGGGAACGAGAGGCGCGTGCATGCCCGTGCTTCCATGATATCCGATGTTCGTCGCGACGCCGCCAAAATGCGGCTCCATCGGATTCGGATCTTCCGGAGCGACATCCTTGAGCACTACACGCCAGCTCGCGCCATCCTGCGTTCGGAACTCTGCGATCCCGGCCACCGAATCTCCCTGTGCGCCGCGATCCCAATAGGTCGCGCTCATGGTACCACTGACGATGGCTACCTTGTCGGAGAACGGGCCACTCTTCGCCATCATCAGCATCATTCCCCTGGCTGCTTCGGGCATCCGGTCGATCACCCGCCTGGCGCTGTCGGCGAACTGCGCCGGGCCCGGCAGCACCTGGATCACGGGACCGCCGCCGGTAACCGAAAGCACACGCTCGGTCGCCGCTGAAGAAGCGCCCGCGGAGGTTGCGCCGGTCTCCACTTCGGCGGGCGGTCTCTCGTCCGCCGTGCAAGCCGCAGTTGCGAGTGCGATCCCGAGCAGCGTGAATGTTCGCGTGATCTGTCTCATCGGTCCTCCTCCAAGAAAGTGATCGGCGCGCGGGAATAGACCGCGCGGCCGCGTCGGCGCGGAGGCGCCAGCCGCCATGTCAGGTAAGACACCGGCGCGCCTCGAATTCGTCGCGTGGGCGCCGCAACTGCATATCGTGGAATGTCCGGCAGACGCGACACAATCATCTGAAACGACGAGGCTTATGGTGGCACCGGCAGACCGGCGATTGTCCGGTCGTAACGCGCTCGTCACCGGCGGCAGCTCCGGGATCGGGCAGGCGATCGCGGTCCGACTGGCGGAGGAGGGCGCGAACGTCGGAATCAATTACGTGCGGGACGAGTCGAGCGCGCAGGATACCACCCGGCTGATCGATGCCACAATGGAGGAGTGCCAGCGTGCAGTCAGCGCGTGCGGGGTCAAGCGTACGCTTGCGCGGGCGGACGTCGCCAAAGCCGACGACGTGGCGGCGATGTTTCGCGATACGATCGCCGAGCTGGGCGGGATCGACATCCTGATCAACAACGCCGGAGTCCAGGTGAACGCCGCGTCCCACGAGATGAAGGCGGAGGACTTCGACCGCGTAGTCGCGACAAATCTGCGTGGCGCATTCCTGTGCGCCGGCGCGGCGATAGGCCACTGGCTCAAGGAGGGTCGCGTGGGGATCATCGTCAACGTCGAGCGTCCACGAACTGATCCCGAAGCAGCGCTTCGCCGGTTACAGCGTCAGCAAGGGAGGGCTCGGCAATCTCACGCGCACCCTCGCGCTCGAGTACGCCGACAGAGGAATCCGTGTGACCGGCGTCGCCCCCGGCGCGACCGTCACGCCGATGAACCGGGACTGGGCCGATGATCCCAGCAAGCTCGCCGAGGTGGAACGGCATATCCCAATCGGCCGCGTCGGTCACGCCGAAGAAATGGCGGCCGTAGTTGCATTTCTCTGCTCGACGGAAGCAGAATACATCACCGGTCAGACCATCTACGTCGACGGCGGTCTGACGCTATATGCGGATTTCCGTGAAACGTGGTCGTCGGACTAGTGTCGCAGCCGTTCAGGAACGAAACAGCATTGCCGTAAGCCCTAGCGCTGCTTCGGTCACAGCGCCGAAGACGAGGTGTCCGACGAGGCCACGGAAATGAGTCTGCCATGGAAACGCGAATGGTCCCGGAGTGAGGCGGAGAAGCGGAACCATCCCCTCGTCCATCACCGCCCAGAACAGGAGGCCGAAGATCAATCCGTGGACGATGCTCGGATCGCCGATCTGTTCCCGGAAAAACGCGTACACCAGCGCGGCAGCGATGCCCAGGCCCCAGTGGATCGCGTTTCCGATACGGCCGCGCTGCTCCGCAGTCAGTTTCCTGCCCACTAGCCGCGCGCTTCTGTCGGCGGCGATCTCGTACGCCGTCATGTCCCCGCGGGCGCGATCCTCGCGCTCGCGGGCGGCGCGGTCCTCTCGTTCATACATGAAAGTCGTCACTAACGTCATGATCCAGGTCGCGGCAACACCAGCGGCCACTCCGCTGAGGACGAGGACAAGCACTCCGCCAATATCCATGGTGCTAGCTCCCCAAGATTCGTTTTACGGGCGGCGGCACGGCAATCCCGGCGGCGTCCGTCATGTTTCGCGGCTGCTGGCCGCGATCATGCGGTGACGCCGGCGATCCTTCTCACGACGGCACGCATGCAGCTCAGACAGTTCGAGGCCTCCTCGCGCGGACGACAGTTCGTGCTGGTTCTGGAGACAAACGAGGATCCCCTCGGCAGGTTGATCGCGATAGCGGAAGAGAGCCACATTGCCGGGGCGCATGTCACGGGAATCGGCGCTTTCAGCAGGGCAAAAGTCGCATTTTGGAACCCTGAAAGGAGTCCAGGTTCGCGGCCAGAAGCTCCTCGAACGCCCTGTGGCCGGGCTCCCCGCCGCGCGCGACGCGCGATGTGATCATTCGACCGCCGCGGCCATCATGTCTGCGCCCCCCACTCGCTCGAACGGTACGGCTCCCGTTGTCACGACCGGCACTACCCGGCCGCGGGCCGGCCATCCTTCCGCGACAGCTTCGGTCAGTGTCACGATAAAAACGGCGCCAGATCCCGGTGCGCTATGCACTTCGATATCGCCACCGTACCGGCGTACGATGGAATGGACCGTCGCGAGTCCAAGCCCGGTGCCGCGATCAGAGGTCTTGGTCGTGAAATAGGGGTCGAACATCCGGATTCGGACAGCTTCGGCGATCCCGATTCCCGTATCCGCCACCCGCAGCGTAACGACCGGCACGCCGTCCTTCCTGCTCCTTCTCACCGCGATCGCGAGATCGCCTCCGTCCGGCATCGCATCCCGCGCATTAGTAACCAGGTTCAATACGATTTGTTCGAGGTGCACCCGGTCCGCCGACACCACCGCCCGGGACTCTTCGAGAGAAAATGCAACCCTGACGCTATCTCCGGCCAGGCGGCGGATCATCGCTTCCATCCCTCCGACGACATCGGCCACGCAAACCAGACCAGGAGATGCGGCATCGCGACGGCCGAATGTCATGAGCTGTTTCACCAGATGGGCGGCGCGGTCCACCGCGGCGCGGAGGGTCATCAAGTCGCTCCGGTGTTGAGCCGCAGGGTCCTTCGTTTCCGCCAGAAGCACGTCCGCCGTCGATCCGATAACCGAAAGGATGTTGTTGAAGTCGTGCGCTACACCGCCCGCCAAACCGCCGAGAGCCTCCATTTTCTGTTTTTGATGAAGGCGCGCTTCCATGGCGTTGCGCGCGGTCACATCGCGAATCGCCAGCTGCGCCCCGGCACCCGACTGGTCCACTCTGACTATCTCGATCTCGGCCTCGATTCCGTCGGGCCGGCGGTACCGCACGGTCGTGTCGCGAACGGTCGAGTGCGCGGTGGCGCCCGGTGAAAGCGCTGTCTCCCCTAACAAGGTACCTAAGTGGCTCTTCCTCAGCTCAGCCGCCGCTACGCCTAGCGTGCGGACCGCGGCTGGATTCACTGCGACGACGAGGCCGTCCGGAGCGACGGACACCAAACCGATCGGCGCGCCATCAAACAGCGCACGCAGCCGTGCAGTGCTGGCCCGGGCGAAGAGCGCGAAGCCCGCGACGAGCAGGTGCGTGCCGCCGAGCGCCGTAGCCAGCGCACCCGCCGTGTGCCATGAGGCCGGGTTACCATAACCGGCGCCAAAGGTGCGCTCGGCCGCGACGACCAGCACCATCGACGAGACGATGGCAGCTGCGGCGGCATCCCGCCCCCAACTGTATGCAATCATCGCGACCGGCAATACGTGCACCCACCACAGCAAATGGCTGGGTACCCCAATGACGGGAATGAGGAGCGGGTGCAGCGCAGGAACCGCGAGCAGCGCGGCGGCCGCCATGACGGACGTCCTTTGATCACCCATGCCTCCTAGGACACCGGTGGCGCGGAAATCCGTCTGCTACAGCATGTACGGCACGTCGGACGCGCTGGTGGGGTACGCGAAGAGGACTTGGCGCAGCTGGTCCGCTGTGAGACCGGCTCTGAGCGCAAGGGCAAACAGATTTATCGTCTCCTCGGCGTTGTGTCCGATGAGATGCGCCCCGAGCAATCGTCCGCTCGCTCGGTCAGCGATTGTCTTGAACGCGCCGACTCCCGCGCGAACGCGGCGACTGGAATACCACTCATGCGTCTCGCCTGCCTTGACGACGATGTCCAGCCGCCGCTGCCGTGCGACACTCTCCGTCAACCCTACGCTCGCAAGGGGAGGGACGGAGAACACCACGCTTGCCACGCCGGTATAGTCCGCCGTCCTGGTGTTGCCTCCGAGGAGGTTCGCGGCAACGACGGCGCCTTCGAGCCCGGCGACGGGTGTGAGGGGAAGCGACTCCTCGGGCAGTGCGGCGTCGCCTGCCGCGTAAACGTGCGGGTTCGACGTGCTCTGGAGAAACTCGTTCACGAGCACGGCGCCGCGCCCGTCTGCCGTGACGTTCCCCGCGGCCAGGTTCAGCGCAGCGGTGGCGGGAACACGTCCGCCCGAATGCACGACTGCGTCCACATCGACAGCGTGCGGTCCCGTGGGAGAGGTGAAGTGTACCCGCATCCCGTCGCTGATCGCCTCGATGACGTCGACTTCGGAGTTCAAGCGCACGTCGACTCCCATGGCGCGAGTGTGTTCCACCAGCGCGCGCACGTGCTCGGGCTCGAAGTGCGGCAGCGGCTGCCCGCGGCCGAGCAGCGTCACCGCGGCCCCGGCGCTGCGCGCGATGTGCGCAAACTCGAATCCGATAAAGCCTGCGCCGACGAACGCGAGGCGTGGCGGCAGCGACTCGAGCTCGAGGAACCGCGTGCTGTCGTAGAGCAAATCTTCGCCGGGAATTCCCAGCCGCCGTGGCTGTGCGCCGCTGGCGATCACGAACCGGCCGGCCTGCAGCCGCTGGTCTCCCACCTCCAGCGTGTCGCCCGATACGAAGCTTGCTTGACCGCGGTACGCGGCGATACCCGCCTGCGCGAGCGACGCTTGTCGCTTGGCGGGAACGTCTGCTACGAACGTTTCCTTGAAACGCATCAGCGCAGGCCAGTCTATCGCCGCCTCACCGGCGACCCCCGCGTCCCTCATGCGTCGCGCCCAGTCTACGACATCGGCCGCTCCGACGAGCACTTTTTTCGGGTCGCAGCCCCGGAGCGCGCATGTTCCGCCGAACGGCTGATCGTCAACGACCGCTACGGACCATCCCGCAGCGGCGCACTTCCGGGCCGGCGCGGAGCCCCCGGATCCGCTTCCAATGACGACGAGGTCGTATCGCTTGGGCGACGAGGGCGTCACGGGCCCGGCCGCGCCGCGGACGGCCTATCGGCGGCCTGAGTCCTCCACGGAGCCAGCCCGGGGTTCCTCGAGCTCCACGCCCAGCCCCTGCGCGACGCGGTTGACGAAGTTGTAGTACGCCACAACGGCATTGAGATCATGGATGCCGGCATCCGAGAGCCCCAGATCGCGCAGCGGCCCGATGTCGTCCGGGTTCATGGCGGCGGGCGCGAGCGTGAGCTTCAGAGCGTAATCGACGAAGGCGCGCGACCGCGCACCCAACGGAGCGGTTCGCGGATCCGCGGACAACGCGTCTACCAGACTGCCGTCCCTCGTGATCCGGCGGAGTGCCGCTCCATGATGTGCCAGTCAATAGAAGCATTCGTTCGCGCTGGAGACCGCGACCGCGACCGTTTCGCGCTCGGCGCGCGAGAGCTCGGACGGGGCGAACATCACCTCGCGATACAGCTCCAGGTGCGCCACCAGCACCTTCGGGTGAACACCGTGGATGGCGAGAATATTCGCGACGCGACCACGCCCGGCTTCCGCCTCGGTGTATGCGTGGGCCACGTCGCCTTCCGCCTCGCCCGGCGGAATGATCCTGATCCATGACACGTATGGTTCCCCCGGCAGTGGGACTCTGGGTCGATCCAGGAAACTTTAAGCGCGGCCCTCCCCGTTCGGGCGGCGCACGGGACCGTACAACGCGCCGACTATGGCCGCGAACATGAAGTGCTCCACGACGAAAAGCACGAGGAACGTCGTTCCCATCGCGGCCATGAACGCGCCCGGAGCCGGCATCATCTCGGGGATCATCGGATGCATCATCGGCACCATCCCCATCACCATGCCGGCGATCACGACGTGCACTACGCCGACCACGAGCCCCGCGCCGACGCCCGAACGGTGCAGTACGTTCTCAAAACCCCACGCATATGCGAGCGCGATGAGGATGGAGATCATCATGTGAATCGCGAAGCCGGCGATCCACGCTGCGGCGCCGGCGGGCGCAATGACCATGGTGCCGAGCATCATTTCCGCGTTCATCGGCAGGCCGAACAGTCGGACCACCCAGGCCAGCGCTGTCATTGCAAGGCCGCCTACGACTCCCGCGAGAATTGCCTTCTTGAAATTCATTTTCGCATCCCTCATGAGAACACGATGGCCCGAAACGTGATCGCGCCGTGCCGGTGAGCTCGGCGGGAACCCGCGCAGGTTTCGGCAAAACCGGCCACCCGAACGCCGGTACGTAATAATGGTTCGCCGTTCCTTCCGCGACACGACTCAGTTCGGGCTTTCGAGCGGCAACTGATTCCCCCGCGGAACTGTCGCGGCGCACGCGGGGTTGCCGGCATGGTGATATATCCTGTAGGGTAACCGTTATGAGCGTCGTCGAATTCAATTGCAGTGTTTCGGAACCGGCGGGTACCCTGTCGCGGTTCTGGGAACATACCGTAGGCAGCTGTCATGCACCGCTCGCTCTGCGCGCCGACTGGCAGGAGCAAATGCGGCGCTGCCGCACGTGGTCAGAGGGCTGCGCGCGGGATTCAGGAACGGCTGGCTGCAGGGACAGAGCGCTTAGTCCCTACCCACTTTTTTTCCGGTGCCGCGAATGACCATTCCGCGCTTTGTCCGACTGAGCGTGCCTGCACTGGCCGGCTCTTTTCTCCTCGTTGCAGACGGTCATAGCCAGGGCTTTCCTTTCAGTCAGCGCGGAACGGTAAGCCAGATGATCGCTTTCACGGAAATTACCGTCGATTATTCCCGCCCCGTCGCGCGCGGGCGCACGCTGTTCGGCGATTCTGGAACAGTTCCCTGGAACAAGATCTGGCATCCTGGCGCTGATTCAGCCACGCGCCTCACTCTCAGTCAGGACGTGTTGCTCGAAGGCAACCCGCTCGAAGCCGGCACCTACTCGCTGTGGCTCATTCCGCGCGAGAGTGAGCCGTGGACGTTGATACTGAGCCGCGCATCACACGTCTACCACTCGCCCTATCCCGGTGAAGCCGCGGACGTCCTGCGCGTGAATGTGGCGGCCGAGCCAGGCGCGCATATGGAAACTCTCGCCGTCTACTTTCCCGTCGTTCTCAGGGACGAAGCGATCCTGAGGGTGCATTGGGGCCAGACTGCCGTTCCGGTTCGAATCAAGGCGCCGTACAGGCCGCTTGTCCCGGCAGGGCCGTCCGGCACGCATTGAGGGACCGCACAGGAGCAGGGGGAGCGCGCTGGTGTTGCGGTAACATGGTCATCGTGCTCTTCGGAGTTTCCGGCGCCGGAAAGACAACCGTCGGCACGCAGCTCGCGAGAGAACTGGCGTGGGAGTTCCTTGACGGCGATGACTATCATCCGCCGGAGAACAGGAAGAAAATGCGAGAAGGAGTTGCGCTGACGGATCAGGACCGGTGGCCGTGGCTCGCCGTTATCCGTGACAGCATAGGGAGAGCTCTCGCCGCGAAACGAAGCGCCGTCGTGGCTTGCTCCTCGCTGTCCCGGGCGCATCGCGACTACCTTCGACAACCCGGCGTGACGTTCGTGTACTTGCGGGGGGCTCCGGAGGTAATTCGACCGAGGCTCGAGCGGCGAAAGGAGCATTTCTTCGAACCCGGGTTACTCGCGAGCCAGTTCGAAGCGTTGGAGGAACCGGATGACGGTGTCGTCGTGGACATCGACCAACCAGTGGAAGGCATTGTTGCCGAAGTCCTGGCGCGACTTCATCTGCCGAGGGCACCGGCCTAGGGGATCCATGCAACGGCACTTCGCGTCCTGCCCGCAGCGCTGACGCGCTTCCCCGCGAGCGCATGCTGAACGACGTTGGCCGAGGACTGTCGCGCGAGCAGAAGGAGCTGCCGCCCACCTACTTCTACGACGAGACGGGCTCCGCGCTATTCGAACGGATCACGCGGCTGCCGGAGTACTACCTGACGCGGACGGAGCATGCGCTGGAGGCGCTCGAGCGCGCCTACACCGACGCCGAGGGGCTCACATCGGGTGCTGGCGATCCGGGTCCGGGGCGTTCGCTTCCTGCGGAAACATGAGTCCCCCCACGTACGGGCTCGTCTTGTCTCCCTGCTTGAAGGCCATGGCGGTCCTGGCGTAGAAGGCGCGCGCGTCCGTGGCAGAGCGCTTCCCGGTCATTACGTCGTGCGCGAGGTTGAGCGCGAGATAGTTCATTTCCTCGACGTCGCACTGTGCCGACAGCTCGCCCCGGGTGCGATGGTACCATACGCTGCCGTCGTACTCGAACAGGTCGTCGAGCCGGTCCGCGGGAACGCGATGCTTGACGGTTTGCGTGAGATAATCCACGTGCGGCATGGGAAAGTTGTGCGGAATCCCGTCGCGCGCGAGGATGGTATGCACGAATGGACCGGTCCCGTACCACGCCAGCATCCGGTCCCCCACCACCGACGGCTGGCCGTACTTGCTGATCATCAGCGCCGCCGTCTCCCGCTGCTTCGCGGGCCAGGTGCTGATTCCGGCGTCAACCGAGGCGACAGCGCCGTCGCGCGCGACTGGCACATCACCACCGGTGCGGGCCGTCGTGCAGGCGGCCGTCACCACCAGGAATCCGATACCGAAAAGGCGCGCCGAAGGTCGCGTGGTTGCTCTGAGACAGGCCAGCATGGTTTTCTCCGTGAAAAGAATGAACGGAGCCAGCGCATACGACACGCCACCCATGCGGCGCGACATGCATCAGTTACATCTTTCTGGAGCAACTGATGCGCGTTGCCTCAATCATACATCGCGTGGCTCGCCCTCAGGTGTCAGAGGAAACTTCCGGAGCAGCTGGGCATAAAACACGAGATTCCGGGCCATGCTCGCGGCCATGTGGCGCGTTGACTTATTCGCAAGCCGTCGCTTTCTATCGGTTTGCGGGTCGAGCCCGACTTCGCCGACCCAGTACGCGCAACATTCGGGAGGAAGCGTGAAGTTCATGAACGTCAGCACCTCCATCACGGACCCCAGGGTCGCCTGCGCGCCATCCTCGCTTCCGGTAATGACCACGCCGGCGACCTTGTTGAGGAGCA
>JBPCPS010000154.1:0-3052 GCA_050998915.1 Gemmatimonadaceae bacterium
ATGCTGGACGCGATTCGCGCGCTCGAGGGGAACGTCGCGACGGTCGAGGACATCGACAAGGGAATGCAGCTGGGCGCAGGGCATCCGATGGGGCCATTCACGCTGCTCGATTTTGTCGGTCTCGACACCTGCTACAACATCGCCGAGATCATGTTCAATGAGTACCGCGAGAAGCGTTACGCGCCGCCGCCGCTTCTGAAGCGGATGGTCCTCGCCGGAATGTACGGGCGAAAATCGGGCAAGGGGTTCTATGACTATTCCGAGGATCCGCCGAAGGTGAGCGCGCTCGGGTTATGACCGGTTGATGGATCTCGCGTGTGACGGAACCGATTCTTGACCGCGTGTCACCTGCCGCCGCGCGGCATTCGGGGCGTGTACCGTGACGATCCCACTGCACGGGCGGTATACTCGGAGGCCGCGGGGATAGGCCGCATTGTGCCTGCGGCGGTATGTGTTCCCATCGATGCCGACGACGTAATCGCGATCGTTCGCTGGGCTGGTGAGCGGTCGCTGCCGATTGTCCCACGCGGATCTGGAACGAGCATGGGCGGTGGAGCGATAGGGCCGGGCCTGATAATGGACCTGAGCGCGATCAACCACATCGGGGAAGTGGATGTCGAATCACGCAGCATCTGGGTTGGCCCGGGAGCGTTGCGCGGCGCGGTCAATGACGCAGCGTCGATGCATGGACTCAGGTTCCCGGTAGATCCGTCGAGCGGAAAGTATTGCACCATCGGGGGAATGGTATCGACGAATGCTGCCGGCGCGCGGACCCTGCGTTTCGGAGCGACACGGCCCTGGGTGCGGGCGCTCGACTGTGTCTTCGACGACGGTTCGCGCGCGACGATCACCAGAGGCGACACGGAGCCGCAGGGAATTCCGGCGATCGAACGATTTCTTGCTGGCGCGCGGGACTTACTCATCGCCGGTGGCAAGTCAACGTTCCTGCGACACGAAGGCGTCCGGAAGGAATCATCCGGCTACGGTGTCGACGCCTATGCGGCCAGCGGTGACCTGATCGACCTCCTCGTCGGCAGCGAGGGCACGCTCGCAGTAATCGTCGGCGTGAGGCTCTCACTACTCGAGCTTCCGGGTGCGACGAGCGGGGTGCTGGCTGCCTTCGCCTTGCTCGATGACGCTGTCGCTGCCGCCGCCGTCGCACGCGAGCGCGGGGCGAACGCGTGCGAATTGCTGGACCGGACGTTCCTCGACGTCGCTGCGGGGAGCGCCGCGACCGCCGAAATTCCCATCGGTACCGAGGCCGTTCTTCTCTCAGAAGTCGAGGGCGACACGGCTGAAATAGTGACCGACGCCGCCCGTGCCCTTGCAGTTGCGTTCAGCGATGCGGGTGCAACCGCTACCCGCGTCGCAACCGGCGCTGACGACGCACACGAGATCTGGGAGCTTCGCCACGCAGCGAGCCCAATTCTTTCACGTCTCGACCCAGCCCTCAAGTCCATGCAGTTCATCGAGGACGGCGCCGTGCCTCCGCAGCACCTCGCCGCATATGTCCTGGGGGTGCGACAGGCTCTGGACGTGCATGGCATTCGAGGGGTGATCTTCGGGCACGCCGGCGACGCACACATGCACGTCAACCCGCTCATCGACGTGAGCCGCGAGGACTGGCGCGAGAAAGTCACCGCACTTCTCGACGATATCGTGAAGCTCACTTCGAGGCTTGGCGGAACGCTCGCCGGAGAGCATGGTGACGGCCGGCTTCGCACTCCTCTCCTCGAGCGCATGTGGCCAGCCGAAACGCTCAGGCTCTTCGCCCTGGTGAAATCAACGTTCGATCCGCACGGCGTTTTCAACCCCGGCGTCAAGGTGCCTCTCGCTGGCCAGCGGCCGCTCGGCGACATCAAATACGATCCCGGTCTGGCGCCGCTCCCGCCTGCCGCGCGCGCCGCGCTCGATCTCGTCACCGCTGAGCGCGCGTACGCGCGTCCTCGGCTTTCGCTCCTCGGCGAGTAGGACTAGCTTAGCCGCTCGCCCCGTTATTCCTGCTCTTACGCACGATTCCTTCTCCCTAGCGCCGTGATTTTTCTAGAGCCCCGTATCACCCTCCTATCGCGCCCGTCGTTCACCGAGCCCGGGCACCTTCCCGTCGCATGGCTGGGGGAGAGCACTGACGGTGAGCGTCTCGCCGAATTCGCGGGGAGGCTCTGCTACATGAGTCAGAAGAATCCGGCGAGTCGCGCCACGCGCGACTATCTGGAGAACATCAAGAAGCAGGGCCACGGCAGCGTTCTCGAACACGCCAACTACTCGCTGCTGCTCGAGGGCGTAAGCCGGTCGCTCACTCACGAGCTGGTAAGGCACCGTGCCGGGTTCGGATTCTCGCAGCTATCGCAGCGGTACGTTGACGAATCCGAAGCGAACTTCGTTATGCCCCCGGCGATCATCGGTGACGAAGCGCTCTCGGCGGCGTGGCGAGAGCAGGTGGAGTCGGCCCAGAAGAGTTACGTCGCTCTCGTCGAGCAGCTGATGCAGCGCTACGCCTGGGTGGGAGACAAGATCCACCGGCGAAAGATGGCGCGCGAGGCAGCGCGAGGAGTTCTTCCCAATTCAACCGAGACGAAGATCGTCGTCACCGCCAACGCGCGCGCGTGGCGGACGATGCTCGAGCTTCGATCGAGTGAAGGCGCGGAGTTCGAGATCCGGCGCTGTGCCATTGCGATGCTGAGGCTGCTTCAGGGGGAAGCACCTGGATTCTTTTCTGATTTTGAGGTTTACCAGGCGGCGGACAGGGCAGAGGCCGCAAGGATCACTTACCACAAAGTCTGAGCCGGGAGCTGGGAGCCCGAGCAAACGAGCTTCGAGCTTTTAAGGTCAACACCCTGGGTACAAACGCCAATAGCTCGAGCCTTTTAGCTGGAGCTGGGAGCCCACCTCCAAGTTGTAAGAATGGCCGCGGCGATTGCATTTCAAACCTTTTCCCGCCCGGCAGTTTCGCGGCGCCCGAGCCCGCCGAGTCATTTTTCATAAGCTCACGGCCCTGGCTATAAGGCTCAGGCTAACGGCGTTAGTACCCAGGGTGTTGACCTTAAAAGCT
>JBPCPS010000160.1:0-2788 GCA_050998915.1 Gemmatimonadaceae bacterium
AGCCCGCGGCGACCTGCCGGCGTCCGGGCTGCAGCAGATCCTCCATCTCACCCCGGTTACCGCGCGTGATCTTGCGCAGGACGGAGAAGATCGTGCCTACCGGCACGTTGACGTCGATGTTGGAGGATCCGTCGAGAGGGTCGAACAGGAGCACGTACTTCCCGCAGCGGAACTGGTCCGGGATCGGAATGATGTCGGGCTCTTCCTCCGACGCCATCGCGCACAGCCGCCCGCCGTGGTCCATCGCCTTGATGATGATGTCGTTGGCGAGGACATCGGGCTTCTGCTGCACTTCGCCCTGGACGTTGCTGTTCTCGGTGGCGCCGAGCACGTCGGCAAGACCGGCGTTGCGAACCTTGCTCGCGATCATCTTCGCGGCCAGCGCGAGGTCGTACAGGATGCCGGACAGCTCGCCCGTCGCTTCCGGGTGCAGGCGCTCCTGCTCTATGATGTACCGGTCGATGGTGACGACCGACGTTGCTGTGTGTTTGACCACGTAGACGTCCTTCGAAGAGGAAGACGCTGGATCACTTACCCGTCGCGCGGCAAAGCTTCTCGCATCACGCTCAAAAAGGTTCTCGAAATAGCCGCGCCTGACAGTTTGCCAAATGTAGCGAAAGGGAAATGTCCTGCTTTCGCAAAATTGCTGGACGTGCCGGAGCTCGTGCAAGAGCAGTTCCGGAGAGGGCTCGACGTCCCTCGCGAGGAACACGGTCCGCCAGAGCGTCACGGCGTCCACGCGCCTTCGTCCAATGAGCCATCCGGCTACTCTTACAGGTAGTCCTCCCGCCCGATACCGCGCGGCCCGCAACTCCGGATACCTCGCCAGTACCTCCGGCGTTGGGGATATTCGCGATCCCACCAGTGCTCGAATCACCGGGGATCCAGCTCCGTGCTTTCGCCGCCCGCGCGAACCCGGATACGCTTTCCATCAGTCGACACGACCACGGTTCCGAGCTCGTCGGTCCGGAACACCGCCGCACCGTGGGACGCCAATCGATCGACCACCGCAGGACTCGGATGGCGGTAGCCGTTGTCCCTGCCAACGGAGATCAACGCGACGCGAGGCCGCGCGGCAGCCAGGAACCGCTCGGTGGTGCTCGTCGAGCTCCCATGGTGGGCGACCTTCAGAATGTCGGTGCGCAGGCTGCCGCTGTCGTTGGCCACGAGCCACTCCTCCAGTTCATGCTCGGCGTCTCCAACGAGCAGGAATCGAACCGCGCCGAACTGCACGCGCGCGATCGTGCTCGCTTCGTTGGGGTCGGTCAGCCTGCTGGTCCACGTCGAGTCGGGGGCAAGGAAGCGCACGGCCAACCCGTCGACCACGATCGAATCACCCGGGCGAACCCGGCTCCACCGGGTCCCCGCCTTGGACGCGCTCGCCAGCGCCGTCGCGTACGAGCCCGTTGGCGCCACAAATCCGGGATCGTGGAGGGTGCGCGGCTTGAGCGCGACGAGGATGGTGGCTGCACCGCCCACATGATCGTTGTGCGGATGCGAGAGTATGAATGCAGCCAGCCTTCCTCCGCGGCGGGCGAGATACGGTATGATGACCGAGCGCCCAGCGTCCCCGGAGCGCCAGGCGCGCCCCGCGTCAAATAAGATCCAGTTGCCACGGATGGTCCGGAGCGCGACCGCGTCGCCCTGGCCGACATCGAGCATGTGCAGCTCGATTTCCCTCCGCGCCGGTGCGGGAACCAGCGGATGCCACAGGGCCGCGGCGAGCGCGAGCCCGGCCAGCAGCACGGGCCTCGTGCTGAACCGCGCGGATACTGCCACGATGAGCGCCGCTACCGCTACCGCTACCAGCGTCGCCGTGACCAGTGAAGGCGTCACGTGTATCGACGCGTGCGGGATCATCGAAGCGCGCGCAGCAATGGCATCGAACACGCGGAGGAGAGGAACCGCGCCGTCAGCTAGGAATTGCGCCGCACTGGCGATGGGGAGCAGCATCACCAGGAACAGCATCGGCTGAAGAATCGTTATCACGGGTGCCGCGAACACGTTCGAGACGGGGCCGATGAGGCTGAGCCGCCCGAAGCTCCACGCGATGAGCGGAGCCGTCACGATCGTCGCGACCATCGAAGGCAGCAGCAGGTTGGACAGAGTGAGCTTCCACCCTTCGACGCGCGGCGCGATCCACCGCCGCGTAATGCTCGCGCTCGCAGCGAGCCCGGCCATGCCGATGACGCTGAGTTGGTAGCCGAGAGCCAGGACATTGCGGGGCTCGTACAAAGGCACCGCGGCGCCGATCGCGAGCGCCGCCCAGGGTGATGTCGGGCGTTGCGTAAGCTTGCTGCACGCTACCACGGTCAACATCACGACCGCCCGGAGCGCGGGCGCCGGAGCCCCGATGACTGCGACGTACACCCAAACGATGAGGGGCGAAAGGATCGCGGCGCGCGCCCGGCCCAGCGTCAAGACCGATAGCAGCAGCTCGACCGCGCCTGCAACGATCGCTACATGCAGCCCGGAGATCGAGAGCATGTGCACGAGGCCGGCGTCTGCGTAGCGCTGTCGCACTTCGACGCCCAGATCCTGCTGCTCTGCGATGAGCAGCGCTTTCGCCATGGGCGCGTCGTCGCCGAACAGCCGCTCGATTCTCCTGGACGCGGCAGAGCGGACACCGACCAACGCTGATTCGTCCGTCGGGCCGCTGATTCCATACCGGGCGTGGATCTTCGGCGGCTCGGTAATCGCGATGCCGATCCCACTGAGGGCGAGAGCCGCGATCGCGACCGTGCGTCCGTTGCGGTGCGCGAGCCCGAGCAGGAGCGCGACCGTACCC
>JBPCPS010000037.1:0-3396 GCA_050998915.1 Gemmatimonadaceae bacterium
CTCTCGCCTCTCGGGGGAGGTATGCGCGCTCGCCGCCGACGGGGCGCGCCGGGAGGAGCTCGCCCGTCACGCGCGCGCGGCGCTCGACGGCGAGGGCGCCCTCCGGCTCGCCCGGGCGCTGACACGACGACGCGCGACGCAGACCGAGCCATGATCGCCACGAGCTCGAGGGGTCGTCGACATCAGGTGATCGAGCCGCAGCGGGAGGCTCTCGACGCAGAGGAGGACGGTTGGCGAGTGGGCCGTTGCTGCTACGAGCGAATGTCGCTCCGCGCGACAAGGTGGTCCGCCCCCAGCGCACGCGCCGCTTGCTTCCCGAACAGCTGGTCGAACGCGCTTGGCGCGAGGCCCGGGTCCGGCAGACCAGCGCGCCGGAGGACGGCGATGTTGTGCGGTCCGAAGGGCTCGCCGAGTGCGACGGGCCGGGTCGTGAAGATGCTGCGGCGGTAATCGACGAGCTCACGCTCGACGTCACGCACTCGCTTCTCACGCTCCCCGAGTGCGCGCTCGACCTCGCGGACGAGCCGGATCATCTCGCGCAGTTCGCCAGGCTCGAGAGCGAAGGAGTGATCAGGTCCCGGCAGGGACCGGCTCAGGGTGAAGTGCTTCTCGATAACGCACGCCTCGCGCGCGACCGCAGCCAGCGACGCAGCCAGGGGCTCGGCGCTGTGATCCGACAGACCGACCGGCACGCCGAGTTCATTGCGCATCATGTCAAGCGCACGGACGTCGATCACGTCCAGAGGCGCCGGGTACTTCGCGGTGCACTGCAGGACGACGATCCGATCGTTTCCCTCGGCGCGCGCGGCCGCGATAGCCTCGGCGATCTCGGGCATCTGGCCGCCGCCGGTGGAGAGGAGTAAAGGCTTCCCTTTGCGCGCTACATGACGGATCAGTGGGAGATGGGTGAGCTCGTAGGACGCGATCTTGAATGCCGGCACGTAGGGTTCGAGGAGGTCGGCGCTCGCCTCGTCGAACGGCGTCGAGAGGAACAGGATCCCACGTTCAGCACAGTGCCCAGCGAGCTCGGGGATCCACTCATCCGGCATCTCGAGACCCTCGACAAGGTCGTATATCGAGTCCCGGATTCCCAGCTCCTTCAGGTATTCCACGCTGCCCGCGGATCGAGGGTACATGTGGCGGGCCTTGAATGTCTGGAACTTCACCGCACTTGCGCCAGCAGCGGCGGCCACATCGATCAGGCTCTTCGCCTGCGCCAGTCGACCGTCGTGATTGCTCCCCGCCTCCGCAATGACGAAACACGGACATCCTGCCCCGACATCGAGATCCCCGATCCGCATCACGTCATCGATTATGTGCCGAATACAATCGTCGACGCCGAACGGCGCTGGCAGTCGGCGTGGAGTGTGCTTCCGAGACATGCGGGTTCTTTACTGCGGTCACCGCGAGTGGGCGCTCCGTCTCCTGCAGAGGCTGCGAGGGCTCGACGGGTATCGATTCGTTCACGTCCGCGATCCGAAGGACCTGACCGCCCAAAGTGTGCGGCGTGCCCGCGTGAAGATCGCGATCTTCGCGGACTGGTCGTGGACGGTCCCAGTCGACGTGCTCGGCGCCGTGGAATGCGTTGGTTTCCACGCCGCTCCACTTCCGGATTTTCGGGGCGGCTCGCCGATCCAGAACCAGATCGTGCGCGGGATAAAACGCACGACGCTCACGGCGTTCCAGATGACGCAGGATGTCGATGCCGGAGATATCCTCTTGGAGGCTCCGCTTTCGCTGGAGGGGTCGCTGCCTCAAATCCTAGGGCGGATCGAGCTCGCCGAGTTCCGGATGATCAGGCGTATCCTCAACCGGGACTTCGTGCCGCGTCCGCAGACCGGGAAGGGGCAGTTCTACCGGCGCCGCCGGCCCGAGGAGAGCGAGCTTCAAGATCTCGCGATGCCGCTTGAGCGGCTCTATGACTTTATTCGGATGCTCGCGGATCCATATCCGAACGCGTTCATCCGCATGGACGGGAAGCAGATCGTGTTCAAGGACGCTCGGTTCGACGGCGAGCGAATCACCTTCCGAGGAGAGATCGTTTGCAAATCCTAGTCGTTTGCGCGCACCCCGATGACGAGGTGCTCGGCGCCGGCGGCACCATCGCGCGGCACGCTATGGAGGGCGATGAAATTGAGGTCGCCGTGCTCGCGACCGGCGTCACCTCGCGAGGTGGTGACACCGCGACGCTGGCCCGCCAGCTTGACGTACTCCGCGCCAGCGCGCGCCGCGCGAGCGCGCTTATGGGTGTGCGCGCATTGCATCTCGGCGACTTCGAAGACCAGGGGATGGACGCCGTTAGGCTCCTTCACGTCGTCCGGGAGGTGGAGTCGCACATCCGACGCGTACGGCCGCAGACCGTTTACACGCACCACCATGGTGACCTCAACGCAGATCACCGCGTGACGTATCAGGCGGTCCTGACCGCCGCACGTCCGACGGCGGACCTCTCGGTCCGCCGCATCCTCTCGTTCGAAGTCGCCTCGAGCACCGAATGGAACGTTCCCTACACATTCGCGCCAACGGTCTTTGTGGACATCTCCGCAACGATCGAGACGAAGTTCGCGGCGCTGGAGGCGTACGACGCGGAGACACGTCCCTTCCCGCATCCGCGGAGTCGCGAGGCCCTCACCGCGATCGCGCGCCGCTGGGGATCGGTCGGCGGGCTCGAGCGCGCAGAGGCCTTCCAGCTTGTGCGCGAGATCCGTTAGGGACGCGGACCCGTGCAGCGTCGCTCGAACCGCTCGGCTGTCTGCCCGTGCCGCTCCTCGCGTCCCACTACCACGTAGCCTGCGCGCGCGAACGCCCTGAGCGATGGCGCGTTCTCTGGGAGGACGAGTGCGACAAGCCGCAACACGCCGAGCTCGGCGCACGCCAGGGGAGTTGTCCGCAGCAGCAGTTCGACACCGTAACCGTGGCCTCGCTCCTCCGGCGCTATCGAGATGTCCACCTCAGCGACGCCGGCCAGACGCTCGTACCGCACCTGGCCGACCGGCACGGATCCCCTCTCGAGAACCCAGATTCGCGACCCGACGTCCGCAAGGTGTGCCTCGAGCCAGCGCACGTGGACATCGACGGGAATCGGCTCTCGCCGGAACGCGTTCGCCCGCACCGCGGCATCGTTCGCCCAGCGCCAGAGCAGTTCGGCGTCAGTTCGCGTGGCGCGGCGGACGCGCAGCTCGCCCGCCAGCTCCGATCCCTGCTGCGCGGACTCGGCTATGTGCGTTCCGCCGTCACGCGTTCCTCAGCCTGGCCGAGAACCTTCTTCTCCGAAGCCGGTTTGAGCCGCCGGTCGCGAACTCGACATGAAAGGAGTAACTCAAGCATTCTATCGAGCCAGCCTGATGATCTGCGGACAAGCCGAATCCCCTGTCGGTGCCGCAGCGTGTCCGGTCG
>JBPCPS010000184.1:0-9017 GCA_050998915.1 Gemmatimonadaceae bacterium
CGGAATACGAGATGGTGGTCGGCCTCGAGGTGCACGTCCAGCTCAAGACGCGCACGAAGGCTTTCTGCTCGTGCTCGGCGGACTTCGGCGCTCCGCCGAACACCAACGTGTGTCCGGTCTGTCTGGCGCTTCCGGGAGCGCTGCCGGTTCTGAATCGTCACGCTGGCGAGTTTGCGCTTCGCGCCGCCATCGCGCTCGAGTGCAAGTTGCACGAGACGTCGGTCTTCGCGCGAAAGAATTATTTCTATCCGGATCTTCCCAAGGGATACCAGATCTCCCAGTACGATAAGCCACTGGCCGAGAAGGGCTGGCTGACGATCGGGGAGCGGGAGAACAAGACGCCGGTGCGTGTGGGCATCACGCGCGTGCACATGGAAGAAGATGCCGGCAAGTCTGTGCACGACCGGTACAACGGCGTCACCGCGATCGACCTGACTCGCGCCGGCGTTCCGCTGATCGAGATTGTGATCGAGCCCGACATGCGCTCCGCCGCGGAGGCGGGCGCGTATCTGCGTCTCATCAAGCAGATACTCAGCTACGCCGGTGTCAGCGACGTGAGCATGGAAGAGGGGAGCCTCCGCGTGGACGCGAACGTGAGTGCGCGCCTTCGCGGCGCGACCAAGCTGGGCACCAAGACGGAAGTGAAGAACGTGAACTCATTTTCCGCTGTCGAACGGGCGTTGGATGCAGAGTTCGCGCGGCAGGTGGCACTGTTGAAGAGCGGAGGCACTGTCAGCCAGCAGACCATGCTTTGGGACGGGGCGCGCGGGGAAACGCGCCCGAGCCGCTCGAAGGAAGAGAGCCACGACTATCGCTATTTCCCGGAGCCCGATCTCCCACCGCTCGTGTTGGATGCCGAGTGGATCGCCCGTGTCGGCCGGGAGATTCCGGAGCTGCCCGACGCGCGCCGCAAACGGCTCATCGACGAATACAAGATCACGCCCCCCGATGCGGCGCTGTTGACCTCGAGCGCCGGCCTCAGCGAATACTTCGAAGCGGTGGCCAGGGCGTCGCACGACCCCAAGGGGGCGCTCAATTGGGTAATGGGCGAGGTGTCCGCGTCCGTCAACGCCGCGGGCGTACGGTTTGACGAGTTCGCCGTTCGCCCCGCGGACCTCGGCGAGCTGATTTGCATGCTGCGTGATGACGTAGTGAGCCACACGGCCGCGAAGCGCATCTTCGCGCGAATGGTGGAAACCGGAAAGCCGCCGGTGCAGGTCGCCGCGGAGGAAGGGCTACAGAAAGTCGGCGACGGTTCCGCGCTGGCTGCGTGGATCGACGAGGTTCTGGCGGAGAACCCTGCCGAGGCGGCCCGGTACAGATCCGGCGAGACGAAGCTTCAGGGGGTGCTCGTGGGGCTCGTGATGAAGAAATCGAAGGGAAGCGCCGATCCGAAGAAGGTGAGCCACCTGCTTCTGGAACGCGCCCGCGGCCCCAGCTAAGGCATCACATTTCTTAGAAGCATCGGCCGGTCTTAGGGCTGACTGTCGACGGATAAACTGTTGCGTATCCGTGTAAAACCCCGTCCTGGGCATGCAAGCCGCATGGGGGCTGGCGGGGGTCGGGTTCGGGCACCAAGCTGGGGGTCCCGGACGCAACCGTTTACACGGAGGAGGGTTGGCAATGAAGCTTTTCGGTGCGCGTGCTCCGCGACGTCCGCCAGGACTGTCGGTGATAGACGATCGCCTCACGATTCGGGGCGAGATCGACACGGACGGGACCATCCGCGTGGACGGTCGGATCGAAGGCGGGCTGCACCGCGCTGGGATGCTCATTGTTGGGGCCGGCGGCGGGGTAGTCGGCGATGTTGAGGCGGGTGACGTCATAGTGGCCGGCACGATCCACGGAAACGTGCACGCCACCGGACGCGTGGAGATCGAGCCGGGAGCAGCTGTCCACGGTGAGATCCGCGCCAACAAAATGCTTCTGCGCGAAGGCGCGATACTTCACGGACAGGTTGCCATCGGTGCCGCCCCTGTGTCTACCGAGACGCCCGGGGCATCGAGACGGCTCGAGCTCGCCCAAACACCCGCGCATCCCACCAGGGCGCGCGTTTGAGCGGCAGCGCGGCTCGCCCTCGTAAGAGCGCGTGGACACTCATACTGGTCCCGCCGCGGCCGGGCGCCGCGACGCGTCAACTCAGCATTCGCGCCAGAACGGTCGGCGTGCTGGGTAGCGCTCTCTTCGTGGTCGTGGCGACCGCGGCCACGTGGACGCGCGAAACCACCACTATGGCGGCAACCAGCGCGGACAAGCTCGCTGAATCCCAGCGTCTTGTCGTAGGTCTGCTCGACAGCGTCGACGCGCTCGGCGCGATCGTCGCGCACGAGCGCGCGGCGCGCCGGCCACCCCGCAACATGGTGATGCCGGTGTCAGGTAGAATTTCCAGCCGCTTCGCGACGTCGCGCATGCACCCGATCCTCGACATTTTCCGGGCGCACAAAGGGGTGGACGTCGCCGCGCCGCACGGCACTCGAATCGTTGCCCCCGCCGCAGGTCGCGTGCGTTTCGTAGGATGGCGAGTGGGCTACGGGCTCACCGTCGAGCTCGAGCATTCGGGAGGCATCATTTCCCGTCTGGCTCACTGCGGCAAGGCGCTCGTGAAAATAGGTGACCGAGTCGCGCTCGGCACTCCGGTAGCCACGGTCGGAGCGACCGGCGTAGCAACCGGTCCGCACGTGCACTTCGAGGTCCTTACCCGCGGACGCTCGGTAGACCCGATCAAATTCCTCGCTTCCAGCCGGGCTGCAGTGGCGAACGACCAGCCGGCCGCCAAAAACGAGTGAGCGCTCCCAGTCCCGACCGACAAAAAAGCCGTCGTAAGACGGCTTTTTCGGTGTGGTTCGTCAGGTCTTCATGATCTTGCGACCCACCTTCCGCTTCTTGACCGGACCCTTGCCACCTTTCGTCTTCGCGGCCCGCTTTTTGGCCGCAACCAGGCGGCCCCCTCTGCTTTTCTTCGCCATACATTCACTCCATGGAAGCTGTCCCTCATAGTTTTCGTGAGGAGTAGCGTTTCGTCAATAGAAATTCGTCCATTTTGCAATATCAGGCTGTTGACGCGCGGCCGGCTCCGGTCCGCACAAACCCCAGTCCATATGAGAATGTCATCCTCGCTCAAGCTGGTCGCCCTCACGCTCGCCCTGTTTGCCCCCACGGCGGCAGATGCGCAGCGCACCATGAAGCCTCCGCTTCACGGCCGCCACTGGATGGCGATCACGGGCAAGCCGCTGGGCGCGACCGCGGGCGCGATGATCTTCCAGCAGGGAGGCAACGCCGTCGACGCCGCGTGCGCCATGCTCGCGGCGACCGCGACGATGTGGGACGTGCTGCACTGGGGAGGCGAGACGCAGGCGCTCATCTACCACCCCGGGCTCAAGAAGGTGATCGGCATCAACGCGCTCGGCGTGGCTCCGTCGGGAGCGACGGCGCAGTTCTACAGGTTCCGCGGATTTACGCATCCGCCCGAATACGGTCCACTCGCCGCCGTGACGCCCGGCACGCCCGGCGGCCTGCTCGTGATGCTCGCCGAATACGGGACCATGTCGCTCGAGCAGGTCCTGGCGCCCGCGATCCAGATGGCGGACGGATATCCCATCGAAGCGCAGGCGGCGAATTCCATCCATGCCAATCGCGACACAATCGGGCAGTGGAAGTATTCGCGGGCCGTAATGCTGCCGCACTCGGATCGCCCCCGTGCCGCGCCGGTTGCGGGCGAGATATTCGTGCAGGCCGATCTCGCCATCACGCTTCGCAAGCTCGTCGAGGCCGAGCGGCAGGCGCGTGCCGCCGGCAAGAGCCGGAAGGAAGCCATTCAGGCGGCGTATGACCGGTTCTACAAGGGTGACATCGCACAGGAGATCGTTCGTGGAATGCGGGAGGAGGGCGGGCTGTTCACGATGCAGGATCTCGCGAACTGGCGCGTGATGATCGAGGAGCCGGTCAGCACCACGTACAAGGGCATATCCGTATACAAGCTTCCGTTCTGGCAGCAGGGACCGGTGATGCTGCAGGCGCTGAACATCCTGGAGAACGTGGACATCAAAGCAATGGGTTACAACTCGCCGCGCTACATGCACGCTGTGTATCAGGCGATGAATCTCGCGTTCGCGGATCGCGACTTTTACTACGGCGACCCGTACTTCGCGCCGGAGGAGCCGGTGCGCGGGCTGCTATCCAAGGAATACGCGCGGACGCGCTTCTCGCAGATCAACTGGGAGCGCAACGACCCCAACGTGATGCCCGGCGATCCATATCCCTTCCAGGGGGCGCGGA
Source organism: Gemmatimonadaceae bacterium (assembly GCA_050998915.1). GTDB lineage: Bacteria > Gemmatimonadota > Gemmatimonadetes > Gemmatimonadales > Gemmatimonadaceae > JACDCY01. The sequence goes on from JBPCPS010000184.1 coordinate 4,276, forward strand.
ATCCGTATGCCGATCTGCTGCGCCGGTGGACAGTCGTGCCTGCGCCGGACACGCTTCCGCGCAGCGGCGGTCAGGACCGCACGCCGGGAACGGCATCGAGCGACGAGGCGTTCAAGCGCGGCTTTTACGCGGGCACCACGTCGATCGAGGCCGCGGACTCCGAGGGATGGGTGGTCTCCGTCACGCCGAGCGGCGGCTGGATTCCCGCGGTCATCGCGGGGCGCACGGGAGTGGGGCTGAGCCAGCGAGCGCAGTCGTTCGTAACGCGCGCCCAGGACGGTCCGTTCAACGTGATCGAGCCCGGGAAGCGGCCTCGCGTTACGCTCACACCGACGCTCGCTCTCAGGGACGGCGCGCCCTACCTGGCGTTCGCGGTGCAGGGCGGCGACTCGCAGGACCAGAACCTGCTGCAGTTCTTTCTGAACGTAGTGGAGTTCGCCATGTCGCCGCAGCAGGCAAGCGAGGCCGCCAACATCAACAGCTTTCAGATGCGCTCGTCGTTCGGCGCGCATGAATCCCGCCCCGGCCGCATGCTCGTCGCGTCGTCCACACCTGATTCAGTGCGCACCGAGCTCGTTCGCATGGGCTATACCCTCGAGTTCGCGCGGCTGACGTCGGGGCCGATCAACGCGATCCTGTTCGACCGCAAGCACGGAACGATGTGGGGCGGGTCGAGCAACCACGGCGAGGACTACGGGATTGCCTGGTGAGTACCTTCGACCGGCCGTCTATCTCTTGCCGCATTTGGTCGCGAGTCGTAGCGTCTCTTCGAGCGTCCACGACTCTTGCTCGTGGTCCGTCTGCACTGAGCGTCTCCCGTACCCCATAGGATTTCTGATGCCGCGCTTCATCCAATCCCTGTTCGCCCTCGTCCTCTGTACGCTCCCCCTGGTTCAGCCCTTGGCAGCGCAGGCGGCTCGCGTCGGCGGTGTGTTCACGGTGCCGAAGTACCTCGACTACGAGACTGTCTCCGATCCAAGGCTGTCCCCTGGCGGTGCTACCATTGTGTACACGAGGCGGTGGATTAACCAGCAGGACGATCGGTGGGAGTCCGCGCTGTGGATCATGAACGCAGACGGTTCGCGGAACCGTTTTCTCGCCGAGGGCTCCGGGGCCGTGTGGTCGCCGGATGGGACGCGGATTGCGTATCTCGCGGAGGGTGAGCCCAAGGGCCCACAAGTATGGGTGCGCTGGATGGATGCCGAAGGCGCCGCCTCGCAGATCACACGTGTCGCGGAACCGATAGGGGACTTGCGCTGGTCCCCCGACGGGCGCAGCCTTGGCTTCAGCATGTTCGTGGCAGCGCGCGCTCCTTGGAAAATCGACATGCCGCCGACTCCGGAAGGTGCGAAGTGGACCGCCGCACCGAAACATGTCGACAAGCTGCACTATCGCTTTGACAGACGCGGGTTCCTGCGTCCGGGCTACCTGCACCTGTTCGTAGTTTCCGCCGACGGCGGCGCCGTCCGCCAGCTCACCAGCGGCGAGTGGAGCGTCGGATCCACCAACGAGGGCGAAGGGTCGAGCGTTGCATGGGATTGGGCGCCCAACGGCCGCACGATCGTGTTTGACGGTTTCAAGGAAGCCGAGGCCCAGCGTACCTATCGCAGCGGCAACATTTACGCGGTGGACGTCGCGGGTGGGGCCGTTACACGTCTTACGCGAGAGGACGGCGCGTGGCGCAATCCGGTGCTCTCGCCTGACGGCCGATGGATTGCTTTCGTGGGTACGCCGAAGGCGTCGTACAGCTATCGCGTAGCTGACTTGTATGTGATGGAGCTGGACGGGAGCGCTGTACGGAAGCTGTCCGGTGAGTTGGACCGCGACGCATCCAGCTTGCACTGGGCCTCGGACGGCAGCGGTGTGTACTTCACGGCCGGAGACCGCGGCACCAGCAATCTTCATTTCGCTCCCCTGAACGGAGGGGTTCGCGCGGTGACGCGCGGCACGCACATGCTCTCGCTGGGCGCGGTGGCGCGCAATGGCACGGCGGTGGGGACGGCGACTTCTTCTCACAAGCCGACCGACGTGGTACGGATAGCCCTGCGCGGCAACGGCGAAATCACCCAGCTCACGCGAGTCAACGAAACACTCCTCGGCGGAATCCGGCTGGGCGACGTCGAGGAGATCTGGTACACGTCGAGCGGCGGCGCACGCATCCAGGGGTGGATCGTCAAGCCCCCCGGCTTTGCCGCTGGGCGCAAGTATCCGTTGATCATGGAGATCCACGGCGGACCGCATGCGATGTACAACGTCGGATTCAACCCCATGTTCCAGAACTTCGCGGCCCACGGTTACGTGGTGATCTACACTAATCCGCGTGGCAGCACCGGCTACGGGTCCGACTTCGGCAACGCGATCCAGTTTGCGTATCCGAGCGTAGACCACGACGATCTAATGGCCGGCGTGGACGCGGTGGTCAGTCGCGGATATATCGATACGAACCGGATGTTCGTCGGTGGGTGCAGTGGCGGGGGAGTTCTGTCGAGCTGGGCCATCGCGCACACGGACCGCTTCGCCGCCGCCGCGGTGCGGTGTCCCGTAACCAACTGGCTGAGCATGGCGGGTCAGACCGACATTCCACTGTTCACTTTTAATTTCTTCGAGAAGCCATTTTGGGAAGATCCCGCCAAGTGGCTGCAGCAGTCTCCCCTGATGCATGTCGGCCGCGTGAAGACGCCGACGTTATTGATGACCGGCGAGCTGGATCTGCGCACGCCCATGTCGCAGACCGAGGAGTACTTCGCCGCGCTCAAGATGCGCGGCGTACCTGCCGAGCTACTGCGCTTCGAAGGGGAGTACCACGGCACCGGCTCGAAGCCTTCGAACTGGATGCGAACGCAGCTTTACATGATGAGCTGGTACGAGCGGCACGGGAACGCTAGGGCCGCTGCCGCTGGTGCACCATCGCGTTAAGAGGGCCCGGCTTCAGCCGCGGTAGCCGAGGCGGGGCAGCCACGCCGGACACCGCCCCCGGCTAGGCGGGCGGTCTCGCCCCGAGCTCGGCAAGCCGCTGGCGGGCGGCTCGCACTCGCGGCTGCAAGTCTGGATCGGCGTTCCGCCAGAGCTCGATGAACTTTGCGTAGTGTGCGGCCGCTTTCTCGCGATTGCCATTTGCTTCCAATAGGCGGCCAAGACGCTCGTGCGTTGGAGCGAGGGAGAAGCTGTTGTCGAACGTTTTGTCGATTCGAACCAACTCGACAAATCTGGTGAGTGCGGCGATCGCGGAATCGGGATTCCCTGAGAGCTCGTACGCGTCTGCCAGGGGGAGCTCCGGGCACCAGTCGCAGCCTCCCTCGCGGTTGGACTCCCGGAGTTCGCGAATGGCGTCCTGGATTCTGTTTTCCGACACTGCGATCGCCCCGAGCATTGCGTGCCGGGTAGTGCCGTCTTCAATGCGCTGGAACTGCTTTCGCGACCGCTCCCATTCAGCGATGAAAAAACGGGCTTTGGCGGGTACTCGCGCCTCGGAGTACAGAAAAACAAGCTGGGTGAGAGGCTGGCTATTCAGCGGAAGAGACGCGAGCGGAAAGCGCTGAAGAGCCGCATCGAGTGCTTGTGCCGTCCGCCCACGGTCACCCCGAATGAAGACGTTCACCGCGGCCTCGATCAGTTCCGCACCGAGTGCGGCGCCCTCAGCTCCGTAGCCTTCGAGAAGGTCTGCCTGTTCGTCCGCTAGGCGCTTTGACTCATTCAGGCGCCCACCAAGTCTCGCGGCGTTCGCCATACCGCCGAGAAGCCCCACCCGAGCTGCGGGCTGCGACCCGTGAGACCGGACAACGAGCGACATGATCCGAGCTGACGAGTCATAGTGTCCCAGCGCGTCGAACAGCTCCGCCTTGGTCGTATACGCGGCCGGGTTGGCGGGGAATGCGATTATGAACTCCTCGGCAGCTTCTCGCGCCTCGCTCGCCTTCCCAAGCCTCAATAAGACGTTAATGAGGTTGGAATAGTAGACCGATGCGACGGGGCCCGTTGAAATCGCGCGCCGGTACAACGCCTCCGCCGGAACGTAGTTTCGCTGCCGATACCCGTAGGCGTTAGCGAGGTTGTTCATTGCCGCCGTATTGTTGGGCTGCAGCTCGAGCAACTGTTCGTACGCGGCGATCGACCGCGCCAGATCTTGGTGAGGCCCATTCTGGTAGTAGCTGCCAAGTAACAGGTAGCGTTCTGCGTCGCTCAACCTGTCCCGATGCTCGAAAGCCTTCTGGAGCAGTGTGTCGGCCGCCGCGGCATTACCCCTGTTCGAGTTCTCGATGGCGAGCTTGCGGTATGCCATGGCGAAGCCTGAATCCAGCGAGATAGCCTCCTTGAGAAGCGTCTCGCCGCGCAGCCAGTCTCCATCCATGGCCACGGCGTTGACACCCTGCACGTATTTCTTCAGCGCATCCAGCGAAGGAGTCGTTACCTGCTCGAGGGGCGGCGCGCCCCGGACTGACTTCAGGGACTCGCCGACTTTTGCCCGCAGCGACTTGGCCAGATCGTCGATCGCACCGAGAATCTCCGCCTCGCCGGAGGCGGTTTCGCGGAATGACGCCAGCGTCTCCCCGGATTGCGGAGAGAGCAGTCTCAAGGATATTACGAACTGGCCGCCGAGGCTCAGGATGTTGCCGTCCACGACCGCCTTGATGCCCTCGCGCGTCGCGATCTCGCGCGCGATTGCGAAGTCCACTCGGGTCCCAGGGGGGCGCTGCATGCGGCGCAGCACGTCGCGCATCGCCGTCTGCTGCAGGACGGTTATG
>JBPCPS010000032.1:0-9554 GCA_050998915.1 Gemmatimonadaceae bacterium
TGTTCTCGCCATACTTCCTGTCGATGAGAGCGCACGCGGTAGCGCCGTCGTTGGTCGCGACCCCGTTGAGACCCTTCTGAATAGCGCGAACATAACGTCCCGCGCAACCCGCATCTTCCAGAGTGAAGCGCCGCTCGTGTCCGGAGCACAGAATCAGCACGTCCGTCCCGCCCCTCACGGCCGCCCGCAACATCGCCGCGACCGCCGAGAAATTGACGTACGACGCGACGACGATGTCACTCGCGCCCTGCGCCGCCAGCACGGCCCCGCTCCCGTTCGTCGTCGTTAGCAGCACCGTCTTGCCCTGCACCCTCTCCGCGGAAAAGTGTCCCGGAGAGTTCCCGATATCGAACCCCGGAATGGGCAGCATCTTCTGCTCGCCGGCGAGCAGCACGTCCTCCCGCCCCAGCTGCTTCGACTGGGCAACGGCGTCGTCCGACGTGAGAAACGGCACGACGGCTCGCGCGCCGTTCGCGAGCGCCGCGGCGATCGTCGTCGACGCGCGGAGGACGTCCACCACCGCCACGACCCTGCCGCTAACGTCCGCCGGCGTGAGCTGCTGATAGCCGAAGAAGACGTCGACCCTCAAGCCACCACGTCCTTCATCAGGTTGGGCTCGCGCTCGAGGAACTTGGTGTCGACGTTCCCCGACTGGAACAGCGGATTCTCCATCACGCGCGCCAGGAACGGAATCGTCGTCGTCACGCCCTCGATGATGAAGCTCTCGAGCGCCATGTGCATGCGCCGGATGGCCTCCTGCCGGTCGCGTCCCTGGCAGATGACCTTGGCGAGCAGCGAATCGTAGTACGGCGGCACGGTGTAGCCCGCGTACACGTGCGTGTCGAGGCGGACGCCGGGGCCGCCAGGCGGATGAAACGTGTCGATGCGCCCGGGCGAGGGCTGAAAGTTTTTCGCGGGATCTTCCGCGTTCACCCGGCACTCGATCACATGCCCGCGCAGCGTAGGCAGCGACTTGAACGACAGCTTCTCGCCGGCGGCGACACGGATCTGCTCTTTGACGAGATCGATGCCCGTCAGCATCTCGGTGACGGGGTGCTCGACCTGAATGCGGGTGTTCATCTCCATGAAGTAGAACGAGCGATCCTCATTCAGCAGCATCTCGATGGTGCCGACTCCCACGTAGTCGATGGCCTTGGCGCCGCGCACGGCGGCGTCGCCCATCTGCGCGCGCAGCTCGGCGTTGAGCGCGGGACTCGGCGCCTCCTCGATGAGCTTCTGGTGCCGCCGCTGCACCGAGCAGTCGCGCTCTCCGAGGTGAACTACGTTGCCGTGCCGGTCGCCGACGATCTGGAACTCGATGTGCCGCGGCCGCTCAAGGTACTTCTCGACGTACACGTCCGCGTTGCTGAACGCCGAGAGCGCCTCGGAGCGCGCGAGCTGAAAGGAGCGGGCGAAATCGTCCGCGTCCTTCGCTACCCGCATCCCCTTCCCGCCGCCGCCGGCGGAGGCCTTGATGATGACCGGGAAGCCGATCTCCCTGGCGTACTTCAGCGCTTCTTCCACGTCCTCGACGGGGCCGGGCGTGCCGGGAATGATCGGGACGCCCACGTCCTGCATCGCTTTGCGCGCGGACGCCTTGTCTCCCATGACGCGGATCTGCGAAGGCGTGGGGCCGATGAACTCGATGTTCGATGCCGCGCACGTTGCGGCGAACTCGGCGTTCTCGTCGAGGAAGCCGTAGCCGGGGTGAATCGCGTCCGCGCCGGTTATCTCCGCCGCCGCGATCAAGCGCGGAATCTTGAGATAGGAATCGCGGCCCGGAGGCGGCCCGATGCACACGTCGTCATCCGCAAACCGCACGTGCAGCGACTCCCTGTCCGCCTCACTGTACACGGCCACCGTCTGTATCCCCAACTCCCTGCAAGCGCGAATAACGCGCAGCGCGATCTCGCCCCTGTTCGCGATCAGCACCTTCTTAAACATGGCTGCTCGGTCGAGGGCGAGACCCTTTGGATTCGAGCGTGGATCCGACTGGGGCGCGACGCGAGCACACTACGCTCGCGAAGACGCGCCCAACGTCGGACCCACGCTCGAATCCTCCGGGCCTCGCACCAGCGCGGGGGTTTGTGCGGGGGCTGAAGGCGGGGCGAGATCGCAACGGGTTCGCGCGGGCGGAGGTGGTTGCGGAACGGCGGGCGCGCGGTACGAGCGCGATCAGGAGCCGCTGCACGTGGGTTGTCTGGTCGGTCGCGCACGGGCTGGGTGTCCCATGCAGGCCCGTCTTAGCTCGCGCAGTTTGCGAGCGTAGGGCCGGCATGGGATACCCAACCCGTCCGCGACCGACCACCGGGCCAACCTCACGTGCTGATGCCGGATGTGAACTTGTCCCACGACGTGTCGCTCGTGCCCGCGATGCCCTGGACCTTCAGCGCGAATTCGGACGGACTCGTGGCGTAGAAGATCGCGTTGTCGTACGAGATCATGCCCTGCGAGTACCAGTTCATGAGCGACTGGTCGAAGCTCTGCATGCCGTACTGGATCGTGCCTTCGCGGATCAGCTCCGGGATGTCGAGCGACTTCGTCATGTCGCGGATGTTGTCGCGCACCGCGGCGGTGTTGATGAGCACTTCCGCGGCCGGAACGCGGCCGCCCTTGTCCGCGCGCGGCACGAGCCGCAATGAGATCACGGCCTGGAGTGCGCTCGACAGGATGAATCGCACTTCGTCCTGCTGGTGCGGCGGGTAGAAGGACAGCACGCGGTTGATGGTCTGCGTCGTGTCCGTAGTGTGCAGCGTGGAGAACACCAGGTGCCCCGTGTCCGCCGCCTTGAGCGCGGTGTCCAGCGTCTCGAGGTCGCGGATCTCGCCGACCATAATCACGTCCGGGTCCTGCCGCAGCACGCGTCGCAGCGCCTGAGCGAAGCTCGCGGTGTCCGTGCCGACCTCGCGCTGATTGATGTGGCAGTTGATGTCGCGGTGGAGGAACTCGATCGGGTCCTCGATCGTGATGATGTTCGCGCGCCGGTGCGTGTTGATGTGGTGAATCATCGCGGCCAACGCCGTCGACTTTCCCGAGCCCGTGATGCCGGTCACGAGGACCAGTCCGCGCGGACGCATAGCCACGTCGGCGCACACGGCCGGCAAGTTCAGCTCCTCGATCGTCTGCGCCTGGAAGGCGATGATTCGGAACGCGAATGCGATCGTGCCGCGCTGGTGGTACGCGTTGACGCGGAACCGGCCGATCCCCGGCACGCCAAGGGCGAAGTCAGCCTCGTGGTGCTCGGTGAACTCCTGCATGTGCTTCGCGCTCATCGTCTGCTCGGCCAGCGACCGGAGCTGCTCCGGGCGGGTATGCGGCAGCTCCAGCGGAACCAGCTCGCCGTTTACCCGCAGCGTCGGAGGGCGACCGACCTTGAGGTGCAAGTCCGACGCGCCTTTGTGCACCATCTGCTGCAGGATGACCTTGTAGTCGAAGCCGCCCGCCGCGTCGGGCGCGGTCGCACCCGGAACTGGATTAGCCATTCGGGGCGATCCGGAAGAGGATCTGGCCGTACTCCACCGGGTGCGCGTCCTGCGCGACGATGGCGCGCACGACCCCATCGAACTCCGACTCGATCTCGTTCATGATCTTCATGGCTTCGATGATGCAGATGATCTGCCCCTTGCGTACGCTGTCGCCGACGGCGAGGTAGGGCTTGCCGCCGGGCTCCGGACCGGCATAGAAAGTCCCCACCATCGGCGACTTCGCCTCGAGGAGCGACTCCTTGGGGGCTTCGGGCTTCGCCGCTGGAGCGGCCGCGGGCGCGGAGGGGGCTGGCGCAGCCGGAGCCGCCGGCGCAGCGACCGGCGGCGCGGACAGCACGAGCGCCTGCTGCTGCGCCTTCGATATCCGGATCTTCATCCCTTTGTCGGAGGATATCTCGATCGAGTCCACCGAGGACCCGTCGAGCATATCCACCAACTTTTTCACGTATCGCAAGTCGAACATGTTGGCTGTTTAGGGACCGGCCGCCAAACGCATCAGGCGACCTCGATTAGCTCTCTCGTGAAGTCCGTGAGAATCTCCGGACCGCCGGCACTGAGGTGAACGTCATCCTCGATACGGATCCCACCCCATCCAGGGCGGTAAACCCCCGGCTCGATCGTCACAACCGCGCCAAGGGCCAACGTTCCCTCGGCTGTCCGGGCAAGGCGGGGCGCCTCGTGCACTTCCAAGCCGAGGCCGTGCCCCAAACCATGACCGAACGCTTCCCCAAAACCTTCGCGCTCAATGTAGCCCCGCGCGAGCGCGTCGGCATCCTGCCCCGTCATTCCGGCCCGAACGGAGCCCGCTGCCAGCGCGTTCGCCTGCCGCACGACGTCGTAAACCGCTCGCTGCTCCGCGATGGAGCTTCCGACGACCAGAGTTCGCGTAATGTCCGAACAGTACCCCCCGTACTCCGCGCCGAAATCCAGCAACAAAAAATCGCCCGGCTCGATCACGCGGAACGACGAGCGCGCGTGCGGCAGCGCGGCGCGGGGGCCGGACGCGACGATCGACGGAAACGGAAACCCTTCACTCCCAGCGTCGCGCAGCGCCTTCTCCAGCACGCCGGCCACCTGCAGCTCCGTCATTCCGGCGGCGAGCTGCGGAATGGTGCGCTCCAGCGCCTCCACGGCTATCGCTGCCGCCTGCCGAATCAGCTCGACTTCCTGCGCGTCCTTGGACTCGCGGAGTCGCTCGACGGCGTTCAGCCGCGAGCGCCACTGCCGCGTTCCACCACCGCTGTTCTCGAGCAGCCGCTGAAAGTCGCGGTGTACGATATGGGCGGATTCGAAGCCGACGGCCGTGACGTTCGGGACCTTTGACAGAATCGTCCAGAGGCCGCTCCACAGGCTGACGGGCTCTATTCGCACTTTCGCCAGATCGCCGACCTCCTCGACCACCTGCGTCGCATAGCGGAAGTCGGTGATCAAGAACAGCTCGCGTTGCGTGACCAGCAGCAGCGCGCTCGTCCCGGAGAATCCTGTCAGGTAACGGATGTTGGGCAGGCTGGTGATCAGGAGCGCGTCCAGATCGCCGGCAACATCGTCCCTGAGCGCGGCGATCCGCCGCTCGCGCGCGTCAGCCACGGTCGCGCAGCGTGTTGACCAGCCCCCGTAACGCCAGCTCGTAACCGTACGCGCCGAAGCCGCACACCACGGCGAGCGCATCCTCCGCCAGCATGGAGCGGCGGCGAAGCTCCTCGCGCGCGTAAATGTTCGTGAGGTGCATCTCGACGTACGGCAGATTCACGCCGACGAGGGCGTCGCGGATGGCCAGGCTCGTGTGCGTGTACGCGCCGGCGTTGATGATAATCCCGTCCGCCGAGTCCGTGAGCGCGTGAATGGCGCTGATGAGGTCTCCCTCTCCGTTGTGCTGCGAGCACGCGAGCTCCACGTCGAGCTCCCGGGCGACCGCGGTCAAGCTGTTCTCGATCTCGCCGAGCGTGGTGTGTCCGTAGATGTGCGGCTCGCGCCTGCCGAGGAGGTTGAGGTTGGGCCCGTTGATGAGCGCGATCTTCACGGGCCCTTCAGCCCCCGAAGCCACGCGTCGAAGTCTTCAGTCTCTGCGGTCGAAGGATTGAAGATCGGATGAGGGCCGGAGCTGCGCGGCACCGCGGCCGGCCGCTCTTCGGCATGCACCGGCACGTTGGGAAACGCGAACGGGTCCTCCGAGACCGCATCGTCCACCTCGCCCGACTCGGGCATCGGGACGAAGTCGGAGCGGAGCCGGGAGAGCGGCCGCGGGGTGACCGAGCTGGGCGGCCGCGGGCGGGCGCGATCCATCCGCGCGAAGATCTCGCGGACGGTAACCGGTGCCTCGATGGCCGGCTCGAATGGCGGTAGCTCGAACGAGAGCGTGGCATCGGCGTGCTCAGGCACGGCTGCTTCGGCATGTTCGGCGGCATGCGACGTCTCCGCTCGCTCCGCGCGTGCGGCCGCGACCGCCGCGTCGCGCCGCGCCACTATGACTGATTCAATGTGTTCGATCTTGGAGCGGAGCTGCTCGTCTTGCGGCCGCTGCTCGGAGAGCTGGAGAAGGAGCTCGAGCGCCTCGTGGGGATAGCCCTGCTCCATGTACAGATCGGCCATCGTCTCGGTGACGAACGGCGCGGCCGACTCCATGACACGCTCTTCGGCTTTAGTGGCCTCCTCCACAGCGATCAACTCGGGCGGCGCATGCGCCTCGACGTCGAACCGCTCGGTCACGGCGGCTTCGACTGTGGAGACTTCGCTCGCCGCGACTTCGGCGAGCTCAGCTTCCACCGCGACGATGGGCTCAAACTCGACCGGCGCGAAATTCTCGGGCTCGGCTTCCACCGCGACGATGGGCTCAACCTCGACCGGCGCAACATTCTCGGGCTCGGCTTCCACCGCGACGATGGGCTCAACCTCGACCGGCGCGACATTCTCGCACTCAGCTTCCGGGAGTTCGGAGCCAGCTACAGGCTGAGCTTCCGGCACGGGGGCGGGTGGGACTTGAACCGGTGCACCTTCGGAAGATTCGAAGTCGGACTGCTCCGCGGGTTCGGACGCTGCGGAGATCTCCAGATCGCCGGCGAATTCGGTTGACGCCGACGCGTCGTCCGCGGACGGCGCCTCGGTTTCGGCTGTCGATTCGGCGGAGGACAGTGCCTGCGGGGTCGCGGGCGGATCCTCGGAAACGCCAGATCGCGAGTCGTCTTCCGCCGTGATCTCCCCGGCTGCTTCCACCGATGTCGGCTCCACCGCGTCCGGCTCCACCGCGTCCGCTTTCACCGCGTCCGGTTCCGCGGATTCAGGGCCCGCCGAATACGAAGTCGGCTCGAACCCGTCTGCCGGAGCCGCGGCTGGGGGGTGCGGAGCAATCGTCGCCTCCACATCGGCAACCAAGAGCCCGTCGGGCGCTGGCGCTGGCGTTTCCTCGGCGATCGGAATCGCCGAGGCTGACTCGCGGAGAGACGCCAATGCGGCCGTCGCCGCTTCGTTGTAGGGATCGGCTTCCAGAGTGCGGGAGTACCAACGGTCGGCCTCCGCTGCGTCGCCCGTGTCCCGGGCTATGTCGCCCAGGTATCGGAGCGCGACGATGTTCTCGGGATCCAGCGCCAGAGCGGTCTCCAGCGCGGCGCGCGAGCCGGCAAAGTCGCGTGAATCGAACAGCGCCTGGCCGAGCACGATGTGACCGCTGATGTGCCCGGGAATGTCGGGGAGCTGTGAGCGGCAAAGCTCCGCGGCCCGCTGCGGCTCGCCGGCTTTGCGGTACTCGTTCGCAAGCGGGGCGAAATAGCGCCGGGGATTCTCCTCGAACTTTCGTTCGAGTTCGTCGAGTCTAGCCACTAGGAGAAGGGCATGGTCTCTGGCACCGGTGCAAGTTACGCGGCTGCAATACTCGGTCAATCAGATCGCGGGCAGAGCCTTCTCATGAGCCCTTGCGCCGAATAGCTTTTGAGGCTGTTTCGCATCTTTAAGGAGCTTGCCTTGCTGCAGGGAATGCGCGCCGCCACAAAATGGGTCTGGATCTTCATCGCTGCAGCTTTCGTCGGCGGATTCCTGCTGATGGACACGTCCGGACTGATCGGGAGAGGGGCGATCACCCCCACGACTCCGGTCGCGACGGTCAACGGCGAGGACATCCTCGCCACCCAGTGGTACGCGGCCATCCAACAGCTCGAGAACGAGGAGACCCAGAGCAGCGGGCGCACGCTCACGCTCGAGGAGCGGGAGCGGCTGGCGGATCAGGCGTACGAGCAGCTGGTGGGTGAGGTCCTGCTGCGTCAGGAATACCGCCGCCGCGGCATCAAAGTCACCAACGAAGAGATCGAGAACGCGGCCCGCTACAATCCGCCGCCGCAGCTGATGCAGAGCCCGGAGCTGCAGACGGAAGGGCAGTTCGACCCCGCGAAATACCAGCGCTTTCTGGCCAGCCCGCTCGCCCGCCAGCAGGGCGTTCTCGTGCAGCTCGAGAGCTATTACAGAAGCGAGATCCCCAAGTCGAAGCTGTTTGAGCAGGTGCTGAGCGACGTGTACGTCAGCGACGAGCGGCTGTGGACCTTCTGGCGCGACACGCGCGACTCGGCCCAGGTGAGCTTCGTCGCGTTCCGCCCCGAGTCGGTTCCCGATTCACGAGTCTCGGTGACCGATGCGGAGATCAGGAGCTACTACGACGAACATCGCGAAGAGTTCGAGCGGCCCGCGCGCGCCGTCGTTTCCGTGATGACGATCCCGCGAACGATTACCGCCGCCGACAGCTCGGCCCGTCGTGCGAAGGCCGTCGCGCTCAAGCAGGAGATCGAGAGTGGAGCCAGGACATTCGAGGACGCGGCCCGCGCGGAGTCAGCCGATACCGTCTCCGGCGCCGATGGCGGAAACCTGGGCCGCGGTGGTCGCGACCGGTTCGTTGCCGACTTCGAGACGGCCGCCTACGCGCTCGCTCCCGGGCGGATCTCCGATCCGGTTTTGACGCCGTTCGGCTATCACCTCATCAAGGTGGACTCAAGGAACGGCGATACCCTGTCGCTGCGGCACATCCTGTTGCGCATCGAGCAGCGGGAAGAGTCCGCGGTTCTCACGGACCGGCGCGCCGACTCGCTCGCGCGCATCGCGGCGACCGCCGACGACCCGGCGAAGTTCGAGGAGGCGTCGCGCGCGCTCCGCATTCCGATCACGCGCGGGACAGCAATCGAGGGCGAGCCGCTGACGATCGGCGGCGAGTACGTCCCGAGCGTCGGCGCATGGGCGACCGGCGGAGCAGAACAGGGCGACATCAGTGATTTGTTCGACTGGGAAGGCGGCTATGCGATCGCGCGCGTGGACTCGCTCGTGGAAGGCGGGGTTCCCAAGCTCGACGCGATCAAGGATGAAGTTCGCGCGCGAATCGCCCGCGACAAGAAGCTCGACATCCTGGTGGATGAGGCGCGTACTTTCGCCGCCGCTGCGGCTTCGAGCTCGCTCGAGCAGGCGGCCGCAGCGCGGAATCTGCCGGTATCCCAAACGGACATGTTCACGCGGACCACTCCCGCGGCGGGGCTCGGCCGCCTGAATGAGGCGATCGGTGCGTCGTTCGGCCTGGCGGTCGGCGCCGTGGGCGCGCCAGTCCGCGCCCAGGACGCGGTGTACGTGCTCCGCGTGGATCGCCGAACGCAATCCGATCGCGCGGAGTTCGAGGCGCAGAAGGCGACGCTCAAGGAGCAGCAGCTCAACGCCTTCCGCCAGCAGCGCCTGCAGGAGTTCATCCAGAACCTGCGCGACGTCGCCGACATCGACGACAATCGCAGGAATCTCGCGCGCGCCCAGGCCCAGGCCGCCAACCTCCCGCCCGTCCCCCTCGCCCCCTAGTGCGCGCGCGTTAGACGCTGGCAGTACGGGAGCCACGACCGGCCCGGCCGGCAGCATCGTGCCGCGGTCGCGAGCTGTGCCAGGGATCCTCTTCGCGCGCTACGCGAGAAACTGCTCTCGCTAAGACGCGCGCTGCGAGGACCCCTGCACGCGCTCGCTCCCCGCTGGCATGGTCGGGCCGTGCGGGACGGGGCTCCGGCAATGCCCCGTCTGAGCGAGCGCAGTTTGCGAGCGTAGGGGCCGGCCGGAGTCCCGTCC
>JBPCPS010000195.1:0-16059 GCA_050998915.1 Gemmatimonadaceae bacterium
GAGGACGGCCTCCTGATTCTGCGCATCTACGTGCCCGACAACCGGGACGCGACTCGCCAGGTCGTGATCCGCTACCGGGTTTCCAACGCGATCCGGTTCTTCTACGAGGACAGCAGCGTCGGCGCGCTGGACGAGCTGTACTGGAACGTCACGGGGAGCAGCTGGGAGTGGCCGCTCGCGCGCGTGCTCACGCGCGTAGTGCTGCCGCCTGGAGTCGTGCCGGCCAAAGTGGCCGTATACACCGGCGCCGAAGGCTCCACCGCGACCGACGCCGACGTGGACACGACCGGCAACGCCGTCACCTTCACAACACGGCGCGAGCTCCAGGCGTACGAGGGGATGACCATCGGCGTGGGCTGGGCGCCGGGGTACATCTCATCGCGGCCGAGCGCGGCCACGCTGCGCACGCGGGAGACGGTGAGATGGTGGCCGTTGCTGCTGCCTTTGCTCGTGTTCTTTCTTGCGTTCCGCTCGTGGAGCCGCCGCGGACGTGATCCCGGGGAAGGTGCGATCGCCGTGCAGTACGAGCCCGCGGATGGGATGTCCCCGGCAGAGTTGGGCACGCTGGTCGATCATCGCGCCGAGATGCGCGACATCACCGCGACGCTCGTGGACCTCGCCGTGCGAGGGTTCGTCCGGATCGAGGAGCAGACCGAGCGGAAGCTGCTCGGCTTGCTGAAGGACACCGACTTCGAGTTTCATCTGCGGAAGCCGAGGGAGCAGTGGGCGGAGCTGGCAAAACACGAGGAGCGGTACCTCGACGCGCTGTTCGACGGTTCCACTTCCGTGAAGCTCTCCGATCTTCAGAACAAGTTCTACACGTCATTGCCGGGAATACGCGACGGGATCTACGAGAAGCTCGTCGACCGCGGTTACTACCGCCGCCGGCCGGACAGCGTCAGGAACAACTGGATGGGAATGACCGGCTTGGTTCTCATCGTCGGCATCGGAGCCGCCATGCTGGCCGGCGGGCAGGGCTGGGAGTGGACTGCCCCCGCGGCGCTCGGTGTTGCGGCCGTCGCGAGCGCGCTGTCGGTTTTTATCTTCGGATTGTTGATGCCGGCACGGACCACGACCGGCGCCCGGGCGCGCGAGGCCGCACTTGGGTTCCGCGAATTTCTCAGCCGCGTAGAGACCGACCGGTACAAGCGAATGATCACGTCCCCGCAGATGTTCGAGCGCTTTCTGCCGTACGCCATGGCGTTCGACGTCGAAGAAAAGTGGGCGCGCGCGTTCGAGGACATTTACCGCGAGCCGCCGAGCTGGTATACGGGAACAGGCACAGGTCACTTCCACGCATCGGTCTTCTCGGCGAGAATGAGTGAGCTGTCGTCCGCGGCCAGCAGCACGATGGCATCGAGCCCCAGCTCGTCGGGCTCAAGCGGCGGTGGATCCAGCGGAGGCGGGAGCGGCGGTGGCGGCGGAGGCGGATTCTAGCGCAGGCAAACGAGCCGAAATGAGGAATTGGCTGCGAAGTTCTCGACTGCACTGGGGCAGCCGGTGAAGTACAACGCCGTTCCATTCGAGGTCTTCCGCGGACTCGGGTTCCCCGGCGCGGCGGGCTGAGACCCGCATCTAATTACGACCGCTATGGCGGTGGCGCACCGCAGCCGTATCTTTGGGCGTCCGCTCCCCCCGCTCACCCCGGTAATGACCGACCTTCGCACCCGACTACAGCAGAGCCTGGGCTCTACCTACACCCTCGAGCGCGAGCTGGGCGGTGGGGGGATGAGCCGCGTTTTTGTCGCCGAGGAGAATGCGCTCGGGCGAAAGGTGGTCGTGAAGGTGCTCCCGCAGGAGATCAGCGCGGGCGTGAACGTCGACCGCTTCCAGCGGGAAATACAGCTCGCCGCGAGGCTGCAGCATCCTCACATCGTTCAGGTCCTGGCAGCCGGCGAGGCGGACGGCATTCCCTACTACACAATGCCATTCGTCGAGGGCGAATCGGTGCGTGGCCGCCTGGGACGAACGGGTGCATTGCCGATGACCGAAGCGATCGGTGTGCTGCGCGACGTGGCCAAGGCTCTGTCGTACGCCCACGAGCGCAATGTCGTTCACCGTGACATCAAGCCCGACAACGTCCTGCTGTCGGGCGGTTCGGCGACCGTAGCTGATTTCGGCATCGCGAAGGCCATCAGCGCCGCGCGGACGGACGCCGGGGTGGCGACTCTGACGCAGATGGGGACCTCCATCGGCACGCCCGCGTACATGGCGCCCGAGCAGGCCGCAGCGGATCCTTCGGCGGACCACAGAGCCGACATCTATTCGTTCGGATGTCTCGCGTACGAGCTCCTGACGGCCCGTCCCCCGTTTGTCGGAAAAACGCCCCAGAAGCTGTTGGCCGCGCACATGGGCGAAACACCGGAGCCGGTCACCAGTTTCCGGCCGGACACGCCGCAGCCACTCGCGGAGCTCGTCATGAGATGCCTGGCGAAGGACGCGAACGATCGTCCACAGAACGCCTCGGTGATCGTGCACGTGCTCGACACTGTGACCTCAGGCGGCGGGTATTCTGCGATGCCGGCCATCATGCTCGGCGGCCAGGGCATGCTGCGGAAGGCGTTGCTGTTGTACGCGGCGGCGTTCGTCATCGTCCCGTTGATCGCAAAGGCGGCGATCATCGCGATCGGCCTCCCGGAATGGGTGTTCCCCGGGGCCATAGCCGTGATGTTGTTGGGATTGCCCGTGATCCTGTTTACCGCGTACGTCCACCACGCGACTCGCCGGATGTTGACGTCGACCCCGGTAATCACCTCAGGTGGCACTACCGCGGTCGCGCAAAGCACGATGGCGACCATTGCGGTCAAGGCCAGTCCGCATGTGAGCTGGCGGCGGACCGCCATGGGCGGGGGTTACGCGTTGGGAGGGTTCGTTCTGCTCATCGGCGGCTACATGGCGCTGCGTGCGCTCGGGATCGGCCCGGTGGGCTCACTGATGGCCGCGGGCGCCCTGGACAAAAACGAGCGGATACTCGTCGCAGATTTCGAACCCCCCGCCTCCGATACTACGCTGGGGCCTGTAATCACGGAAGCTTTCCGCACGGCCCTTGGGCAGTCACAAGCGGTCAACGTCCTGCAGCAGACTGCAATGCGCGACGTCCTGCGCCGGATGCAGCGACCCCCTGGCACCCGCGTAGACTTCGCGCTCGCGCGCGAGATCGCGACGCGTGAGGGGATCAAAGCCGTGGTTGACGGAAACATCCTGAGCCTCGGCGGGCAGTTCGTCATATCTCTGCGGCTGCTCTCGCCGCAATCGGGCGAAACCCTGGCTTCATTCCGGGAGACGGCTTCAGGCGAAGCCGAGATCCTCGGAGCGATAGACGGGCTCGCCAAATCGCTACGCGCAAAAATCGGGGAGTCGCTCAAGTCCGTTCGTGGCGCTCCACCCCTAGAACAGGTAACGACTCCCTCGCTCGAAGCGCTGAAGAAATACGTGCAGGGGTCCAACGCCGCAGCCATGGACGGAGACTGGGTGCGCGGCGAGGCGCTGCTCCGGGAGGCGATCTCGCTCGACACCGGATTCGCGATGGCGTACCGCAAACTCGCCATAGAGCATTCGAACCGGGGAAATACAGCGGCCGCGGACGAGCTGCTGCAGAAGGCCTTCGAGCACCGCGACAGGTTGAGCGACGCTGAACGTTATCTCTTACTCGGTAGTTACTACCAGATCGGTCCCCACCAGGACCTCACTCGATCAATCGCGGCGTACGAACAGCTGCTCGAGCTGCAACCGAATAACACGGCAGCGATGAACAACGTCGCGAACAACTACCGGTTCCAGCGGAATTACCAAAAGGCCAACGAATTGTACCGCCGCGCGATCGCGACCGGTCCTGTCGCAGCGGTGTATTACGGCAATCTCGTCGAGACTTTTGTCAGGCTGGGTAAGCTCGCGGAGGCGCGCGTAGCCGCTGACGAGTTCGTCAGGAAATTCCCGGCTAACGTCGGCTCGCATGCTACCAAGGCAGAGTTGCTCGTCGTGCTGGGGCAGTACGACTCCGCCGCCCGCGTGACTTCGGCCGCGCTCCGGTCGCAGGGTTCGCAGCCCGCCGCACGAGCTCGGCTCCTGGACGGCATGGCAACGCTCGCGAGGCTCCGGGGACGGCTTGGTGAAGCAGAACGTCTGAACTTCGAGATAGCTGATCTTGCACGAACCTTCATCGGCGAGGCGGCGACGCTGGAGGTTCTGCTTGACCAAGCCGCTGTTGATGGACGCATTCGCGGTGACCGCGTGCGAATGGCGCAATCGCTCGACGCAGCGCTTCAGCGGACCCCACTGGCATCGCTACCGGTCAACAGCAGGCCGCTGGGCAGCCTCGTCTTCCTTTATGCCGGCGCGGGTGCGGCGGCTAAAGCGCGTTCATATTTTGACGCATGGGAGCGGTCGCGTTTGCAGATCCAGCGGCTGGGCGACGGCCTGGCGCGCCATCAGATGCTCGGGGTAATTGCGTTGGCGGAAAAGCGATTTCCCGACGCCATTCGGGCTTTGCGCGAATCGGACAAGGAGGGAGATTGCGACTGGTGCGCTCTCCTCCCTCTCGCCGATAGCTATGAGTTATCCGGCAATGCCGATTCCGCCATCGCTGTTCTCACGAGGTTCGTGGATATGGCGCGAACCGGCAAGGCGGGCTCGAACAGCTTTGGCCTCGCCCCGGCGCACGAGCGCCTCGGCAAGCTTTGGGAAGCAAAGGGAAACCGTGAGCGCGCGGCCGCGCACTATATCAGGTTCGTCGAGCTCTGGCTTAACGCCGATTCGGACCTGCAGCCGCGGGTGCGAACCGCCCGCCAGCGGATCGCACAGCTCGGGGCCAGCCCGCCCCCTTAGCGGAAGCGACGGGCGGCGATCTAGCTGCCAGCGGAGCTGGCGGAAGCTGGGGGTTCTAGCGCGATGAGGCACCCGCTGCAGTAGCCCGCGCGTTTCCATGGCGCTCGTACCAGCTCATCATGTAGAGCTGCGTGCGCATCCAGTTGGAAGGCTTCGAGCCGGTGCCGTGGTACTCCCCTTCGAAGCGCAGCAGCTCCGCCGGTACGCCGCGCATCTTGAGCGCTGCGAAGTACTCCTCGGTCTGCGACATCGGCGTGCGCAGGTCCAGCTCGCCGGTCATCAATAATGTCGGCGTCTTCACGCGGCCGACATGCATCAGGGGAGACTGCTGCAGCCACCTGGCGGGATCTTCCCAGAACGGCTTCTCGAAGAAATTGAAGGTGAACAGAGGAATGTCCGTCTGCCCCGCCATGCTCAGCCAGTTGGTGACTGGACACCGCACTGCGGCGGCCGCGAAACGGTCCGTGTGCGCGATCGCCCAGCTCGACAGTACCCCGCCTCCGCTGCACCCGCCGACGAACATCCGGTTCGTATCGATGTATCCACGGCTAACCACCGCGTCCACACCCGCCATCAGATCGTCGTGGTCCACGCTCGGGTAGGCGTACTGGATTGCGTTGCCGAATTCCGAGCCGTACCCGGTGCTGCCGCGCGGGTTGGTGTAGATCACCACATAACCGTGCGCCGCGAAGTTCTGGAACATCGGGTTGAATCCGACGTTGTACATCCCATGCGGTCCGCCGTGAATCTCCATGATCAACGGATACGTGCGCCCAGTGGCAAAGTTCGGCGGTTTTACGATCCACCCCTGAATGCGCGCGCCGCCGCTCGACGCGTACCACATTTCCTCGACGTCGCCAAGCCGGATTCCGCCGAGGAGCGTTTCGTTGACTCGCGTGAGCTGGGTGATGTCGCCGTTGCCGCGCAGGGCGACCCGCACCACGTCGGTCGGCTTGTAAAAAGAAGTCGCCGTCCCCACTGCCGTGCCGTTGCGCGCCACCGCGCCCAGTGTGAGCACGTGCGTGCCACGCGTCACTGCGCGGACGCCCCCGTTCAGGGGAGCGAAGTGAAGGTTGCTGGTGCCGCGGTCTCCGGCCGTGAAGTACACTCCGCTGCCGTCCGGGGCCCAGTGCAGGCTGGATGCGTCACGGTCCAGCTCTCCAGAAAGCTTCCGTACGCCGCTGCCGTCGATATCCATCACGTACAAGTCACCTACGCGATAGCTGTACGACGCTTTCGGCGTACCCACGAAGGCGACCCGTCGGCCGTCCGGCGAGAGCACCGGGTTGCGCCATGCGCCGTCCTCACGCGTAAGACGCGTGACAGCCCCACCGGCGACGTCCACCGCGTAGATGTTGCCGCTGCGATAAGTACGCTGGGCCTCGGGCTCCTTGAAACCGTCAAATACGATCGTGCGGCCATTGGGCGCCCAATCCCATGCAACGCTCGACCCTTCGCCCTCGTTGGTGTATCCGACGCTCCACTCGCCACTGGTGAGCGGGCGGACGGCGCCGCCGTCCGCAGAGACGAAGAACAAGTGCCGATAACCCGGGCGCAGGAACCCGCGTCGGTCGAAGCGATAGTGCAGCTTGTCGACATGCTTCGGCGCGGCGGTCCACTTCGCCCCTTCCGGAGTCGGCGGCATGTCGATCTTCCACGGAGCGCGCGCCGGCACGAACATGCTGAAGCCGAGGCTGCGTCCGTCAGGTGACCAGCGCAAGTCGCCTATCGGCTCAGCGACCCGTGTGATCTGCGATGCCGCGCCATCGGCGTCCATCCAGCGCACCCACACTTGCGTGCCTTTGGGCTCGCCCTCCGCCAGATACGCTATGCGCGTCCCGTCGGGCGACCACACGGCGCCGGAGCCCTCGGCGAGAAAACGGTTTCGCGAGCCGTCCGAATTCATGATCCACAGCGCAGACTCCCATACGTCGTCCTGCTGGTTGATCCACCTCCGTGTATAGACCACCGTTGCTCCGCTGGGCGAGAGCTTTGGATCGGCGACGGTCTCGTAATCGAGGTACTTCGCCACAGTGAACACGCTGTCGAAGCGAGCCGCCTGCGCCGCCAATGGTTGAGCAAGCGGGAGCGTGGACAGTGCAAGAATAAGGACAGGAAATATGCGGCGCGACATGAGAACACTCCGGACACTGAAGGCGGATGAACCAGCGAGCGTGACTCGGATAGCGACTGCTCTAAAGATGCTACGCACCCTCGGCGGTTTCTGCAACTGCGTGGAGGCGCGGGCTTCCTGACAACGATGAACGGACTTGCATTGACGTAATTCGATTCAAGTCCCAGCTTACGGACAACCCGCAACGGAGTCGATTCCATGGCAAAGAAGAGCAGAGGCGGACGGATGGCCGCGGCCAAGAAAAGGGCGGCGAAGGTGAAGGGCGGGAAGGGGCCGGTGAAGAAGAGAAAGGTCGGCCGTAGGATCATGAAGACTTGACACCGCCCCGCAAGAAGCCGTCTCCGATGACGGCTTCTTGTTGCGCCCGTCCTACAGGCACCGAGCGTCGTTTCCCCCGGGCGATTCGCAGCGGACAGCGCGCCAATCTACCAGGCTATCCCGTAATCCTCGCCGTGGTTGCTAGACCCGCCCCACATCGTCCCGTGCTTGCGATCGAACAGGATCGCGTTGATCGGCCCTGACGTAAGCCGCTGGAATTCGAGCGTGTAGCCCATCCGCACCAGCTCGGTGCGTACGGAATCAGGAGTCGAGGAAGCGACGAGCAGCCGGCCCGCCCGGGATTCGTGCGCGCCGAAAGACGAACGCATCTGGTAGCTGTTGATGTTGGCGGCCTCGCTCGCCTGCTGCACCGTCATTCCGAACTCGACGACATTGAGGAAGAACTGCAGAAGGTTCTGGTCCTGCGAGTCCCCGCCCTGCACCGCGAAGGACAGATACGGCGCGCCATCCTTCAGCGCGAGCGTCGGCGTGAGGGTCACGCGCGGGCGCTTGCCGGGCTCGATCACGTTGAACGGACCGTCCTGCGCCCGGGTGACAAATGCCTGTGCGCGCTGGCTCAGCCCGATGCCTGTCCTGCCGGCGATGACCGCGGGAATCCAGCCACCACTCGGCGTGATGGAGACGACCCATCCTTCCGCGTCGGCGGCCTCGATGGACGTCGTGCCGGCGTAGAAGCCGCGCATGAAATCCATATCCCCGGAAGCCGTTCCCGGAGGGCGATCCTGCCCGCCGCTTCTCGGGAGCGTGTCCGGCGCCGGCGTGACCGTCCACCGGCGCAGCAGATCCGCGAATGGATTGACGGCGTTCTGGAACGGATACGGATCGCCCGGCATCACGTTCGGGTCGTTGCGCTCCCAGTTGATCTGCGAGAACCGCAAACGGGCGTACTCCTTCGACAGCAATCCGCGCACGGGCTCCTCGGGCGCGAAGTACGGATCTCCATAGTAGAAATCGCGATCGGCGAACGCGAGGTTCATCGCCTGATATACCGTGTGCATGTAGCGCGGCGAGTTGTAGCCCATCGCCTTGAGGTCCGCGTTCTCGAGGATGTTCAGCGCCTGGAGCATCACCGGCCCCTGCTGCCAGAACGGGAGCTTGTACACGGCGATTCCCTTGTACGTAGTGCTCACCGGCTCCTCGATCCGTACGCGCCAGTTGGCGAGATCCTGCATGGTGAACAGCCCGCCTTCTTCCCGCATGCCACGCACGATCTCTGCGGCGATGTCACCCTTGTAGAACCGGTCATACGCGGCCTGAATCGCCTCTGTACGGCTCTTCCCGGCGGCCAACGCCTGCCGCTCAGCCTCGACGAGCTTGCGGAGAGTCGCCGCGAGATCCGCCTGCACGAAGATCTCGCCGGCCTCGGGGGCAGCGCGCGCCCGGTCCGTGTGCGGCAACATCACCGCGCGCGAGTACTTCCATTGCGCGATCGTGTCGCGATTGGCGTGAATCGAGTTCGCCGCCTGCGCTTCGATGGGATAGCCGTCGGCAAGCTGGATCGCGGGCGCCAACACCTGAGCCAGGCTCATGGTGCCGTACTCGGCTAGCATCACCAGCAACCCGCCGGGCGTGCCGGGGGTGATGGCCGCGAGCGGCCCGTACTCGGGCGGATAGCTGAAGCCGCGCGACCGATAGAACGCTGCGGTCGCGCCCGTGGGAGCGACACCCAACGCGTTGATCCCGATGACTTTCTTGAGTCCGGGGTGGTAGATGAGTGCCTGCGTCTCCCCGCCCCAGTGCAGCACGTCCCACATCGTCGCGGTCGCCGCGAGCATGGCGCACGCCGCATCAACCGCGTTGCCGCCCTGCTGGAAGATCATCGCCCCGGCGGTCGCCCCCAACGGCTTGCCGGTGATGGCCATCCAGTGGCGGCCGTGGAGCGGCGGCTTCATGGTACGTTGCGCCAGCAACGGTGAAGCGAGGGCGGCGAGCCACAAGGTCGCCACGCAGAGTGGGAAGAGTCTACGTAATCGCATTGGTCCTTCCGAGATGGAGAGCTGCGGTGCGGATGAAGTTAGCACGCAGCACGTAGCCCGCGGGACCGTCCTACCTGGGCAGCTCCGACCTCTGTTTGGGAATCAGGGAGAGGTCCCGCACCGGCGGCTGGGTCGCGTCCGCCGGGCGGCCCTTGGTCATCCTGCACTGGCCCTCGAACAGCGCGCCCTCGGCGATGATCACGATCGGCGCGCTCACGTCGCCATACACGCGGCACTTCTCCTTGAGCTCGACGCGGTCGGACGCGACCACATCGCCCACGACCTCGCCGGATATCTGCACGACGCCAGCGCGGATGTTGGCGTTGACGACTCCCTTCTCCCCGATGATCAGGCTGTCATTCGATACGATCTCGCCGCGCAGCCGGCCGTTCAGCACGACCGTTCCGGTGAAGGTGAACTTGCCGTCGATCTCCGACCCTTCTTCTATGTAGGTCGTGTGTTCGCCGTCCTTCACCGGCGACTTGTCGGTCTTTCTCCAGGGCATTCAGCGCCCTCTGCGATCAGCGCGCGCCGAACTGCTGCGCCGGACGCTTGTCGTCGCTCTGCACCACCTGCAGCGCGGGACTCTCGTTCATCTTCGTGATGTTGCCGTTGAAGAAGCCGCCCTTCGAGATCACCAGCGAGTCCGTCTGGATGTTACCGCTCACGCGGCCGGTCTCCGCGATCTCGACGTTGCCGGTCGCGATCATGTTGCCCTCGTAATGGCCCATGATGATCGCGTCCACGGTCTGCACGTTGGCGTTAACGACGCCCTTCTGCCCGATGACGAGCTTGCCGCCGACGTTCAGCTCGCCGCCGACTTCGCACTCGACCTGAATCGAGTCGGTTATGTCGAACTTCCCTTCCATGCGGGCATGCTCGCCGACGACGGTGAGCAACGTGATCGATACCGGCTTGCCGCTCTCGGGCGCGATCGCGGGCATGGCCTTGTGGGGGGTTTTCTTATCCTGGAACATCCAATTCTCCTTGCGGTGGAAGCACCGCCCAAATGAGCGAATCCCCGATAGGCGGGGAGCCAGAAGTACGGCGGCGGCGAACGGGTGTCAACCCCGGGGTGTCTTCCCGGGTCCGGGCTGTCCTTTACTACTCGTTTTTGGCGGTCGGCGGGTCTGACGCCAGTGCGGCCCGGGTGGACGCCAGGAACTTGATCGGGTCCACCGAGCTGCCGCGGGTCAGCACTTCAAAGTGGACGTGCGGGCCGGTAGCGACGCCGGTCGCGCCCACCGTAGCCACTGGAGTGCCGAGGGCTACTCGCTGACCGACCTTGACAAGCGACTTCCCGCAATGCGCCAGCCGGGAGACGACGCCGCCCGAATGCTCGAGCTCGATGGTGAGACCGTATCCCACGCGCCAGCCGACATACCGCACGCGGCCCGCCGCCGGCGCCACGATTCGCGTGCCGTGCGGGGCCGCGACGTCCACGCCTTTGTGCGCGCGGAAGATGTCCAGAATCGGATGCATCCGCGAGGTCGCGAAGCGGCTGGAGATTCTGCCGGAGACCGGCATCACCATGTTGCGGGGAGGAAGCCGCGCCGCGCGCTCTCGCGCCACCAGCGCTCCCAATGCGTCGACGCTGTCCAGCAGCCCGACGACCATCCGCTGCGATTCGGCGAGCTTGTCCGCGCTCGAGGCCGCCATGAACGTGGTCTCGCGCGTCCACGTCGCCGCAGTCGCGACCGTTACGAAGAGCATGCTGCCGAGTACGCCCACCGTCCGTGCCCGGATGCTGAGCTGCCGCGTTCGCGCACCCGGGCGCGGTGGCACCAGGATCAGCGTCCACGCGCGCCTGCGCTCGCGCCGCAGGGCCTGGCTCAAACGCGCGCCCTGGCCGGCTGAGTCGGCGTCTGCGCCAGCTCCAGGCGGCGTGTCGCGCCCGGCGTCGCCGTCGATACGGGGGCCGCGCCAATGGAAACCTGGCCGTGGAGCATCGCGCCCTCGCGCAACAACATGTTATTCGCGCGAATCTCACCATGCACGGCTGCGCCCGGCTCGATCTCGACCCGCCCGGTCGCGTGCACGTTGCCGTGAATGGTTCCCGCAACGATGACATCACCGGCTTCCACGTCGCCAACTACGCCGCCATTGGCGCCGATGATGAGCATTCCGGCACGGTGCACACCGCCTTCCACGCGACCGTCCACGCGAACGGTGCCATCAGTATCGATCTCGCCTCGAATGGTGAGGCGGTCGTCGATGACCGAGAGTCCTGACGGACGTCGCGGAGCACGCGAACCAAAAAGCTTCATGGCCAGCCGTCCCGTGTGTTGAGGCATTACTTGCGCGCCCCCAGCTTGGCTCGCGGAGCCGGCCTTCGCCAGCCCCCATGCTGCTTGTGTGCCTAGGACGGATTTTTACGGCGATAGGCAACAGTTTGTCGCGGACAAACGCACGATTGAGCGTGCATCACATCGGAAGAAATGTGATGCGCGGGACGAGCGAAACTCAGCGCTGCCGCGTTCGCCCCGCCATTCGCGCTTCAAACGTCGTCGCGCGCCCGCTCCGGCAACAGCTGGTTGACCTTCTTCGGATCGGCCCGGCCCTTGGATTTCTTCATGACGAGTCCCACGAGCACGCCCTGCAGCTTCGTCTCGCCGCTCCTGTACCGCGCCGCTTCCGCGGGATTCTCCCGCAGCACCTCGTCGATCCATCCGATCAACGCCGGATCGTCACCGACTTTCTGCAGTCCTTCCTCCGCGGCTACCTGCGCGGGCGGCTTGCCGGTCTCAACCATGCGAGCGAACACGCGCTTGGCGGCGGTATGGCTGAGCACGTCGTCACGCACCATCCGCAGCAGCTCGCCCAGATCGGCGGGACGCACGGCGAACTCATCGATCCGGACTCCAGCCGCGTTGACCGCCGCGGACACTTCGCCCATCACCCAGTTGAGCGCAGCCTTGGGATCGAGCGACGCGCGCGCGACGGCCTCGAAGTACTCGCTCATTCCCGCGCTCGCGGTAAGCAGCTCGGCGTCCGTCGCGGAGAGCCTGTACTCCTCCGTCAAGCGCTTGCGCCGCGCGTCGGGCAGTTCGGGAAGCTCCCGGCTCACGCGTAAGATCCACTCCGCGTCCAGCACCAGCGGCGGCAGGTCCGGCTCCGGGAAATAGCGATAGTCGTGACTCTCTTCCTTGCTGCGGCTCGGCCGCGTCTCGCCATTCGCGCCGTCCCACAGCATCGTCTGCTGCGCCACGGTGCCGCCGCTCTCGAGCAGAGCGACCTGGCGCGCGAATTCCGCGTCCAGCGCGCGCTCGACTGCGGAGAACGAGTTCATGTTCTTGACTTCGGTCTTGGTACCGAGCTTGGACGTGCCGCGAATGCGCGCGCTGACGTTCGCGTCGACTCGCAGGCTGCCTTCCTCCATGCTCACGTCGCTCACGCCGGCGTAGCTCAGGATCTGCTTGAGCAGCCGCAGATACGCGCCCGCCTCGGCGGCGGAGCGTATGTCGGGCTCACTCACGATCTCGATGAGAGGCACGCCCGCGCGGTTCAGGTCTATCGCCGTCGCGCCCGCGTATCTGTCGTGCACCGACTTGCCCGCGTCCTCTTCCATGTGCACGCGCGTGATTCCGACGCGCACTGGCGTCTGGGGGTCCAGCTCTCCGATCGTGAGCCAACCCTTCTCCGCCAGCGGGCGATCGTACTGCGAGATCTGGTAGCCCTTGGGAAGATCCGGGTAGAAATAATTCTTGCGGGCGAACACCGACGTCCCGTTCACCTTGCACTCCAGCGCTATCGCAGCGCGCAGCGCGAGCTCGACCGCGTGCCGGTTGAGCACGGGAAGCGCGCCCGGCAGCGCCAGGCACACGGGGCAGACGTTCGTGTTGGGCGGCGCGCCGAAGTCGGCGGAGCACGCGCAGAAGGCCTTGGTGCGGGTCTTGAGCTGGACGTGCACCTCCAGTCCCACCACCATCTCGTAATCGACCTTCGTCGCGGCGCTCAATCGTTTTGCTCCGATGGCAGAAGCTCACCGGCCAGCGCGCGCTCCAGTCCGAACGCGGCGCGGAACATCACCGACTCATCAAAGTGGGGCGCGATGATCTGGCCGCCGATGGGGAGCCCTGCAGCGTCGCCGATCGGGATCGAAATGGCCGGAACTCCCGCGAGGTTCGCCGACGCCGTGAAGATGTCGCTCAGATACATCTCGTACGGATCCTTCACTGCGCCCAGCTCGAACGCCGGCGTGGGAGTGGTCGGCGTGAAGAGAACGTCCACGCCGCTGGCGAACACGTCCCGGAAATCCTGCGCGATCAGCGTGCGCACCGACTGCGCCTTCTTATAGTAGGCGTCGTAGTAGCCCGCGGAGAGCACGTAGGTACCAAGCAGGACCCGCCGGGTGACTTCCGGCCCGAAGCCGCGAGCCCTCGTCTCTTCGTACATCCCCATGAGCCCGCGCTCCGGCGCTACGCGCGGGCCGTATCGCACGCCGTCGAACCGCGCGAGGTTGGACGATGCCTCCGCCGGCGCGACTATGTAGTACACCGGGATCGAGTAGCTCGTGTGCGGCAGCGACACGTCGCGCACTTCCGCGCCGAGTTCGCGGTATGCATCGAGCGCCCGCGCGCACTCCTCCGCGATGCGCGGATCCAGACCCTCAGGGAAATATTCGCGCGGCCTTCCGATCACGAGACCCTCGAGCCCGGCCTTTTTTTCCAGCTCATAGCGAGGAACCGGGACGTCGGCGCTGGTGGAATCGAGCGGATCGCAGCCGGCGATCGCCTCCAGCCCGATCGCGGCATCCTCGACCGTGCGACCGAACACACCGACCTGATCGAGGGACGAGCCGAACGCGACGAGCCCGTACCGGCTCACGCGTCCGTATGTGGGCTTCACGCCGACGACGCCGCAGAAAGACGCCGGCTGCCGCACCGATCCGCCGGTCTCGGAGCCGAGCGCGAGCCGGACGATGCCGGCGGCGACCGCGGCCGCCGAGCCGCCGGACGATCCGCCCGGCACGCGACGGATGTCTACAGGGTTGCGGGTGGGCCCGTATGCGCTGTTCTCGGTGGACGAGCCCATCGCAAACTCGTCCATGTTCGTCTTGCCGATGATGGCGGCACCGTTGGCGCGAAGCCGGCGGATCACGGTCGCCTCGTATGGGCTGACGTATCCCTCCAGGATCTTCGAGCCGCACGTGGTCGGCATGTGCAGGGTCGCGATGTTGTCCTTCACCGCGACGGGAACACCCGCGAGGTTTCCCGGCGCTTCGGCGCGGCCGATGAGTCCCGTGAGATCCTTCGCTCTCTCGGTGGCCCGCTTTCGATCCGTCGCGAGAAAGATGTTGAGCGATTCCCTGCCGGCGCCCACGTCGTCGGCCCTATCGAACGCAGCGCTCACGAGATCGGCCGGCAGCGCGCCGCCTTCGCGAACGCACGCGACGCACTCAGTGAGCGGCTTGGCGAGGAGCCTGGCGGCGGCGTCCGGCGCGCGCGGCGGCGGCTTCATGGCGAGCGCTCGGGCGATCCCTCGTGCGTCGCCAGCCGCGGCACGATCAGGAATCCGTCGCGCATCTCCGGCGCAAAGGTGACCGGCCCGCTGGCGAGCGGGTCGGCCGGACCATGATCGCCACGCAGCCGCTGGCCGCCGGAGCTCAGCCCCTCTGCGGGGAGCACACGCTCCGTGGCCACCTTCGCCAGCTCCTCCATGTGGCCGAGTATCGAGTTGAGCTCGTGCGCGAGCGCGTCGAGCTTCGCTTCGTCCACGGCTATGTTCGCGAGCTTCGCGACCTTCACGACGTCTTCGCGCGTGACCGCCATCAGCCCAGTCCCCGCTCGAGCGTAGTATACGCCAGCTTGATCGTCTTGCGGCCGACGTTTTCGTCGTCGAAGTCGATGATCGCTTTCACGTCGCGGCCCAAGCCTGTCAGCTCCATGATGGTCCCGCCGCCGAACAGCTTGTGCCTGATTCGCTCACCGCGTACGTACTGCGCTTCGTCCTGCGACGCGTCGATGTCCGGATCGCGAGCCGGCTTGCGCCACTCGGGCGTCCCGTGGTTTCTGCGCACAGCCCGCTCGCCCCAGGTGGCGCGCGAAGGCGTCTCGACGAACATCGAGCGGCGGCCGAGCGAGCGAAGCTTGATCGTCTTGCGCTCTTCCAGCATCCCCGCGGGGATCTCCTTCAGGAACCGGGAGCGCATGGACGGCATCGTCTCGCCGTTCCGCCGCCGCGTCTCGGCGTGTGTCAGGTACAGCTTCTTCTCCGCCCGCGTCACGCCGACGTAGAACAGGCGCCGCTCCTCCTCGAGCAATGCCGGCTCGTCGATCGACTGGCCGAGCGGAAAGAGACCGTCCTCCAGCCCGGCTACGATCACCAGCGGGAATTCAAGACCCTTGGCGTTGTGCAGCGTCATCAGCGTCACCGCGTCGGCGGACGAATCCAGCACGTCCACTCCGGCGATCAGCATCGCGCGCTGGAGAAAATGATCCAGCGGCGTGAGCCCCACCTCACCGCCTTCTTCGATGACGAGCTCTGCCGCGCCGTTGATCAGCGCATTGACGTTGTCGCTGCGGTCCCGCGCGGATTCGGGCCCTTCGACCTGCAGGTAGGCGCCGTACTGGATCGTGTCGATGAGGTCGCGCAGCAGCTCGTCCACACTCGCATCGGCGGCTTTCTCGCGTATCCGCACTATCATCTCCGCGAACTCCGCGAGCATCTTCCTCGCCGCGGGGCGGAGGACGTCCACCAGGTCCGGGGGGGCAGGCACCGCGGAGAGCCGGAAACCAAGGGGCTGGCAGAACCTGGCGAACGTAGCGGGTACGCTTTTACCCACAC
>JBPCPS010000200.1:0-3720 GCA_050998915.1 Gemmatimonadaceae bacterium
GTGCTGGACCCGCTCATCGCGCAGGCGGTGGGCGCGAAAGACGAGACGGCCATCGCCCTGGCCGTGCAGCGCGGGCTGCTGTTTTCCGTCGTCCTCAGGCTTCTCACCGGAATTCTGCTGCTGCCTGCGGAGGCGGTGCTTCGCGCGCTCCATCAACCGGAGGAGCTCGTACCTCTGGCGGCGAGCTATGTGCTCATCTGCATTCCGAGCTTCCTTCCCTTCAACGCCTTTCTGGTTTTCCGCCAGCTGCTCCAGGCATTGAGCCTCACGCGGGAGATCGTGATAACGATCATCCTGTGCAACCTCGCCAACGTCGCGCTCAACTGGCTGCTCATCTTCGGCAACTACGGATTTCCCAGCCTCGGTGTTGCGGGAGCTGCGCTGGCGACGGCGATCAGCCGGACACTGCTAGTAGTGATTCTCGTCGCGCTGACGTGGCGAACGCTGCGGGTGTACATGAAGCCGTTGCGCCGCGAGGTCTTCCAGGCGGCGCCGCTCGCTCGCATGCTCAAGCTCGGGCTGCCGATCGGTGCGCAGCAGGAGCTCGAGGTCGCGTATTTCGGCGGACTGATCGTTCTAATGGGTTTGTTGGGAACGATCTCGGTTGCAGCGCATCAGGTGGCGATCAATCTGGCGTCGCTGACCTTCATGGTTCCCGTCGGCGTGGCGTCGGCGACGGCCGTGTTCGTTGGCAGGGCGGTCGGAGCCGGCGACGAGCGAGCGGTGCGCAGATACGCCGTGGCCGGTCTCGCGTGCGGGGTCGGGTTCATGTGCGTGGCGGCGGCGATCTTTCTCCTGCTGCCGTGGGAGCTCGCGCGCATGTATTCGCGCGACGCTGAAGTCGTGGCGCTCGCCGCGGGGTTGATCCCGATAGCCGGTCTGTTCCAGGTTTTCGACGGGACGCAGGTCGTGTCGTCAGGAATCCTTCGGGGAATCGGCGACACGCGTTTTCCGATGCTGGCGAGCGCGCTCGGCTTCTGGCTGGTGGGGTTACCGCTGAGTGTTTTCCTGGGATTCAGCGGCGGACTTGGCGCCGAGGGCCTTTGGTGGGGATCGCTGGTGGCGTTGATAGCAGTCGCCGCCCTGCTTCTGTACCGGGTGCGAGCGCGGCTCCGCCAAAGCATGGCGCGGGTGATCATCGACCGTGGCCCGGCGGAATCGGGGTGATGCCGGGCGCCTATTTGCGCTTTAACGCCGACTAAAGCAATATTTAGGCATGCCTAACAAACTCATCTTCCTGCCGATGCTGCTCGCTGCGTCTGTCTTTGCGACGGTTGGAGCCGGCCAACAGGCGGTGCCGCCCATCAAGGACAACAGCTTCCTGATCGAGGAGGCGTACAATCAGGAGCCAGGAGTGGTCCAGCACATCCTGCTCTTCACCAGGGAGCGGTCGACGCAGGACTGGGAGCTCGGCTTCGGACAGGAGTGGCCGCTGGCAAGCCAAAACCACCAGTTGAGCTATTCCATTCCGTTAGTGCGTGCCGGCATGAACCAGGGTCTTGGCGATGTCGCGATCAACTATCGCTTCCGGTGGCTAGCACGGGCACGCAGCGAGTCGGTGCTACGTTTGACCGCCCTCCTTCCGACCGGGGATGCGGCTCGAGGATTGGGAGCCGGCGGCGCTGGTGTCGGAGTCAACTTCCCGCTCTCGATGGAAATCAGCCGATCGATCGCTGCGCACTGGAACGCGGGCGGGTCGATAGTTCCGTCGGCCAGAGCTGCCGATGGCACGCGAACCGCCGTTCGGGAAACGTTCATTGGCGCCAGCGTTGTTTGGCTGGCGCACCCTTTAGTGAACGCGCTCGCCGAGCTTGTGTGGGCGCGAGAGGAATCGCCAGAGCCCGGCGGAACGCGGTCCTCGGAGACTACGCTCACCCTGGTTCCCGGAATGCGTGGCGCGATCAATTTTCGCGCAGGCGCGCAGATCGTACCCGGCGCCGGGCTCATGATCGACGCGTCACACGGTCGTCTATCGGGGCTGCTGCTATACCTCAGCTACGAGCATTCCTTCTGACCGAGCGACCGCCGGTCACTCCTTCGCGATCAGCCCTTCCGCTTCGATCTCCACCAGCATGTCCGGATCGATGAGTCGCGACACCTGCACCATGCTGGTTGCCGGCCGGATCTCGCCGAAGAAGGAGCAGTGCGCGCGGCCTATCTCCTCCCATTGGTCGATGTTCGTGACGTAGATCCGCGTCCGCACGATGTCGCTCAGCCGCGCGCCCGCGCGATGCAGGGCGGTCTCGATGTTAGTGAGCGTCTGAATGGCCTGCGCGTGGGCGTCGCCCTTACCCACGAGCTTTCCATCGTCGCCCGTCGCTGTCGTACCGGAGACGTAGATGTGAGAGCCGACGCGCACGAGACGCGAATAGCCCACGACTGGCTCCCATTTGCTGCCCGACGAGACGGTCACACGAGTCACTTTGCCCCCTGGTTCGGTGCAGGAGAAATATCGCCCCGGCCGCCGGCTGGCTTAGCGGCAGTGTGACCGGGAGCGCCTGTGGAGTAGTCTATACCACGTGAAAGACCTGTCTGACGCGGAAATCGCCGAGGCGGTGCTCGCGGGCGACACCGAGGCGTACGCGGTGCTCGTGTCGCGATACACCGCGCGCTACGCGCGATTCGCGACACGGATGCTCGGCAATCGCGAGGACGGAGAGGAGGCGCTTCAGGACGCGCTGGTGCGGGCATACAGGGCGCTGGGCAAGCGCGATCGCAGCGCGGCGTTCGGTCCATGGTTCCACTCGATTCTCATGAATCAGTGCCGGACGACGGCGACGAGGCGGTCGAATCGAGCCAGGTTGTTCGTTCACGACGAAGGAGCGATGGAACGCGCTGTCGCGAACGATGATGTCGTGGCCCGCGGTGCAGGATCGGAGGTGGAGATGGCGGTGGCGAAGCTGGATCCGGCGCAACGCGAGGTGTTCCTGATGAAGTACGTGGAAGACATGAGCTACGACGAGATAGCGGCCGTCACGGGAGTTGGCGTGTCGGCGCTCAAGATGCGGGTGAAGCGTGCGGCGGACGAGCTGCGCGCGCTACTGGGAGAGGGGGGACATGGAAGAGCGTGACGACAGGTTTCTCGAGGAAGTAGCTGTTTCGCTGCGCGCGCCGGTACAGCCGGGCTCGGGCTTCGAGGCGCGCGTGATGGCCTCTGTGCGCGCGGGCGCAAACGACGGCGTGCTGCGATGGATCACGCGGCCGCGCGTTGTGCGACTCTCGCCGCTGGCCGGACTCGCGGCCGCCGCGGGTATCGCGCTCGCGGCCGTATCCATCAATCGTCTCGATCGAGTGCCGGATTCGCCACGGCTGGCGGCGTCGGCTCCGGCGATCGCGGACACGGTCAAGCTCGTGCAGTTCATGTTGGTGGCGCCCGAGGCTCACTCCGTATCCGTCGTCGGTGACTTCAACGACTGGGATCCGACAGCGACGCCTTTGCGGGAAGCCGGTGAGGCCGGAGTGTGGACGATCACCGTTCCGCTCGCCGCGGGCCGTCACCAGTACGTGTTCATGGTTGACGGAAACCGGTGGACGCCGGATCCCGCCGCCCCGCGTGCGGTGGAAGACGGCTTCGGTATGCCCAACTCGGTGATCACGTTAGGGGAGAGCGCTACGTGATCGGACGCATGATCGGTAACCTCGCCGTGTCGCTGGTCACCCTCGTGTGCGCCGCGTCGCTCGGGCTCGCGCAGGACGCGCGGCTCACGTCGCGGCTCGACG
>JBPCPS010000137.1:0-12125 GCA_050998915.1 Gemmatimonadaceae bacterium
TGCTCCGCGGCGACAGCGCGACGTCCCGGCTGGCGCGGGATCGCAGCGGCCGCGCGAGCCCCAATCCGGCCGGCGTGACCGCGACCGGCGCGACCGTCGCGCTCACGCTCAGCCGCGACCTGCAGGACATCGCGGAGCGCGCGCTGGCGCAGGCGGTGGACAGCCTGGAAGCGAGCGGCGGCGACATCGTGGTCATGAACCCGTACACGGGGGAAGTTCTCGCGCTCGCCAGCAACAGGGTCGATCCCTCCGCGTTCGCGAACACGGCGATCACGGAGCCGTTCGAGCCGGGCTCGACGTTGAAGCCGTTCTTGGCCGCGGCGCTGATCGAGCGCGGCCTGGCTACGCCCGAGGAGATGATCGAGACGTACAACGGCGTGATGGAGATTGAGGGGCGCGTGATCCGCGACATCCACAGGGCGCACTCCCTCTCGCTCGCCGACGTGATCCGATTTTCCAGCAATGTCGGGATCGTCCGGTTCTCCGACCGGCTGAGTCCGCGCGACAAGTACGAGCTGCTGCGGGACTTGGGCTTCGGCGCGCCGACGGGCGTCGCGCTGCCGGCCGAAGCGTCCGGCACTTTGCGCGAGCCGCGGCGGTGGTCTCAGACTTCGGCCGCCGCGCTCGCGATGGGCTACGAGATAGCCGTGACGCCGCTGCAGCTCGCCGCCGCGTACTCCGCGATAGCGAACGGCGGGGAGCTGGTAGAGCCGCACATCGTTCGCGAGGTCCGCCAGGGCGACGCGGTGCTGTATTCGCGGAAGCGGCGCGTTCTGCGCCGCGTCTTCTCA
Source organism: Gemmatimonadaceae bacterium (assembly GCA_050998915.1). Taxonomy (GTDB): domain Bacteria; phylum Gemmatimonadota; class Gemmatimonadetes; order Gemmatimonadales; family Gemmatimonadaceae; genus JACDCY01. The sequence goes on from JBPCPS010000137.1 coordinate 792, forward strand.
CCGGCGACAGCGGCCACGATGCAGCGCATGCTGGTCGCCGTGGTGGACAGCGGTACGGCGATGAAGTCCGATCTCACGAATTTTCTCGTGGGCGGGAAGAGCGGCACGGCGCGGCGGACGGCTGGCGGGCAGGGGTACGTACCAGGCAGCTACACGGCTTCGTTCGTGGGTCTGTTCCCGGGAGACAAGCCACAGTACGTGGTGGTGGTGAAGCTCGACAATCCGAAACGCGCCATCTATGGCGGCGAGGCCGCCGCGCCGGTGAGCCGGGTGGTGTTGCAGGCCGCGCTGGCGGCCCGCGATGCCGCGCTGGACCGCAGCGCCCTGGTGGCGGCGAGACTGCCGGACGCCGTGCCGGTCGTCGCGCCGCCGCGCGAGTTGCCCCCCGACAGCGCGCCGGCGACGAAAACGGTCGTGCGGCGCCCGGGAATAACGCCGGCGCCCGTCGAGAGTCCGCCACGCCGCGTCGTCGTGCGCCTGCCGCATGCAGCTCCCAAGCGCCAGGAGCCGGAAGCGGAGCCCCGCGTGATCCCCGACGTGTCCGGTTTGACGCTGCGCGGTGCGATCGGCGCGCTGCATGGCGCCGGCTTCCGGGTCCGGCTCGTGCCCGGCGCGGCGCTCCAGTCTTATCCGGGCGCCGGTTCCATGGTGGCGCAGGGCAGTCTCGTGACGCTCACGCACGAGCGATGACCATCGAGGTCGGCCACATCGCCGATGCGTTGCAAGACGCGGGTCTCCTCAGCAAGACCGTGCGCAAGCTTCCGACGCATGCGACGGGCATAACCGACGACAGCAGATCCGTGACGCCTGGCTCGATGTTCGTCGCGGTTCGCGGCTCGGCCGCGGACGGACACGACTTTCTTGCCGCCGCCGCCGGTGCCGGTGCCTCGGTGGCGATCGTCGAGGATCCGAGGCTCACGAAGCTTCCGGCACTGGTCGTCAACAACTCGCGCGCCGCCGCGGCGATCGCGGCGGCAGCCGCCTATGGTCACCCCGCGCGCGAGCTCCGGCTCGTCGGCGTGACGGGGACCAACGGCAAAACTACCACGACCTGGCTGCTTCGCGCGTTGCTCCACGACGAGTCGGCGCCGAGCGCGTCCATCGGCACGCTGGGCGTGCTGCTGGGCGTGGATGGCGAGCCGAGCCCCGGCGGAGCGGGACTCACGACGCCCGGTCCGGTGGAGCTGCAGCGCGTCCTGCGCGCGCTCGCCGACGCGGGGGTCAGGAGCATCGCCATGGAGGTGTCGTCGCACAGTCTCGATCAGGGCAGGGTGTCCGGACTCCAGTTCGAGTGCGTTGTGTTCACCAACCTTTCGCGCGATCATCTCGATTACCACAAGACGATGGAAGCGTATTACGCCGCGAAGGAAAAACTCCTCTCCTACCTCGTTCCCGGCGGAGTCGCGGTGATCAACGCGGAGGAGTCAGCCTGGGCTTCTTTGCCGCCGGCGCCCAGGAAGTTTCTGTTCGGGCGCTGGGGCGATCTCAAGGTGTCGCGCGCGTGTCACTCGCTGGCCGGTGCCGCTTTCGATCTGGCATACGAGGGCACGACGTACAATGTGGAGCTGCCGCTGATCGGCGATTTCAACGTCGAGAACGCGGCCGCCGCCGCGGGTGCGGCCCTGCAGCTGGGCGTCCCGATGCGACTCGTCCTCTCCCGTTTGGCCAGCGCGCCGCAGGTGCCCGGGCGGCTCGAGATTCTCGCGCGGGAGCCAACTATAATTCGTGACTACGCGCACACGCCCGACGCTCTGGAGCGCCTGCTGAAAGCGCTGCGGCCGATGTGCGCCGGGCGGTTGATCGTCGTGTTCGGCTGCGGCGGCGATCGGGACAAGGGGAAGCGGCCGCTGATGGGCGCGATCGCGTCCCGGCGCGCCGACATCGCGATAGTCACCAGCGACAATCCACGAACGGAAGATCCGGAGAAGATCATTGACGATGTCGTCGCCGGCATGACCGAGGCCGAGTACGAGCGGATCGAGGACAGGCGCGCGGCGATCGAGCGGGCCATCGGGATCGCCGATGAGCAGGACATCGTAGTGATCGCGGGCAAGGGCCACGAGACGTACCAGGTCCGCGGCACCACGCACTACCCGTTCGACGAGAAGGAGATCGTGGGCGAGATCCTGACGCCGAGCCGATGACCGTCGCATTCTGGACTCTCGAGCGGGTTGCCGCCGCGCTCGGCACGGGCCCCGGCGGGCAGACTCCGGTCCGGGCCGTGTCCACGGACACGCGCACGCTCTCACACGGCGACATCTTCGTCGCGCTGAAGGGCGAGGCGTTCGACGGGCACGATCACCTCGCGGCCGCTGTGGAGCGGGGAGCGGTAGCGGTCGTCGCGTCGCACCTGCCGAGCGGAGGCTCGCTGGGAGTGCCGGTGTACCAGGTGCCGGACACGCTGGTCGCGCTCGGGCGGCTCGCGGAGTATTGGCGGAAAGCCTGGGGCAAGCCGGTAATCGGCGTCGCTGGCAGCAACGGGAAGACCAGTACGAAGGACCTCCTGCGCGCGGCGCTCGGCTCGCGCCTCGCCGTGCACGCGTCGACGGGAAATCTGAACAACAGAATCGGCGTGCCGCTCACGATTCTCTCCATTCCGCGGGATTCCGACATCGCCGTAGTCGAGCTGGGCACGAGCCTTCCGGGCGAGGTGGCGCTGCTGCGCGAGATCGCGGCTCCCGACATCGCTGTGGTCACGAGCGTCGCGGAGGAGCACCTCGAAGGGCTGGGCGATCTGGCCGGAGTGCTGCGTGAAGAGGCCGCGTGCTATGACGGGGTGGAAGTGGGAATCGCGCCCGCATCCCAGCCGGAGGTCGTAGAGGCCGCGCGCGGCAGAGCGCGCACGGTGGTGAGCGCGGGGCTGGACGAGGGAGATTTTAGCGCGCAGAGTTGGCGGATCGGTCCGGACGGGCTCGGCGAGATCGCCGTCGACGGCGTGACGGTCCGCCCGCCGCTCAGGGGCGCGCACAATCTGCGAAACACGATGCTCGCGCTGGCGGTAGCGCGCTCCTGCGGCGTGAGCATGGAGGACGCCGCGCGCGGGATCGCCGCGATGCCGCAGCCGAAGATGCGCACGGCGTGGGAGCAGCTCGGCACGGCCACCGTGATCAACGATGCGTACAACTCCAATCCCGGCTCGGCGCGCGCCGCGATCGACCTCGTTCGCTCCGCGGGCGGGGCGCGGCAGCGAGTGATCGTGCTCGGTACGATGCGTGAGCTGGGCGCGGGGTCCGCCCAGTGTCACGAGGAGATCGCGCGGCTCGCGGTCGAGTCGGGGGCGGACGTCGTCGCCGGGATCGGTGATTTCGCGGCGGCGCTGGACGGGATGGCACACGGCACCGCCAGCGTCGTGACGGCGGATGACGTGGAGGCCCTCTGGCCCCGCCTCGAGCCGCTGCTGCGGCCCGACGCGCTCATATTATTGAAGGCCTCGCGCGGAGTCCGGCTCGAGCGGATGCTTCCCTATCTCACCACGTGGGCGGAGAAATGCTGAACTACCTGCTGTACCCGCTCTCGAGCGAATACGGGTTCCTGCGGATCTTCAATTACATCAGCTTCCGCGCGGCGGGCGCCGCGATGACGGCGCTGATTACGGCTTTCATCGTGGGGCCGATCATTCTCCGTCGGCTGCGCTCGATGAAGCTGCACCAGGTGATTCGCGATGGGACGCCGGCCGCGCACAGCAGCAAGGGTCAGACGCCCACGATGGGCGGGCTGATCATCCTCATCGCGACGATTATCCCAACGCTGCTCTGGATGCGGCTCAACAACCGGTACGTGTTGATTGCGCTCTTCGCGATGGCCTGGATGGGCATCATCGGCTTCCTCGACGACTATCTCAAGCTCAAGCAGAAGCGCGAAGGTCGCGAGAACAAAGGGATGGTCGAGGCACAGAAGCTGCTCGGCCAGATAGTGCTCGGCTTTGCGATCGGGTACTACATCTGGAAGTTTCCCATCTCCACGTTGCCGGGCGCATCGACGACGCTGCCGTTCTACAAGTACATGCTCATCGTACCGGCCACGCAGGCGCTCGGCTGGCTGTACGTCGCCTTCGTCACGTTCGTGCTCACCGGCACCAGCAACGCCGTCAACATCACCGACGGATTGGACGGTCTCGCCGCCGGCCTGTCGGCGATCGCCGCGGCGACGTTCGCGCTGTTCGCCTACGTCATCGGCCGCATCGATACGAGCGCGTATCTGCACATCTTTTATCTCCGCGGGTCGGGCGAGCTGGCGATCTTCTGCGCTGCCGTGATGGGCGCGTCCATCGGCTTTCTCTGGTTCAACTCGAACCCCGCGCAGGTATTCATGGGCGACACGGGGTCGCTCGCGCTGGGCGGCGCGCTCGGCGCCATCGCGATCCTGCTCAAGTCGGAGTTCGTGCTGTTGATCGTCGGCGGCGTATTCGTGATCGAGATGATGTCGGTGATCGTGCAGCGGTTCGTGTTCAAGTACCGGAAGCGCAGATACGGCCTCGAATACGCCAGTAGTCACAGGGTGCTGCGGCGGGCGCCGCTGCACCACCACTTCGAGGAGAAGGGCTGGAGCGAGAATCAGGTGGTGGTGCGCTTCTGGATCCTCGGGATTCTGTGCGCGTTCCTCGCCGTGAGCACGCTCAAGGTGCAGTGAGCGGGACCCCGGTTGCCGGGATCCCGACCGATGGCGAGATCGCGGTGCTCGGACTGGCCCGCAGTGGACGGGCCGTCTCGCTGCTGCTCGCCAGCCGCGGCCATTCGGTGTATGTCTCCGACTCTTCGTCGTCGCCCGCGCTCGACACGACCGTCGCGGAGCTGGTGGGGCACGGGGTTGCCGCGGAGGCAAGCGGCCATGACCTGGCACGGATCGGCAGGGCGGCGCTCGTGGTCGTGAGCCCCGGCATCCCGCCAACGGCAACGCCTCTGGCGTCCGCGCGCGAGCACGGAGTCCCCGTAGTCAGCGAGATCGAGGTCGCGCTGCATATGCTTGGCCGGGCCCGCGTGGTCGCCGTGACGGGAACCAATGGCAAGTCCACGACGACCGCGATGATCGGGAGCATTCTCGACGACCTGGCGGGCGACGCGGCCGTCGCGGGGAACATCGGCCTGCCGCTCTCCGAAGTGGCCCTGCTGGAGCGGCCGCCCGCGTGGATCGCCCTGGAGCTGTCTTCGTTCCAGCTGCACGACACGCCGTCGCTGGTGCCGGACGTCGGCGTCTTGACCAACCTGTCGCCGGACCATTTGGACAGGTACGCCGGAGTGAAGGAGTATTACGCGGACAAGGCGCTTCTCTTCCGCAACGCCTCGGGCGGGTCCACCTGGGTGAGCAACTCGGACGACGCCGACAGTGCGCGAATGACCGCGGGCGTGGACGGCCGTCACGTGAGGTTTTCGCTGGCGCGGCGGGCCGACGCATGGCTCGACCAGGATGCGGGCATGCTCCGGCTCGGTGACCACGAGCTCATGCCCCGCAGCGAGCTCCCGTTGCTGGGGAAGCACAACGTCGCGAACGCGCTCGCCGCGGCGCTGGCGGTGAGCGTGGCGGACGATGCATTCAGGGGCGATGACGCTCGAGCCCGGATTGCGCGGGCGCTACGTAACTTCAAGCCGCTGAGTCATCGTCTCGAGCTGCTGGGGGAGTTCCGCGGAGTGCATTGGATCAACGACTCGAAGGCCACGAACGTCGGTGCCACGCTGGTCGCGCTGCAAGCGATGGAGCGGCCGACTATCCTCCTGCTTGGCGGGCGGCACAAGGGCGAGCGCTACGTGCCGTTGGCCGGCGAGATTCGCCGCACCGTGAAGCACGTGATAGCGTACGGTGAAGCGGGGCCGCTCATCGCGGCGGAGCTGCGCGCTGTGGCCGACGTGCGGACCTCCGCCGGTCCTTTCGAGGAAGTGATCGCGGAGGCGCGGGGGCGCGCGGCGCCGGGCGACGCCGTGCTGCTGTCGCCGGCGTGCTCGAGCTACGACATGTTCGCCAACTACGAGGAGCGCGGCGAGCGCTTCCGCGAGGTCGTCGCGGCGGCGGGCGGATGAGCGAGGCCATCGATACCAGCTATCGTTGGCGGATCGGAATCGAGGGCCGCGTGCTCGTCGTCTTGATGTGGGTGCTGCTCACGATCGGCCTCGCCACAGTGTACAGCGCCAGCTCGATCACCGCGGACCAGATGGGGCGTGGCCACGCGTTCTTCGTGCTGCGTCAGGTTACCGGGGTAATTGCGGGGCTGGCCGTGTTCGCGGTCGCGGCCAAGATAGACGCGGAGCGGTGGTACGGCTGGGCGTGGCCGCTGATGGCGCTGTCCATGATCCTGCTCACGATCGTGATCATGCCTGGCACGGAGTCGATCGCGCCGAGGATCAACGGCTCGCGCCGCTTCCTCAAGGGCGGATCCTTCCAGCCGTCGGAGCTGGCCAAGCTCGCCGTGATCATGTGGACGGCCATGCTCGTCGTGAAAAAGGGTGACCTCATGCGCAGGCTCACCAAGGGACTGCTGCCGTTTCTCATCGTCCTCGGCGTGCTGAACGTGCTCGTCGCGCTCGAGCCGGACCTGTCCGTCGCGCTGATGTACACGCTGATCATGGGGATCATCCTGTTCGCGGGCGGAGTGCGCATCGGGCACTTCGTCGCGCTGGTGATACTCGTGATCCCATTGGCGTGGCAGCAGATCGAGCGGCTGAACTACGTGCTGTTGCGGATGGTCGTGTTCTTCGATCCCGGCTCGGCGCCCGCCGAGACCGGGTACCAGCAGACGCAATCGTTGATTGCCGTCGGTTCGGGCGGACCGCTCGGCGTCGGATTCGGGGAGGGGCGGCAGCAGTACGGATTCCTGCCCTATGCGTACGACGATTTCATCGCTGGCAACATCGGGGAGGAGTGGGGCTTCGTGGGGCTGACCGCGGTCGTGCTCGCCTTCGTGCTGTACGGCGTGCTGGGATTCCGGATCGCGCGGCTGGCGAGAACGCCGTTTCAGAAGCTCGTCGCGGTCGGCATCACGGCGACGGTCGTCATCACCGCGTATCTGCACATTGCCGTGTCGATAGGGCTGCTCCCCACCACGGGACTCACGCTTCCATTCATCTCGTACGGCCGGTCCAATCTCGTGATCACGATGCTGATGACGGGGATCCTGGTGAACATCGCCAGCACGCACGAGCGGGTCATCGGAGCGCGGGCCACCGACCCGCTCGCCCCGGCACCGGCGTGAGGGTTTTCTTCGCCGGAGGCGGCACCGGCGGTCACCTGTACCCCGGGCTCGCGATCGCGCGCGCCCTGGTGAAGGCGAATCCGAAAGCTCAGCCGTTTTTCATCGGCGCGCGTCGCGGAATCGAGAGGGAAGTGTTGCCCAAAACGGAGTTCCCCTTCGTCCTGCTGGATCTGCACCCGCTGTACCGCTCGCAGATCTGGAAGAGCTGGCGAACCGCCGCGGGCGGCGCCAAGGCGTGGCTCGCGATCGCGCGGCTCACGGGAGAAGAAAAGCCGCGCGTGGTCGTGGGAACAGGGGGATATGCATCGGTGATCGCGCTCGCCTTCGGCGCCGCGCGCGGGATTCCGCTTGTGTTGCAGGAACAGAACAGCTATCCCGGGATCGCGACGCGCGTGTTCAGCCGGTTTGCGCGACAGATTCACCTCGGTTTTCCCGAGGCGCGAAAATATCTGAAGTCGCGTGCCGACGCGGTCGTCCTCGACAGCGGGAACCCGATCCAGCCTCCGCCGGGAATCCGGCCCGCGCGCGACGTGGCGAAGCAGGCGTGGGGCTTTCCCGGGAATGCGCGCATCCTGCTCGTGTTCGGCGGCAGCCAGGGCGCCGTCGCCGTCAACGAAGTCGTGGCGGCGTGGGTTCGCGCGGGCGTCCCCGACGGCGTGCACGTCATCTGGGCAACTGGTCGTGGGTCGTTCGCGACCTACGCGCCGCTCGAGAGCGAGCGCGTACGCGTCCGGGATTACATCGCTCCGATGGAGTCGGCATACGCGGTGGCGGACGTCGCGCTCGCGCGCGCGGGAGCCATGTCCACCGCGGAGCTGGCGGCGTGGGGAATTCCGATGATTCTCGTGCCGCTGCCGACCGCGGCCGCCGACCACCAGATGACCAACGCCCGCGCGCTCGAGTCGGCGGGTGCGGCCACCGTCATCGCGCAGCGCGATTTTTCGGCGGAGCGGCTCGACGCCGAGGTGCGCGGCATCTTTGGATCGGCTGGGCGGATCGACCAGATGTCTGCGAGCGTTCTCTCTCGGGCCCGGCCGAACGCGGCGGATGAGATCGCGGGGCACATTCTGAGGCTGATTGAAGCACGGCAGCTAGCAGCTAGCAGCTAGCAGCGAATGGCGAGCCAGAAGTGCCTATGGGAGCCGGCTACGTACTACGCTCGCTATAGGAGCTTCAGCCCTGCGATGGCGAGGAGAGTTGTGGCCCAGAAGCCGAACATCCAGCGGAGCTGCGTCCTGAGCTCGTGGTGCATCTCGGCTCGCAGCCCAGCGAGGCCATTCTGGAACTCGCCCCGCAGCTCGGCGCGCAAACTTGCCATTTCGGCGCGAAGCTCGGCCTTGAGCGTGTTGAGGTCGGCCCGGAAGCGATCCCAGTTGCGGTCGTTCGAGTCCCGGAGCTGCGCTCTGAACTCAGCGTCCACGTCGTTCAACCAGTTGACGAGCTCGGCAGTGGCTTCATCGCCCATTTTCTCGTAGAACCGACTCGAAAGGCGCGCTGTGACCGGCATGGCTCGGCTCTCTGGCAAGGACGGTCACAAGCGTAGCTTACTACCGGACTAAGCCACCATCAACTCGGCGCGGGCATGAACGGACCGTTGCGGCCATTTGGAGCAGGCTGTCAGCCCGCGTTCCACAACTTCAAATCAATTCGCCACCGCCAGTGACGCTACGCAATACGGATGATCCGCGCCCGATTCACTTCATGGGTATCGCCGGCGCGGGGATGGCCGCGCTCGCGGAGCTGTTCGTCATGCGCGGGATCGGCATTACCGGCTGCGACTCGGACGCATCGGGCGCGGCGCGGGTGCGGGCCTCCGGGATAGCCGTCGAGCCCGGGCATGACCCGGCCCACGTCGAGGGCGCGCGGGCGGTCGTCGTCACGTCGGCGGTGAAGAAGGATCACGCCGAGCTTTTGCGCGCGCGCGAGCTCGGCATTCCGATAGTGCGGCGCGCGGAAGCGCTCGCGGAGGCGGTGAGCGGGAGCGACGTGGTCGCGATCGCGGGGACGCACGGCAAGACGTCCACCACCGTGCTCGCAACCGAGGCGCTGGCCGCGGCCGGCCTCGCGCCGACGGGTCTCGCGGGCGCGCGCGTGTCAGCATGGAGCGGGAACATGCTCGCCGGGGATGACCGACTTTTCGTGGTCGAGGCCGATGAGTTCGATCGCTCCTTCCTCGCTCTGCAACCGACGGTCGCGGTCATAACGAACATGGAAGCGGATCACCTCGATACGTACGTGGACATCGACGGAATCCGCGCCGCGTTCGCGGAGTTCGCCGGGCGCGCGCGGGTGATCGTGCTGTGCGCGGACGACGAGGGCGCGTCGTCCATTCCGCTTCCCGCGACCGCCGAGATCGTGCGTTACGGCATCGCGTCCAATCACGCGCGGCTCGTGGCCGCCGGGCTGCGGGAGATGCCAACCGGCTCTGTCTTCGACGTCGTGTACGACGGCGCGTCACTGGGCGAAGTCGAGCTGCGCATGCCGGGGCGGCACAACGTGCTGAATGCGCTCGCGGCGATCGCGTGCGGGTTGGTGCTGGGCGCGAAGGTCGAGCAGATGCGCGCCGGGCTGGCCCGATGCGGTGGCGCCGACCGGCGCTTCCAGGTCGTCGGCAATGCGCGGGGAGTCACGGTGATCGACGATTACGCCCACCATCCGACCGAGATCCGCGCCACGTTGCAGGCGGCTCGCGCGTCGTACCCGACCTCGCGGCTCGTGGTAGCGTTTCAGCCGCACCTGTTCTCGCGCACGCGTGATTTCGCCGGTGATTTTGCCGACGCGCTCGCCGGCGCGGACGTGCTGTTTCTGGCGGACATCTATCCGTCCCGCGAGCAGCCGATACCTGGCATCACCTCCGCGGTGATCGCGGAGCCGCTGCGCAAGAGGGGCCATGCTCCGGCGTGGGAGGGCGGCCGTACCGGCATGGCGGCCGCACTGGCGGCGGGCGCGCAGCCTGGCGACGTCGTCATCACCGTCGGCGCGGGCGACGTGACGCTGACCGCGCGCGAGCTCCTCGATTTGCTGGGCGACGCCGGGTGACCGTCCGCGAGCGGCTGCGCCGGCCCGGCTGGAAGATCATCGGCTTCGTGCTGCTGGTGGTCTTCATCATGGTCGCCGCACGCGCGACGAGCCGGCTCATCTCCGGGCTGGCGTTTTTCAGTGTGCGGGCGGTGGACGTCCGTGGACTGCGCTACCTCGCGGCGGATGAAGTCGTCGCGCGGCTCCGGGTGGACACGCTTCAGTCGGTGTGGCAGGACCTCTCGATCCTGCGCCGGCGCGTGTTGGGGCACCCTCAGGTACGCGACGTATCGCTGTCGCGGCGGCTGCCGGGAACGATCGTCATCACGGTGACCGAGAATCTTCCGGTCGCGCTCGTCTCCGACGCGCGCGGCCTCCACCCGTATGCGGGGAGCGGGCGAGCGCTGCCGATCGACCCTGTGCGAGCGGGATTGGAGCTTCCCGTCGTTTTCGCGCCGGACCCGAGGCTGCTCGCGACTCTCGAGCGGCTGCGGCGGGAGCAGCCTGGGGTGTTCGCGCGAGTCAGCGAGGCGTCGCGGGATAGAGTCGGCGACCTGATCCTTCAGCTCGATGGATTCAGGGTGCGCGCTCCGCTAGGGGTGTCCGCGGATGGATTGACCGATATCTTTCCGGTAGAATTGGACCTCGCTCGGCGTGGCCTTCCGATCGCCGAGCTCGACCTTCGCTATCGCGATCAGGTAATCGCCAGACTTCAATGAATCTCGAGCGCATAGTCGCCGGTCTCGACATAGGCTCCGCCAAGACGACCGCCATCATCGGAGAGGCGGTGGGCGAGAGCCGTCGCTCGACGATCAAGATCCTCGGGGTCGGGCAGGCGCGGACCACGGGTCTTCGGCGCGGCATCGTCTCTGACATCGAAGAGACCACCCGCTCGATCAAGAAGGCGATGCAGGATGCCGAGCGGATGGCGGGCGCGCAGGTGGATTCGGTGTACGCCGGGATCGCGGGCGAGCACGTGCGCGCGATGACCAGCAAGGGGATCGTCGCGGTGAACGGCGACGAGATCACCAAGGCCGACGTGGACCGCGCCAACGAAGTCGCGCGCGCGCAGCCGATCCCGCAGGACCGCGAGCTGCTGCACGCGATCCCGCAGGAGTACACGGTCGACAAGAACC
>JBPCPS010000190.1:0-4074 GCA_050998915.1 Gemmatimonadaceae bacterium
GCTGCCACCGAGCCGCGCCGTCCTCTGCGATGTCACGCCGCGTCAGTTCGTCCGGATGGCAGCGGACCGGATCCCGGCGCGTTACCGTCGAAGTCTCGAGCGATACCGGTATGGTCCCGGAGTCTTCAAGATGGACTGGGCCCTCAATGCGCCAGTGCCGTGGCGTGCGCCTGAGTGCGGGCGCGCCGGGACGATCCACCTGGGGAGCACGCTCGCGGAGATCGCCGACTCGGAGCGCGCCGCGTGGGACGGCAGGATCCATGACAAGCCGTATGTTCTGCTGGTGCAGCCGACCGTCTGTGATCCGTCACGCGCGCCGGCGGGAAAGCACACGCTGTGGGCGTACTGCCACATCCCGAACCGCAGCACCGTCGACATGACCGAATACATCGAGCGGCAGATCGAGCGTTATGCGCCGGGGTTCCGCGACTGCATCTCATCGCGCCACGCGATGGGGCCCGCCGAGTTGGAGGCGCGCAACGCAAACCTGGTGGGTGGCGACATCACCGGCGGCGCCACCAATCTCCGCCAGATCATTGCGCGCCCGGTCCTTAGCTTCAATCCGTACGCGACGGCAGTACCTGGCGTGTATCTGTGCTCATCGTCCACGCCGCCGGGCGTTGGCGTCCACGGGATGTGCGGCTACTACGCGGCGCAGGCGGCGCTCAAACTCTAGTGCCCTCGACGTGCTGCGGTCCGGAGTTGGTGTAGCCGGGGACGGTCAGAAAGGTTAGTGACATCGGGACTTGCCGGTACGCTTATACTCTGCCCCATGCACCGAGCCAAGCTCGCGGCTGTCATGACCTGCTCCATTCTGTGCCTGCCCCTGGTCCCGCTCGCAGGCCAGACCTCTCCTCCGCTGGACGACGCCACGAGGGAGGAATTCCTGCGCACGGGCCGCATCGTCCGCACTCGTTCGGCAGGGAAAGGCGTGACCGCCTCGACCCGCGCGACCCTGCAGCTGGGCGACGTGACCCACGACGTCCACATCCAGACGGTTGACCAGGCGCAGCGGGAGTTCCGCAGTCCGAAGGGGATCGAATTCAACTTCCGCGACAACTGGCGATTCAACGTAGCGGCCTACAAGATCGACCGTCTGCTCGGACTTCAACTCGTACCGGTAACTATCGAACGGCGATGGAATACAACGCGGGCGTCATTCACGTGGTGGGTGGACGATGTGATGATGGACGAAGGTGAGCGATCGAAGAAGCAGATGGTGGCGCCAGACCAGGGCTGCTGGATCGAACAGTGGCAGATGGTCCGGTTGTTCGATCAACTCATCGACAATACCGATCGCAATGCCGGCAACCTCGTGATCTCAAAAACCTGGCGATTGTGGGCGATCGATCACACTCGCGCCTTCCGCCGCTCGAAGACGCTGGAGAAGCCTGAGAATCTCAAGCGGGTAGATCGCCATGTGCTGGAGCGCCTCTCCGCCCTGGATTTCGACACGCTCAAGCGCGAAGTCAGCCGCTATATCGAGGATGCTGACGTGCGTGCGATCCTGGCGCGGCGCGATGCGGTCGTCGCGCATTTCAAGGCCGGAGGGAACGCGATGCTCTACGACAGGCGCGACGCCGCGGCCGGGTGCATGGCGGCATCTCCGGTCCTCAACTAGGAGGTCGCTTGCATCACCGGAGCACGTAACTGGCCAGAACCTTCTGGACCTCGTAGATACTCAGCTTCTTGTTGAACTGAAGCTTGCCAAACTCAGCCGTGCTACTATGCCCTGAACCCCAGCGGACAGAGAGGCAGTTATGCGTTCCTCGGTACGACTCTGGGCTATAGCTCCGCTCCTGGCGCTCTTTCTCATCGCCGCCGGGTTGGAAGCTAATACGACTAGCCAACACCTCTACCAGGCGCTGCAGCTTCCGGAGCAGGCGCCGCCGTCCTCGCTCGATCTCGCACTTTACCTGGCGATCGATGGACAGGGCGAGGCCGTTCCCCAGACGTCAGCGTCGGATGCGGTCATTCTGCAGGGGCAACCGCTCTCGGTCCGCTTCTGGGTCGCGAATGAAAGCAACGCGCCGCAGACGGCGGTCGAGAACGCGTCGTCCGCTGCCGGCCGCATCCACATCTCGGGATTGATGCGTGGATCGGCGAGCCAGATTGATCTGCCGGTCACGTGGACCTCGCCCCAGATGCACAACGGCGCCAGTCGGAGCGAACGGCTTGATGAACTGTCGCTGCCCGCCGGATCGAGCGTGGGATGGGTCGGCGCGATCATCGGCGCGGAGAGCCTCAAGCGCGGAGTCTACGAACTCGTCGTCGAACGGACGATCAAGGACTCGGGCGGCCGCCCTGCGCGCATTCACACCGATCCGCTGACGCTGCAGGTTAAGTAAGGCTGGCGCGCGGGGATGGGCTGCCGATCCGAAGCCCGCCCGCGCGCTCAGGCGAGCACCTGTTCCAAGGCGGCAAGAAACTGACTTGCGTCGCCCGTGCGATTCTCAACCTTCGGCGAGAGGGCGCGGCGGAAGAAGGCCTCTAAATCCTGAGACATCTCCGGCTGGCCGTTCGGCACGGTTTGGGTTTCCCCCTGGCGGCGTCGGGCTTCAGCCTCGCGGCCCGCCGGAAGGGGTGTACTCCAGTCAGCATCTCGTGCGCAATGATCGCGACCGCCCACATATCCCATCCGGGGCTCACGTCACCACCGGCAAGCTGCTCAGGCGCCATGTATTCGACCGTTCCTACCAGCAGCCCGGCAGCGGTGGCAATCGTTGTCGACCCTGGAGCGGCGTTCAGTGCCTTGGCGAGACCGAAGTCGAGGACTTTCGCCACGGTGCCGCTCGCATGGCGCTGCAGAAAAATGTTTTCCGGCTTGAGGTCACGGTGGACAAGGCCCAGGGCGTGAGCGGCCGTGAGAGCGGACCGTTGGCTCGAATGATCCGATCGCCATTCTGCAGTCCAGCGCGGTCGGCAGGGGAAGCGGGTGTTACTAATGACACGGTGCCGCGGTCGTCCCCGAATCGCGGCACGAAGCCGCGCGGAGCGATGCTGAGGAAATCGCACGTGATGAGAAGTGCCAGGTAGGTGGTGTAGGCTACCGCTGCGAGACCTATCCAGGCCGTCCGCAGGAGCCGTGACTGTGCGCCCCGCAGCGTGCTGCTTCCGGACGCCGGTGGATTGGGATCCGTTGTTCTCACCATGCCGCCCGGCTGACGGAGCTCCCGTCAGCAAACCGCTAAGAAGAACTGATTGTGCGCACGGACTCTACTACATCCCGAAATCCGAGCGGCCTCCGCCATTCATTCGGCGCAGCACTCCGCGGCTCGAGGTTCTTCGACGCCCGCCTCCGACGAAGTTGCCTCAGCAGTCGAAGGGAAGTATTGGGCGCCGACGTATTAACCGCGACCTACGCCCTGCGCGGCATCTACCAGAGACGGTTCGCGGGCGCATCGAACAGCCGCCGAAAGTACCGGCGACCACACCCCGCCGCGTCGCCGGCCCGGGTTCAGCTGCCGTTCCGAACGTAGAAGTAGCGGCTCCCGATTCCCTGCGCGTTGCCTGCGGAATCGGTCACCCGCCATTCGAGCGTGTGGATCCCATTTGCGAGCGTCGTCGTATCCAACGCGAACGAGCCGATCGCGCCACTCCCCTCCGCGATGTTGCGATACGACAAGCCAAACGCGGTGGCAATGTCGTCGTTGCACGTGCCCGGCGAGGGGAAGTTCGTCCCGTTCGAGCCACGGCACTGGTTGTATGTCGGCTGCCCCACCACGATGTTGTCGACGATGACCTGGATCGTGGAGCCGCCGGTCGGAATGATGTTCGGACCCGGCGTCAGGGCCCAGCCGAAGATCGTGAGCGTGCCAGAGACGGTGGCGCCCTGCCCGGGCGTATCGAGCGTCCCGAACGGCAGCACCGAGGACTGGTTCGCGCCCGTCACCGTGCGTGAGCCCAGCAGCCTCACGGTGTTGTTGGTGTCGTAGGCGTAGGCGTGAAATGTGATCGGCCCGTTGCCGCCGTTGGGCAGCATGTTGGTCAGGACGGCCAGGCCCCAGCCGGCGCGGGTGTTCTGGGGATAGCCGGGGAATGCGGCCGCGACATCCGGGCGTGCACCCTCGACGA
>JBPCPS010000074.1:0-23276 GCA_050998915.1 Gemmatimonadaceae bacterium
GTTTTTGTTTTTTTTCTCTTTCTTTCTCTCTTCTTTCCGCCCCCCCCCCCCCCCCCCCCCCCCCCCCCCCCCCACTCCGTGGAGACTACGAGACCTTCCTGGTTTTCTTCCGAAGAAAATCCATCAGAATGAACTGCCCCAGCGTCATGGTATTGGTGAAATAAGCCTTGCCGAGGCTGATCTCCGATACGCGTTTGACGAATTCGACCAGCGCCCGGTCGCGCGCGAGCATGAACGTGTTGATCATGATCCCCGAGCGCCGGCAGTTGGCGACCTCACGCAGCGTTTCCGCGATGACCGTCGCGTCCAGGCCCATGGAGTTCTTGTAGATCTGGCCGTTCGGCATGGTCAACGCGCTCGGCTTGCCGTCGGTGATCATCACGATCTGACGCATGTCCTTCTTCTGCGCCATGAGAATGCGCCGCGCGAGCTTGAGCCCCTCCGCCGTGTTGGTGTGGTATGGCCCTACCTGCGCTTCGGCGAGCTTCGCCAGCGGAATCTCCTCAGCGGAATCGTGAAATAGCACGACGCGCAGCGTGTCGCCGGCGAACTGCGTGCGGATGAGGTGCGTGAGGGCGAGCGCGACCTTTTTCGCTGGGGTGAACCGGTCTTCGCCATACAGGATCATGGAATGCGACGTGTCCAGCATCAGCACTGTGGCGCACGACGAGCGGTATTCCGCCTGGCGCACCATCAGGTCGCGGTAATCAAGATCCATCGGAATGTCGAGCGAGCCGGTGCGGCCGAGCGCGCGCAGCAACGTCTCGTTGACGTCGAGATTCAGCGTGTCGCCGAACTCATATTCCTTGCTCCACCCGTCGGCCTCGATTCCGGTAGCGAGGTACTGTGTGTCGTGGCTGCCGAAGCTCGACTTCCCGAGCGAGCCGAGTATCGAGCGTAGCGTCCTGTAGCCGAGAAAGTCGATGCCTCTGTCGGTGAGGTTGAATTGGACGGAATTGGCGGCGGCGTGCGAGAGGCTGCCTTTCCCGACGACGGGCTGATGCCCTGACGGCATCTGCGGCGGGGCTTCGACGTCGATGTAGCCTTCACCCGCGAGCCGCTGGACGAGCTCGTCGAGGAGCTTGGCCAGGTTCGCCTGCGATTCGTCGTCGCCGTCGCCGCGCAGCGCCTGCAGCATCTCCGGCGTGAACTGCCCGCCCTCCATCAACGCGTTCAGGATCGCTTCCTTGAGAGCGCCCAGCGAACGGTCCGCATCCTCGCCGATGTCGCCCCAGTATGGATGCTGCGCGGGGCCGCCGGCGAAGCCGGACTGGAGAAGAAAGTCGGCGAGCTTGTCGAGCAGCGCCTCGAGGTCAACGGCGTCGGCGAGGTCCGCGCTGAACTTCGAGTAGGTATGAAACCTCATGGTCCTATTATAGAGCGGGAGTCGGGCGGCGTAGCAAGGGGAGAGAGAGTTCGAGGGAGGCGCTGACGGAATCCAAGTGGGGAGTGTGGCAGTGGGGAGTTCGGCAGTTCGAAGCAGCAACACCCCACTGCCAACTCCCCACTGCCACACTCCTTACTTGGATTCCGCTTGCCCTAACCAGGACCAGCAATTGGCTGATATACTCAGCCCGTGTCGCGATCTCTGAATCCGTTTCGCGCTCTCCGTGCGCACCGGAACTTCCGGATCTTCTGGATCGGGCAGGCGGTGTCGTTGACGGGGAGCTGGGTGCAGATCGTTGCCCAGGGGTGGCTCGCGCTGGATCTGTCGAACGACGCGTTCATTGTCGGGCTGGTCAGCGCGGCCGGGTCGTTCCCCGTGCTCGTGTTCTCGCTGTACGGCGGTGTGATCGCGGACAGGTACGACAAGCGCAAGCTGGTCATGATCGGACAGGGGCTGCTCGCGCTTGAGGCGGGGCTGCTCTGGGCGTTCGTGCTGACCGATACCATCACGATCCCGTGGCTGCTGGCGCTCGCGACGTTCGCCGGCGTAGTGAGCGCGTTCGAGATCCCCGCGCGGCAGGCGCTGCTGATCGAACTCGTCGTCCGCGACGATCTGATGGACGCGATCGCGCTGAACACCAGCGCGTTCAATCTCGCGCGAATTCTCGGCCCGTCGATCGCGGCGGCAGTGATCGCGAGCGCCGGGCTGGCGTGGTGCTTCGGTCTCAACACCTTGAGTTTCTCGGCGGTGCTGGCGGGGCTGTTCATGCTACGCCTGCCGCCGTATGTGCGGCCGGCCGACCGCCCGTCACCGATGGCGGGACTAAAGGAAGGGATCGCGTACATGTTCAACACGACGGAGATCATCGTCGTGATGCGGATGGTGTCGGTGTTCTCGATCTTCGGCGTGCCGTACCTCACACTGATGCCGGTATTCGCGCGCGAGGCGCTCGGACTCGGCGCGAGCGGTTACGGGCTGCTCATGACGGCCACCGGCGTGGGCGCGTTGTCGGGCGCGCTCTTCCTCGCGGCCGTGGGTGGGCGGGTGAGGCGCGGGCGGCTGTTCGCCATGTCGTCGGTTGCTTTTCCCCTCATGATTCTCGCGCTCTCGGCGACGGGCCAGCCGCCGGTCGCGGGCTTCGTGGTGCTGGCGGCGGGGCTGTTCATGATTCTGCAGACCGCGCTGGCGAACGGAATTCTGCAGGCGATCGTGCCGGACGAGCTGCGCGGCCGGGTCATGGCGGCGTACGTGGTGGTGTACGTCGGGTTCGCGCCGATTGGATCGTTTACGGGCGGAGCGTTGGCGAGGGTGATAGGGATCGAGTGGACGCTCGCGGCCGGCGGAGCCGTGATGCTCGTGTTTGCGCTATGGACCTTCTGGAAGCACCCGGAACTTAGAACGCTCTAGCTACCGGAGTGCTGCAGGGGGATCCTAGCTGTTAGCGGTGAGTGGAACAATCAGTCACGAGCAGGAAGTACCAGCGGGACTTCCATTCTTCGAGGTGCCGGATTGTCGTGAAGCCAAAGCCTCTGGTCTGTACGCGCCTTTCACAGCAATCAGTAAAGTTTACCGGAGCTCGGGGAGTGATAGGCCTTCGGCATACTCTACTCATTACTTGGCAGTCCGCAGGTATTACTTCCGAGCTGACCACTGATTCGTCCACTCACCGCTAACAGCTAGGATCCCCTCGCAGTTGTACAGTAGGCAGTCACGCGGTCCACCAGATTCTCCCCGCGACGATCACAAGAAACACGGCAAAGACTCGCTTCAGTGTCGCATCCCCCATCGTGTGCGCGAGCCGGGCTCCGAACCACGCCCCAAGAAAAAGTCCCAGCGCCACGAGCAACGACGCTTTGATCTCGATGTGCCCGTTGCGGTAGTACTCCCACGCGCCGAGCGCGCCGACGGGCAGCAGCAGCGCACCGAGCGAGGTTCCCGTCGCGGTGAGTGGAGTCATCTTGGCGATGAGCAGCAGCGCCGGCACGATGACTATTCCGCCGCCGATGCCGAACATTCCGGAAAGTACTCCGGCGAAAACACCGATGACGAGAAATAAAAAGACCGTCATGTTGCCCCGGGGTTGTTGGCGTAGGGCTCGTGCAGGTGGACCGGGGCCTGCTTGCCGCGAACGCGCAAGTTGAACATCTCCACGAATACCGAGAAGCCCATGGCGAAATAGATCATCCCTTTGGGGATATGGCGATCGAGACCTTCGGCGATGAGGCTCAATCCGATCAGCAGCAGGAAGCTGAGCGCGAGCACTTTCACCGTGGGGTGGCGGTTTACGAACCCGGCCAGAGGCCCGGAGAACCAGATCATTACGATCGTCGCGAGCACTACAGCGATGATCATGAGGGTGACGTTCTCGACCATTCCGACCGCGGTGACGATGGAGTCCAGGGAGAACACGACGTCGAGCAGCAGAATCTGGATGATCACGCTCTGGAACGTCGCCTTGACTCCCGCGGACGAATGGCCCTCTTCTCCTTCCAGCCGCTGATGCATCTCGTGGGTCGCCTTCGCGATCAAGAATAATCCTCCCGCGATAAGAATCAGATCGCGGCCCGAGATCTCCTGTCCCAGTACGGTGAACAGGGGCGCGGTGAGCCTGACCAGCCAGGCGAGAGAGAGGAGCAGCAGCACCCGGGAGACGACGGCTAGACCGAGACCGAGCTTTCTGGCGCGGGCCTGTTGATCCTCCGGAAGTTTTCCCGCCAGAATCGCGATGAAGATGACGTTGTCGATTCCAAGGACTATCTGCAGGAGAAAAAGCGTGAAGAGGGCAATCCATGCCTGCGGATCGCTGAACAGTTCGATCATGAAATTCCTCTGGAGATGGCTGACAGGACCTTGTCGGCGAAGGTGTCGACCTCGTCGAGCGTGGTGTAGACGTTCGGCGTGATCCGCAGCCCGCTGTATTCTTTGTGGGCGATGGGCGTGGTCACGATCCGGTGCTTCGACATGAGCCAGCCACCCAGAGCGCCGCTATCGATCCCATCGACGTTGAACAGCGCGATGGCGCCGGAGTTTCTGTCATCCAGATGCGTGAGCACGTGAACGCGATCGCTCGCGCCCACGAGCCGCTTGGCCCACCGGTCGCGAAGCAGGCGCAGGCGCGCGGCCTTACGCTCGGCGCCGATTCCGCGGTGGAAGGCGAGGGCGGCCGAGATCGCGTTGTGATTGGCCGCCGGATGCGTGCCGATCTCCTCGTACTTGCGCACGTTGTCGTCGAGCTCCGGCCCAGCGGCCATGAGCGGCCAGAGTCCGCCCTGCTTCTCCTTCTTCACATATAGAAAACCGGTTCCGATCGGCGCGAGCAGCCACTTGTGCAGGCTCGTGCCGTAGTAGTCGCAGCCCAGGTCGTCGCGTTTGAAAGGGAAGTGAGCGTACGCGTGCGCGCCGTCCACGAATACCTTTATTCCACGCGGCCGCGCCAGCTCCACGATCTCCCGGACAGGCATGATCTGGCCGGTGAGATTGGTGATGTGCGTGACCTCGATGACTCGCGTGCGTGGCGTGAGCGCGTTCTCGAACTGGCGCACCAGGTACGCCATGGACGGCGGCGGGACGTCGAAGGATATCTGCCGTACGACGATTCCCTCGCGGCGTGCCCGCTGCTCCCAGCTGGTGATCATGCGGCCGTAGTTCTGGTTCGTCAGCAATACTTCGTCGCCGGGCTTGAGGTCGATCCCGAAGATCATCGTCTCCAGCGCCTCGGACGCGTTGCGCGTGATCGCCATCTCCTCGGGGTCGCAGCCGAAGTCTCGGGCCAGGTCGCGGCGTACGCTCTCGATGCGGGGCTCGAGCACGCGCCACATGTGCTCTACCGGCAGCTCGTTGCTGAAGCGGAGATCGCGGATCATCGCCTCGAGCACGTGACTCGGCGTGGGGCTGACACCGCCGTTGTTGAGGTTGATCATCGTCCGGTCAGTGTCGAACGCGCGCTGGATCTCGGTCCAGTACAGCTCGTCGTCCGCGATCGCGGAGGGAGGGCGGTCGCCGGCGACGTGCTCGGCCCGGAAGAGTGCCCGCATCGCGTCTTCCCGGAACAGGGGCGCGGCGGCGCCAGCTACAGCGAGGCGAGACAGGAAGTCACGTCTGGAAGACATGGGGCGGTGTTGGCTGTTGGCTATTGGCTGTTGGCTGTTGGCTGTTGGCTGTTGGCTGTTGGCTTCTGGTAGTTCCCAGTCACCAGCCACTAGTCACCAGTCACTATTGTCGCTTACCTCTACTCGCGAATATCGCCGTGCGTCCCGCGCTATCGACACTGAGAACGTCGTACGGCTCCGGTGGGCCGACTTCCATCCCGGGTGATCCAACGGGCATTCCCGGAACGGTGATACCGGCGACGTGGGGGCGTTCCGCCAGCAACCGCCGAACCAGATCGACGGGAACGTGGCCTTCCACAAAGTATCCGCCAACTTCCGTCGTGTGGCACGACTGGAGATTGCCGGGGATGTCGTGCTTCGCCTTGACCGCGTCGAGATCGGAGACGTTGTACGTCACCACACGGAAGCCGTTGTTGCGCATGTAATCGACCCAGGCGTTGCAGCAGGGGCAGGTCGATTCCTTGTATACGACGAGAGTAGTGCTATCGGAAGCCGCCGCCGCGTTGGGCGCGGTCCCGGCGGACTGGGACACGGGTGGCGCCGGCTCGACTTCCGGTGTGGACGGTGAGCAGGCGGCGAGCGCGGCGGCCGCCGAGGATAGCGCAAGGATCCGGAGTACCGACATGAGAAGCCTCTATACGATGGTACGCCTCAATGGTAATCCGGCGGCGCGGGTTGTGCGACGACCGAGGTGACTAGTGACTAGTAAACGGCACCGACCCCGCTCGTGGCCGCTTCGTCAGCCACGGGAGATAAGATCAAGGCGAGAGCCGTCGCCGGCGGAACACGAGCGAGTACACGGCCACGTTCACCAGCAGAACGAAAGCGGCCAGCCCGAGCTGCGTCGGCGCGGAAAGCCCCGGCGGGTAGATCACGGGCTCGAGGTATCGCTGGATGAAGCCGCCCGTGTAGCCGGCCTCTCCGCCGAGGCGGCGGAAGTGATTTTCCAAGGGCGTGAGCGGGCACGTCCAACCGCGCAGCTCGATGAGCAGTCCCCACGCAGCCGCGGGCAGATGAACCCACAGCATCCGCCTCCAACGCAGCGCGAGCAGTCCGCCGAGCACCACGAACGCTATGAACGCGAAGTGGAGCAACATCGTCGCGTCCGCCAGCGCACGATTCACCACGGTGCGCGGGGTTGCCGGCCCACCTGTGTCCCCTGCGTCGCCTACGCCTCCGAGTGACGGTTCGGGGCAAGCACCCTCGCAGCGCGCGTCTTCGCCCGCGCAGTTTGCGGGCGTAGCGCGCGAAGAGGGTGCTTGCCTCGAACCGTCACAACGCACCGGATGCTAAGCGTGCGCGTGCACCTTCGTATGTGCCCCATTGGCGCGGGCCTCTTCGATCACGCCGTGCGTGGCCTCGCTCGGCATCTGCTCGTAGCCGTGGAAGCGTTGCCTGAAGCCGCCGTAGCCGTGGGTCATGGATTGAACCTCGGTCGCGAAGCCGTGCAGCTCGGCCTGCGGCACCACCGCGCGGATCACCGTGCCGGTGTCCTGGGACGCTTCGGTGCCAAGAATGTGGCCGCGGCGCGCCGAGATTGCGCCGAGCACGTCACCCATGTATTCGTCGGGCGTCGTGATCTCCACCTGGTCGAGCGGCTCCAGCAGCACCGGCTTGCACTTGGACGCGACTGTGTTGAACGCCTGGATGCCCGCCATCTTGAACGACTGCTCGCTCGAATCCACCGAGTGGTACGAGCCGTCGTACACCTCGACCTCGAAGTCCACCATCGGGTAGCCGGCGAGCACGCCGCGCACCGAAGCCTCCTGAATTCCCTTGTCGACCGCGGGGATGTACTTCGATGGAATGGAACCGCCAACGATGGAGTTCACGAAGTTGTAGCCGCGACCCCGTGGCGCAGGCGACATACGGATCCAGCAGTCGCCAAACTGTCCGCGGCCGCCGCTCTGCTTCTTATGCCGGCCCTGACCGTCGGCTTTGGCGACGATCGTCTCGCGGTACGCGATCTTCGGCTTCGTCAGCTCCGCTCCGACGCCGTACTTGCGCTTCAGCTTGGCGAGACTGACCTCGAGATGTCGCTCGCCCAGCCCGGACACGATCGTCTCGTGCGTCTCGGAGTTGTAGTGCGTCTCGAAGGACGGGTCCTCGTCGTGCATCCGGTGCAGCGCCTGCTGCAGCTTCTCCTCCTCGGCGCGCGCAGTCGCGTGCACGGCGAACGAGACGCGCGGATGCGGGAACTCGATCTGTGGCAGCCGCACCGGGTGCTCGCGCGTCGAGAGCGTGTCGTTGGTGTGCGTGTTTTTAAGCTTCGCGACGCAGCCGATGTCACCGGGGTGGAGCATCGGGACCTCGAGCCGCTCGCGTCCCTGCGCGATCGCCAGGTGCGCCATCTTCTCGCCGACGTCGCGGGTGGCGTTGTATACGTCCTGGCCGTTGCGCAGCGTTCCGGAGAAAGTGCGGAAGTACAGCACGTCGCCCACGTGCGGCTCGGACGCCGTCTTGAACACGAGCGCCGTGAGCGGCGCGTCGTCGTTGGCGTGAATCTCGACGGTCCTGGCGCCCTCGGCACCGACGAACGCGTGCAGCTCTTCCATCTCGTACGCCGACGGCATCAGCTCGACGATCTGGGTGAGCAGCGCCTGCGTCCCGTACGTCAGCTCGGACGAGCAGCAGAAGAGCGGGAATAGCTCGCCGCGCTTCATTCCTTCCTTCATCGCGTTGAGCGCGTCCGCGCGGGAGATCTCCTCGCCGTTGAGATAGCGCTCGAGCAACGTGTCGTCGGTCGCGGCGATCGTCTCGATCAGCTGCTCGTAATACTGGTCGAACAGCGCCCGATGCTCGTCGGGGACGTCGACCTCGGTATAATCGCCGGTCTTCGTCCCCTTCTTGAACAGATGCGCCTTTTTGTCGAACAGATTCAATATGCCGTGGAAGTTTCCTCCTTCGCCGATGGGCACCTCCACGGGAATCACTCGGGAGTCGAGCCGTTTCTTGATCTCCTCCCACACGGATTCGAAAGAGGCGTGCTCCTTGTCCATCATGGACACGACGACGAGCACCGGATCGCGGCGGCGGATCGCTTCGCGGAACATCCGCTCAGTGCCGACTTCCACGCCGGAAGCACCGCTCACGACCAGGAGCGCGCCGTCGGCCGCGGCGATTCCCGCGATGGCGTCGCTCTGGAAGTCGAGATAACCCGGCGTGTCGAGCAGATTGATCTTCGTGTCCATCCATTCGGCGTGCGCGCAGCCGAGTGAGATGGAGAAGCCGCGGTCGACTTCCTCGGGTGAGAAATCCGTGAGCGCGGAGCCGTCGCGCACGGATCCGTGCCGCTTGCTGGACCCCGAAACGAAAGCGAGCGCGTCGACCAAAGTGGTCTTCCCGCTCGCTCCGTGTCCGACGACTGCGATGTTACGTATGTCCCCGCTGTGATATTCCCTCATATGACGATCATGCCTCCTCTGCTGCATGGATCGGCCGGACGCCGTGCCCGGTCAATTGCCGTTGGCTCTTGGCTGTTGGCTATTGGCTTAACCAAGCGCCCAACAGCCAGGAGCTTTCTTCCGTAACATGAACGTGGTTTTCCCGAAACGGGAGGGGTCCAGAGGCCCAGGTTATTGTGCCAGTCGAAGCTCGAAGTCATTGGAGTAAACCGGCAGGTCCTTGCCCCCTGCAGTACGGAAGGCGAATACCGCGCGATAGGTGCCAGGGACCTCATATACAAATTTGGGGGCGGTGTTGAACTCGTTGCCGAAGGACAACCCGATCGGTGTTTGGCGTGCGGCGCCGAACGGTAGTTCGATTTCTGGAACACGGAGGATATAGGCGGGAGAGTACGCTAGCCGCCACGAATCTCCTACTCGCTTTTCGAGGCGGAGAAAATCGCGTCCCAGGCCGTCCAGCAGCAGAGTTTCATCGAGGGTATTGGTCACCGTCGCATGGATGGTCAACGAGCTCGATCCTGCCGGGATTTCGTACACGGTTTGTGCGGTCTGTACTAGCAGGTCCGTGGCCGGGTCTGTCGAATAGCTGTTGCAGGCGTTGACCACGAGCAACGCGCCGGCGACAAGAGTTGCCACACTTCTAGTCGAACGGATCTGGTTCATGGAATCTCCATGCTGGGGTTACACCTTCGACCTGCATATGCCCGGCCAATTCGCGGTCGATTAAGAGTCGTTGTCGCCTCCCAGCGGTCCTTTGAACTCTCCTGTGTGGCGCTTGTCCTCAATCGCGTCGATCGAGACGTCGAGGCTGATCATCTTGTTCAGCACGACCAGCAGGATCACAGTGGTCCCGCTCGCCAGCAGATACAGGCCGTAACCGGTCGCGGCCCCCACTGCGGCGGTTCCCCAGACGGAGGCGGCGGTTGTAAGCCCTCTCACCCGGTCGTCCTTGGGGGAAAATACCACCAAGCCGGCGCCGAGAAAGCCGATACCGACGGCGATCGCGTGGATCGTGCGCGTGGGGTCCACGGTCACGCCCTCGGAGGGGCCGTAGTGCTCGACCGCGAGGATCCCCGTGATGACGAACAGCGACGCGGTGACGCCGACAACTACATGAGTGCGGAACCCCGCCGGCTTGCCCGCGCGCTCGCGCTCCCAACCCAGGGCCGCCGAGAACACGGCGGCGAGGATTACCCGGAGGAGGAATTCGGCTTCCATTAGGACGTTGTGGGGCATCCGTGGCCTAGATGGGAGAACTGCAACTGAGACCTGCCAAGCTAAGAGCTGCCAGCTTGAAGCTACCAGCTACGGGCTTAGAAACATGGGGCTCGTAGCTGGCTGCTCCTAGCTGAAAACGCCGCGCGAGTGCGCGGCGTTTTCGATTCTATTGAGCATGCGTCATCGGCGGGACGCCTTCACCTCGACTGCGAAGGCGTTGTGCTGCCCTGCGAGTATCTCCCAGGAGTGAGCTCCCGGGTCGAACCACATGACCTGCCCCGGCGTCAGATCGATGATGACCGGCGCCGGAGCATCCTGCGCGGCTAGGCGCAGTCGCACACGACCCAGGCTGACGATCACCATGTTCATGGAGTGACTGTGCATCGGGCTGCGTGCGCCTTCCGATGCGAGCCCCGACATCACGCGAACGTGGTCGTTGTCGAGAACGACCTGATGGTGCTCGGGATCCGCGGTTACGGCATCCGTCGCGGGGAGTGGAGCGAATGACGCCGGTGCGGGCCTCTTGATTTCCACGCCGATCACGTGCACCGCTCCGGCCACCAGCTCCCACGCGTGCTCATCCGCCGGCATCCAGGCTACCTGGCCCGGCATGAAATCCCAAACGGGATTGGTTCCGTTCGGGAGCGTCATTCTGAGCCGCGTTGTGCCGAGGCTGACCAGGACGCGATGCGGATGAGTGTGCATCGGGCTGCGCGCGCCGCCGCCGGCGAGCGCCCGGAAGACCCGGACGTAATCGTTTTCGAAAAGCACCTGGTGGTGCCGCGGATCGACGTCGAGAGCGTCGCGTGAGGTTTGTGCTCTGACATCCGCCGCCGTAACTGCGAGGAAGGCGGCAAGGAAAGCGAACCTGCTCGTCATCGAGCGCTCCTGTTCTTATGGGGAGCGCTATTCTGATGGCGTGTTTCAGTAGCCTGCAAGGGTACGAACAAAACGCCGCGCGGGCGCGCGGGTTCTCGCCCCTTGTTTTCGGTCTTTCTTCGGGCTATGCTGAGGGTATGTCCGCGCTTCCCGCCCTTCGCCAGCTCTTGGAGCAGCGGTTCCCGGACGCCACCCCGCTCACCCACCGGACGGCGGAGCCGGTGGCCACGGGGATCGCGGGCCTGGACAAGATCCTTCCCGGCGGGGGTCTCCCGCGCGCCCGGCTCACAGTCTGGCTTCCCAAAGGAGGGGCGACGGCGATCCTGACCGCCGCCGCTCAGAAAGCAGTGTCCGCCGGTGAGCGCTCCGCCTGGATAGACGGCCTCGGCTGCATCTCAGGTCCGTACTGGAAAGAAGGACCGCTGCTCGTCAGGCCGACATCGAGGAAAACCGCTTTGCGCGGCACCGAGGAGCTGCTGCGCTGCGGCGGGTTCGCGCTGGTCGTGCTTTCCGGCCTCGAGCCGGATGCCACGGAGACCGTTCGGCTCTCACGCGCGGTGCGTGAGGGCGGCGGAGCTTTCGTGGTGCTCACTCCGCATGCGGCGATGGCGAGTCTGCGACTCACGTCGAGCATCCTGCCGCGCGGCTACGACTGGGATGCAAGCCCGTTCGGCGAGCCGGCCCGGGTTCGCCGCGCGCGGATTCTCGTGCACGCGCACTCGCTGGGTTGGAGCGCGAAGACCGAGCTGGTGCTGCCGGTGTCGCAGCATGCGCTTCGCAACGCGCTCGATTCCGGAATTGTGGATCGTCGCGGGGTGCTGTCGGGAGCCGGGAAGAAGGCTAGGCGGCAGCGCGCACCGCGGTGACGAAATGCTCGAGCTTCACGGGATCGAGCGCGCCGTCGGTGCGCAGCCCCGTGCACACGTCCACCGCGTACGGCCGGACGCTCGCGATGGCTTCGCCGACGTTCTCGGCGCGCAGGCCGCCGGCTAGAAATACCGGCACTTCGACCTCCTCGCGGATGCGGCGGCTGATCGCCCAGTCGTGCACGCGCCCCGTGCCGCCGAGCTCCTTGATCTTGAGCGACGGATTGCCGGAATCGAGCAGGATCGCGTCCACGTGCGGCGCGACAGAGGCAGCGTCGCGAACGGACTTTTCGCCCTCGACGTGGATGACCTGCACGAGGGACACGTTCGGGAGCGCGTCGCGCAGCACGGCATACATGCCGATGCTCACCTCGTCGACGAGCTGGAGCGTGTTGGCGCCGGTGCGGCGCTGCTGGTTCATGATCGTTCCCGCATCCGTCGCGCAGGTCAGCAGGAAAGTCGCGACGTGGGGCGGAACGGTGGCGATGATCCGCGCGATCAGATCGTCGCCGATCGGACCGAACCCGCTCGGCATGGCGGAGACGAAGCCGAGCGCGGAGGCGCCGTGGTCAACTGCGAGCCGCGCTTCTTCGACGTTTTGCATGCAGCAGATCTTGAACCGGGTAGTCATGACGTGAGTGTAGTGTGCGTTGCGGTGCCTGGCGCGCCGGCCGAGAAGTTATCGCGGCTTGCGCCGCCGCTGCTGGATATCGTTCCGCGACTGGCGCTCGGCACGCGCGGCGTGATCTGGGCGGACGCGCGGAGCCTGCCGGCGCGCGAGATCGCGGACTCGCTACTGGACAGCGTAGCGGAGTCCGGCTTCTCACGGGCCAGGGCAGGGATCGCTCTGACTCCCGTCGCCGCCGAGCTGGCGGCAAGGACAAAGTCCGTGCAGCCCACGCCCAGGGTCATGACGGTGGCTGCCGGTGACGATGCGAAATTCATTGCTCCGCTCGCGATAGAGTTGCTGAATCCGTCCGACCAGCTGTTCGCGATGCTGCTCGCGGTGGGGATCGAGACGTGCGGCGATCTTGCGGCGCTCGACCATCAATCAATAGAAGTCCGATTTGGGAGCGAGGGAAGCAAGCTCTGGCACCTCGCGCGCGCGGACGACAAGCGGCGGCTGTTCACGGAGATGCCGCGCAACCTGCCGAGCGCTTCGTTCGAATGGGTCGAATACACGCTGCGCGATCCGGAACGATTGCTGTTCGTGATCAACTCGCTCATGGGCAACGTTTGTACTGCGCTCACCGGGCGCGGCGAGGGCGCGCGGGAGATGGCGCTCGCGTTCTCGCTGGCGAACAGGTCGACTGCCGAGCACCGGCTGCGTCCCGCGCGCGCGACGTCGAGCCAGAAGGCGTGGATGCGGCTGGTGCGTGCCGAGCTCGAGAAGATCCGGCTGGCCGACGCGGTCACGGGGATCTCTCTGCGCGTCGAGGCGGTGGTGGCGCACGCCGAGCGGCAGGGGGATCTGTTCGATCGCGGCTTCGCGACCGCGCGCGCGACGGAGGAGACGATCGCGCAGATGCTGGACGATCAGGGCGCGATCATCGTAGTGCCGAGTAATTCCTCGCATCCGCTGCTGGAGCGGCGCACGCGGTGGGTTCCGCAGGAGCCCGGCGAAGCGGCGCGGCCGCGGCTGGCGTTTCGCTCCGGGAACGTCGAGCCGGTTCCGGAGCTGACTCTGCAGATGTTGCCCGAACCGCGGAGCATCACGGTGCTGACCGAGCACCGGCGCGATCACCACGTACCGGCCCGGTATCGTGAAGCAGGAGAGTGGGTTGTTGTTTTGTCGGCGCTGGGGCCGGAGCGGGTTTCCGGAGGAGAATGGGAGGGAGACCACTTCGCGCGGGAATATTTCAGGTGTGTAACACGCGAGGGAGCCATGGTTTGGATTTACCGTGATGTACGGCGGAACGACTGGTACCTGCACGGATGGTGGGATTAAACGGAGCGCGGTGTGCGTTACCCGTTAGAACGTTATCCGTTAGGACGTAAGAGGCGGCGGGAACTCCATTCTGTTCCCACCGCCGTTACGTCCTTACGGACAAAACTGTTACACGGTAAACGCACACCGCGCTCCGCTTTTCTTATCCCCCCAGGTGTTTCCCCGAAACGAGATAGTTCCGGACGTAATCCCCAACCGCATCCGCGAGAGGAACGACGTCGCTGGCGTATCCCGTTTTCCGCAGTCGCGTAATGTCCGCCCGCGTGAAATACTGGTACTTCTCCCTCAGGTCCTCCGGCATGTCGAAGTATTCGATCTTCGGGTCCTTGCCGAGGGCGGAGAAAATCGCCTTCGCGAGGGAGTTCCATGTGCTCGCGGTGCCGGAGCCGATGTTGAACAGCCCGCTGTGTCCGCCGGCCGCGACGTGGAGCGTCATGTCCACAGCATCCTTCACGTAGAGAAAGTCGCGCTGCTGCTCGCCGTGGCCGTACTCCGCACGATGACTGTTGAACAGCTTGATGCGGCCGGTCTCCGCCACTTGCCCGTACGCCTTGTTAACCAGGCTCCGCATGTCCCCCTTATGATCTTCGTTAGGCCCGAACACGTTGAAGTACTTGAGTCCCGCGATTTTCCCAAGCCAGCCCTCGTGCGCCGCGTGCACGTCGAACAGGTGTTTCGAGTAGCCGTACATGTTGAGCGGGCGCAGCGTGTGGAGATAAGCGAGATCGGATGAATCGTTCATCCCCGCGGAGCCGTCGCCGTACGTGGCTGCCGACGACGCGTACACGAACCGCGCGCCGGACTTCAGCGAATACTTGGCGAGGTCCTTGGTGTACTGGTAGTTGTTGCGAATGAGATACGCCGCGTCGGTCTCGGTCGTGGACGAGCACGCGCCCATGTGCAGCACGAGATCGAACTTGCCGAGCCGGTCGTTGCACAGCTGATCGGCGAGCTGGTCGGCTTCGACGTAATCCTCGAACCTCAGTGCGCGCAGATGCCGCCATTTGTCGCTCTGTTCGAGGAAATCCACGACGACGATCGAGTCGCAGCCGCGCTGGTTTAGCCCCCAAATGAGGCCGCTGCCGATGAAGCCGGCGCCACCGGTTACGAGAACACGCGCCTTGGAGAGATCGAGCATCCGACGAATCTAGCTTTCCAGGTAATGGTGCGCGTGTGATATTATGACGCGATGTCCGACGACCCGCAGCCCGCGCTGAGCGACGAAGAGTGGATTCAGTACTCCGGTGATCTCAGCATCACGGCGGAGTGGGCCGCAGACGGGCGCCCCTTCGGACCGAATCGCCGGGTCACGTTCGAGCAGAAACGGCACGCGGTGGCGGCCATGGCACTGTACAATCAGTCGTTCGGCTTCACGCATGATGAAGAAGCAATGCTGGAGATGCAGGCGAGGTTCCACGAGCACCGTGGATTTGCCGGTGACGCTGAGCTCGCGGCAAAATTCCGGGTGCTCCAGCGAAAAATTTCCGCGCTGCTTCCCTCGCAGGAGGTAGAGGAAGTACTCGGGAAGATGCCGGAATAGCCTCCCGGGCGACGCCGGGAGAGAGGTAACCGATAGCCAAGAGCCAACAGCCGCTAGCGCCCTTGTTTTCGGTGTTTGTTCGGGCTATGCTCCGACCATGCCTCCACGCTTCGCCGAGCTCCGGGCGCACTCCGGATTCTCGTTCGGCGACGGCAGCCTCACCCCCGAGAAGCTCGCCGCCTTCGCCGCCCATCTGGGTTACTCCTCGCTCGGGCTGACCGACACCGCCGACCTCGGCGGAGTGGTCCGTTTCGCTGAAGAGGCCTGGCGGCAGAACATCAAGCCGGTCATCGGCGCCGAGTTCAACGTCGAGGGACAGACCGCCGCGTTTCTGGCGCGGACGGAAGAGGGGTTCCACAACCTGGCCGCGCTCGTCACGCGCTCGCGGGTAGGCGATCTTCGCCTTTGGGACAAGAGCACGATCAAGCACACCCGCGGCCGCCCGCGGCTGACGTGGAGCCATGTCGCCGAACGCAGCGCAGGGCTGCACGCGCTCACCGGACCAGCGAGCGGGGAGATCGCTTCGCTGATTCTCTCCGAGAGAAAAAGTGAAGCGCTGTACGCGCTGTCGCGCTGGCGCGATGTCTTCAACGACAGGCTCGCGGTCGAAGTGCAGCTGCACCACACCGGCGGAGACGAAGCCGCGCTCGCGGGCGCGCTCATCGAGGTGGCCGGGCAGTGTAACGTGCCATGGGTGGTCTGCCAGGACGCGCGCTACATCGACAGTCACACGCGGCTGGTGCACGACATGCTCACCGCGCTGCGCTTCGACATGGATCTGGACACCGCGCTCGCGAAGGGAGTGCTGCACCCCAACGGCGAATGGCGGCTGCATCCGCCGGAAGAGATCGGCAAGCGCTGGGCCGGACGCGAGCAGGGAATCGCGGAGAGCGAGCGAATCTCCGGCGAGTGCGACTTCAAGCTCGGCTGGCTGCGCCCGCCGCTGCCGGGCTTCCCCAGGCACGACGGGCTCACCGACGACGAGTTCCTGCGGCGCAACGCGTTGGAAGGCGCGCATCAGCGGTGGGGGAAGATCATGCCCAGGGAGCAGGCACAGCTCGAGCACGAGCTCGGCGTGATCGCGCGGCTCGGCTTCTCGGGATTCTTTCTCGTGATGTGGGACGCCGTGCGATTCGCGCGGCACAAGGGAATTCTCTGTCAGGGACGCGGCAGCGCGGCCAACTCCGCGGTGGCGTACTGCCTCGGCATCACGGCAGTCGATCCCGTGATGAACGGGCTGCTGTTCGAGCGCTTCCTCTCCGAGATCCGCGTGGACGGACAGACGGAAGCGCCAGACATCGATCTCGACATCGAGCACGACCGCCGCGAGGAGGTGCTCGACTACGTGTACGGCAGGTACGCGCGCGAGCACTCGGCGATCACTTGCATAGTGCAGACGTACCGCGCGCCGAACGCGGTGCTCGACTCGATGCGCGCGCTCGGATATCCGCCCGAGCAGTCCGGCGAGATATCCAAGCGGCTGCACCGATTCGATCCGGACGCCGGCGCGGGGCACATGCAGAACGGGCTCGCGAAGCGGTTCTCTCTCGACCTGGACACGCCGCGCGGGCGCGCCTTGCTGCGCGCTGTGCGGACCTTCGAGGGATTGCCGCGGCTG
Source organism: Gemmatimonadaceae bacterium (assembly GCA_050998915.1). Classification (GTDB taxonomy): domain Bacteria; phylum Gemmatimonadota; class Gemmatimonadetes; order Gemmatimonadales; family Gemmatimonadaceae; genus JACDCY01. The sequence goes on from JBPCPS010000074.1 coordinate 16,970, forward strand.
CGCTCGACGCACGTGGGTGGGTTCGTGCTCTCGTCCGCGGCGCTCGGCGACTACATGCCCATCGAGCACACGACGATGGGGCGCACGATCATCCAGTTCGACAAGGACGATCTCGACGCCGTCGGCGTGCCGAAGTTCGATTTCCTCGGGCTCGGCGCGCTGTCGCTGGTGCGGCGCTCGTTCGATGCGATCGAGAGGCGCACCGGCACCCGCCCGGAGATCTATCGTCTGCCGGTGAACGACAGGAAGACGTACGATCTGATCGCAAGCGGCGAGACCATCGGCACGTTCCAGATCGAGAGCCGCGCGCAGATCGCGTCGATACTGCACACGAAGCCCGAGCGGCTGTACGACATCGTGGTGCAGATAGCGCTGATCCGCCCCGGCCCGATCCAGGCGAAGTTCGTGCATCCGTACACCAATCGCCGGCTGGGGCGCGAAGAAGTGCATTACGCCGACGAGCGGTTGAGACCGATCCTGGAGCGCACCTACGGCATTCCGATCTTCCAGGAGCAGGCGATGTCCATCTCCATGGCGCTTGGCGGATTCTCCGCCGCGGAGGCGGACCAACTCCGCCGCACGATGGGCAACATCCGCAAGAAGGGAAAGCTCGAGGCGGTGCTGGAGAAGCTGCGACTCAGGATGATCGCCAATGACGTGAAGCCGGAGGTCGCGACCCGGATCACCGACGATCTCATCAGCTTCGCGAACTACGGATTTCCGGAGTCACACGCCTGGAGCTTCGCGCTAATCGCGTACGCGTCGGCGTATCTCAAGGCGCATTATCCCGCCGAGTTCTACATGGGGATCCTGAACTCGTGGCCGATGGGCTTCTATCCACCGTCGACGCTGATCCACGACGCGCGGCGGCACGGCGTGGAGGTGCGGCAGCCGTGCATGCGCGACGGCGACTGGGAGTGCACGGTGGAAGAGACCGCCGATTTCTCGAAGTCGGCGTTGAGAGTCGGCTGGCGACACGTGCGCGGACTGGCCGACAAGGTGATCGAGCGTTTGCGGGCGGCGCGCGCCATAACGCCGTTCACTTCGATAGAAGACGTCGTACGCCGGTGCGAGCTCACGCGCGCCGAAGCGTTGACGCTCGCTCGCGCCGACGTGTTCGCGGTGTGGGAGCAGGACCGGCGGTGCGCGACGTGGGAGGCGCTGCGTGTGGCGGGTGATTCGCTGCCGCTGGCGCCGGCGGGGAACGGGATGAACTCGCCGCGCCCGCTGAGCCAGCGCGATCTGATTTTCATGGATTACTTCGCGCTGGGTCTGAGCGCGCGCGGGCACCCGATGGAGCATCTGCGGCCCAGGCTGAGCGGCGCGGGAGTGGTAGGTAGCCGGGACTTCGCGAAGCTCAAGCACAAAGACATCGTGCTCGTGGCCGGGCTGGTCACGGTGCGGCAGCGGCCGGAGAGCGCGGGCGGAACGATCTTCCTGCTGCTCGAGGACGAGCACGGCTTCATGAACATCATCGTGCCGAGCAAGCTGGTGGACGAGTTCGCCGAGCCGGTGAAGTTCGCGACGTTCATCATGGTACGCGGCCGGTTCGAGCGGGACGGCGCGGTGATGAACGTCGTGGGGGAGAAGTTCCGGGAGCTCAAGGTGAAGGGGCTGGCGCACCAGTCGCATGATTTTCACTGACCAGGACCAAAAGCGCTACTGGCTGTTGGCTATTGGCTATTGGCTGTTGGCTATTAGCTGTTGGCGTGGCTGTTGCAGGCACAGGAGCTACCTACAATTGGAGTGCGAATGACAGATCCCAAAGACCCGGTGTGCGGGATGGTCGTGCTGCCCGAATCCGCGGAAGGGAAGGCCGAGTTTCAGGGCAAGACGTACTACTTCTGCTCCGACCAGTGCATGCGCGAGTTTCAGAAGGACCCGGCCAAGTACGCCAAATGAAAACAGCCCCCGTCTTTCGACGGGGGCTGTTCGCGTTCACCAACAGCCAATAGCCAACAGCCAACAGCTAGTTATCCGCACGGGTTCGCCGGATTGAAATCGCACTCCCGTGTGGGGATAGGCAGCCACGTGAAAGTCGGCGTCGTGGTCACCGCGGTGCCGAAGCGACGGGTGTCCTCCCACCGTAGCCCCTGCTCGTACAACTCGTATCGCCGCTGTCGCGCGATCTCGGCGAGAACCTGCGCCTGGGTTACCAGCACGATTGGCGGCAGCCCGGCGACCGGCTCGTCAACGGTAGAACTGGTCTGGGTGCGCACCTGATTGACGAGTATCATGGCGCCGACCAGATCGTTCGTGCGCGCCAGAGCCTCGGCCTTGATCAGCTTCATCTCGTCCGGGAGGTACAGCGGGAAGGATTCGTTCTGTGTCGAGTACTTTCGCAGAAAATAGAGAAGAGTATCGGGCGGGTTGGCGGCCGGACCTGCGACCGTCGTCTGCAGCCAGTAGTTGGGACGGAGATCCCCCGCTTCGGCCTGGCTCGCGAAGCTGCGTAAACCGGCCACGTAGTTCAGCCCGAACGCGATGTTGTTGATAGGATTTCGGTCGGGTGCGGGAAACGGGAGCACTGACAGGATTGTTCTGCTCACCCGGTCCGACGCGGTGATGGCGTTGGCGTACTGACCGGCAATCAGGTAGTACCGCGCCAGCATGGCGTCGATGGTGTTGCGTAGATCGAATCCGGCCGCGGCAACCCTGTTGCGATACTCGGCAAGGCTCGCGTCCGTGAATCCGGAGATGTCCGACCGGGCGGATTCAAGCAGCGTGAGAACCGTGTCGAGCACTACGGCCCGCGGCTGGGGCGTGGAGCCTTCCGTCGAGATCGTGATTATGACCTTCTCGTACTGCTGCAGCATCATGCCGAGTGCCATCGCCTTGAACAGCTTGGCCGTGGCCACCGTTCCCGCCCGCAGCGCGGGCGACATGTCGACCTGGTCGGCGCCGGCGAGGACGGTATTGGCGGACTTGATCACATTGTACGAGTTCGCCCACGGAGCCCTAACCACGTCGTAGCCGGGATCGAAGTTCTGACCCGTCAACAGCGACTGGTACGAGATGAGCGAAGCCGTCCGCGTTCCCCATTCGTCCGTCACGAGGGAGTTGGTGACCATGTAGTCGTCGACCGTGAACGCGAACTGCGCCTGCATGCCGACGGCGACCGCGAGGAGGCCGTTGGTGTTGGTGATTACCGCTTCTTCCGTGGGACTGTTTGGATTGGTCAGCTCGAGATCACAAGCGGTCACACCCAAGGTGAGCGCGGCGACCAGAGCGAGTCTCTTTGAGTATCTCATTCGCTCACCTAGTAGTTGAGGGACACGCCGATCGCGAACTGCCGAGGGAGCGGACTGGTTCCGAAGTCCACCCCTCGCGACACCGTGCTCGCCGAGAACATGTTCGTCTCCGGATCCAGCCCGGAGTAATCGGTCCAGGTTATCAGGTTACGGCCGGACAGGCGCAGCGTCGCGCCGCGCGCACCGAGCATCCTGACCATCCCCGGGGCGAGCGCGAACTGCACCGCGATCTCCCGGAGCTTCACGTAGCTCCCGTCCTCGATGTACTCCTCGTAGATCAGGCTGCGTCCGCTGATGTTGCCGGAGAAGGTGCGCTGGACGGTGTCTCCGGTGATCTCCCGCTCGGTGATCTTCGACACGCCGAACAGCTCCTGAATACGGCGCGAGAAGTTCGCGACATCGTTACCGAATCGGCCGTCGAACAAAATGCTCACCGTGACCCGATCGCCAATGTCGAAATCGTTGCCGAGCGTCGCCACGAAATCGGGGTTGGGATCGCCGATGATGCGGCGGGCATTGACGACGGTTCCGTTGGCCAGGGTGACGGTCTCCCTGTACGGCAGCATCAGGCTGTCGTTCGGAATGGTCGGGGTGCTCGGGTTGTTGAAGTTCTTGTACGCGCGCTTTCCATCAGCTGTCCGGGCATACGTACCGCCGAAGTACACACCGATGGGCTGTCCGATGATCACCGCGTTCAGGTAATCGAAGGTCAGCGAGTCCGTGGCCGCCACGAGCTTGGTGACCTTGTTCCGGTTCGCCGAGTAAGTGAACCGCGTGCGCCAGGAGAAATTCGGCCTGTTCATGTTGATCGTGTTCAGCGCCAGCTCGACACCCTTGTTCGAGAGGCTTCCGATGTTCTGGAACTGGCTGGAGAAGCCGCTGCTGGGCTGCAGCGGGACGCTGAGAACGAGGTCGTGCGTCTTCTTGTCGTAGTAGCTGAACTCGATGTTCGCGCGGTCGTTGAAGAAGCCGGCGTCGAATCCTCCTTCGTATTCGCGCTGCCGCTCAGGTCTCAGGTCGGGGTTGCTCGCCGCCAAGCTTGCGACCAGTCCGGGCTTGGCGCTGAACTGCACGTTGTTGTAGTTCGCGAACCGCGAGTACAGCCCCGGCGGCTGGCCCCCGGTCTGGCCGTAGGCTGCGCGGAGACGAAGCGAGCTCAGAAAGTTTCCGAGGCTCCTTTCAAACCATGACTCCTGATCGACTACGTACGACAGCCCCAGTCTCGGGAACATCTGCACGCGCTCGTCCGCTCCAAACGCGGAGGAAGCGTCCCAGTTGACGCCGGCGGTGAGGAAGAGGCGGTCCTGAAGACTGGCGCGCTCCTCGAGGTACCAGCCAACGGTGCGGAGCTCCGTGCGGCTTTGTGTCGCCGTCTGAGACGGACCGCCGACGAGCGTCTGGCCCGGGCCTGGCTGCGAAGCTGACCTGATGGTTTCGTTCTTGTCGGACGTATAGCGGAATCCGGCCGAAGTGTTGAGCGTCAGACTTGGATTCCTGGTCCAGGCATGGCTCGCCGTGAGATCGTTGTTGAACAGGCGGCTGAACTGCACCGGGTTCTGGATCGACCCAAGAAACGTCGTGCTCGTGGAAAACGGCGGCTGGTAGTAGTTCGCTTCGCGCCGGTAGTCGTCCATCCCGATCATGTACTTGACCGTCAGGGAAGCGAGCGGCCGCCAGGTGGCGTCTACGCCCCCGAGCATTCGCGTCACCTTCTCGGGCGCGGACCAGTTTTCGATCACGTCGAGCGGGTTGGCGCCGAGCAGGGGATTGAACGGGTACCGCCCGAGCGCTTCGTTGAAAGCCGGATTGATGGACGTAGGTGTGAAGACGATGCTGGTCAACGTTCCCGGCGTTTGCTCTCCCTCCGGGATGTAATGGGCGAGTGAGTTGATGTAGTTGCCCCGCAGTCCGACTTCGACCTTGCTCGAGATGCGCTGCGTGATGTTGGCCCGAATGTTGGTGCGCTCGTAGTCGGTCGGGCGAATGATCCCTTCTTCCTTCTGGTAGCCGCCGCCGAGGTAGTATGAGGTACCTTCGTTGCCGCCCGCTACCGAGATGCGCGTGTTGCTGCTCATCGCAGTCTGAAAGATCTGGTCCTGGATGTCGTACCGCCGGATCGGCTGTCCCAGCACCGGGCGCGTTCCATCCGGGAGTGCATCGCCGAAAGCCACGTCCTGGATGCCGGCGTTGGGATGCATGTTCTGATCGTATTTCTTGGGCGTGGTGCCCCACGACACATCGGTACTGACGTTGACGTTGGGCCTGCCCGACTGGCCGCGCTTGGTGAAGATCTGGATGACGCCGTCGTGAGCGCGCGCCCCGTACAGCGCGGCCGCGGCCGCGCCCTTCAGAACCTCGATGCGATCGACATCACCGGGATCGAAGTCGGCCATTCGGTTGCTCAGCGCCTGATTGCCGCGCGGCGCGTTGCCGCTGAGGCTGATGAGCGCTTCCGACGAGTTGTCCACGATGACGCCGTCGATCACATACAGCGGCTCGGCCCCTCCTAAAATGGAGTTGGTGCCGCGGAGGCGGATGCTGATTCCGCCGCCGGGCTGACCCGAGTTCTCGGAGATGACCGCGCCGGTGACCTTGCCCTGGAGAGCCTGATCGATGGAGGTGACGCCTGGGGCGCGGGCGATCTGCTCGCCGGCTACCGTTTCGATCGTGTTGCCGAGCTGACGCTTGGTGGTCGGGGCGGCCACGCCGGTCACGACCACTTCACTCAGCGTCACGGCCGCCGGGCGGAGCGCGAAGTTCTGGGTGATGTCGGCGGCGCCGGCCAGCGAGATCGCGGCTCGCTCAGGGGCGTAGCCCACGCGCCGCGCGCTGATGAACTGGGATCCAGCCGGGATTCCCGTGACTGTGTACGCGCCGTCGCTGCCCGTCTGGGTGCCGAGCGTCGTCCCGTCGATCCTTATCTGAGCTCCAGGCAGAGCCGCACCTGTCGCCGCGTCGGTGACGCGGCCGCGAATCGTGCCCGTTCCCTGCGCCACCGCGAGCGCGGGGAGCAGGACGACCGCGATGGTGAGAAAACGAAAAAGACCTCGCGATCC